>VGVY01000007.1 GCA_016873835.1 Ignavibacteria bacterium
CGAAAACCAACCTGAGTTTGTGAAAGCAATATCTTTTGAGATAATATAAAGCAGATTATTAGTATTACTCTTGTTCTATACATTATATAATCCTCTCAATAATAGCTTACTGTTCTAGTTTCCCATGTTGGGTATTTATTAACTAATATCCATTCGCCAGATTAATAGTTTGGGTCACAATCACAAGGGTCTTGGTTTTGGCACCGATTAAATTTCCCATTCAAATCCAATGCTTATTTTAATTAAATAATCTAACTCAATTGGATTTAAAGCGATTAGTAATTCATGTCCAATTTTTTTCTTTGTTGGCACGAGGCATTGAATTTCAAAAGGAATTTTATCTGACAAATAAAAACCTATCCCACTGATTAGTAAATAGAATGTATCGTTAATTGGGTGATTAACATTGGTGGATGATATTTTTCTCCAATTATCATGAACTGTTATTCCACAGATTAGATAAATTTTTTTGTTAAAGAAATATTCACCCGCAATATATATTTCAAGCCCATTGTATTGAGAATGATCCCAGGTTAGCAAAATACCTGGTCTAATTGTGAAAAATAAATCTCTTGAAATTACACTTGAGTACGATACATATACACTTGATAAAAAAATTTGATTTCTGGTTCCTGATTCTAAAAAAGTATTTGATATGAATCTTGATTTCATTAAAAAAGGTTCATACTTAATTCCTATTCTAGTTTGACTAAAATTAACAACAGATATTAAAGATAGTATTAGAATAAAATTCATTGTCTTTTTCATAATGATTTCTCATCTGGTAGTAATTCTTGTTGTAGAAGTCGCATAAGTGTTTGATAAGACCCAGCCGTCAGCTAAATCATTTTGATTGTAATCACAAGGATTAGTTTTTGAACATTCGCATGTATAAATCCACAGTCTCTCAAATTTATTTAACCAACCTTTTTGAAATGCATAACCACAGAATATATCAACCTTGTATAATTCACTTGCACCTCCAGCATATAACCAAATTAAGCTGTAATTATGGTCATTTGCCACTTCTAACAATCTACCATATTCAACATTCCCTAAATTATGATAATCTTCATCAAGACCAATCCATTGTGTAAATACTTTTGTTTGACCGAAATAATTTTTGAAAAAATCCCATACCTCACTTTGATCATTTATATTATTAAAGATTCCGCTTTCATAATCAGAATACATCATACCAGAATTTGGAGTTAAATTTGCAAATTGTAAGTAATAAGGTAGAGTGCTACCAAATGTTGTATACTGATTATCTGCACTTCCTACTAGAAATTTTGCATCTGATCTAACACTTAAAATAGCAGCTGAAGCATTTATAAGATCTGTTAGGCTCCAAGTATGTTCTTCAATTTCAAGTGGTTCATCTGTATAATGGTAAAGAAAATCTTTTATATAATCATATGTTACCCAAAAATTGTATTTGCTGGGAATAATATGCATTAAATCCGAATATCTAGAGAACCCTACTGATTCGCATAATTGTATCCTATTAATCATTGTCTGTGGATTATTATCTAATGGCCAAACAACTGCAAGATTTGAAAAACTATAGTAATTTTTTATTTTATTTAACCACTCATAATTATAAAATTGTTGATTTATCCAAATCCCTATTCTTTTGTTCGGAATTTGTAAATATTTCTCCATTATCCAATATTGTTTGTCCATTACTCCACATACTGGTGCATTAGGAACAATCCCTCCACCTTTCCCTTTATCCTTATTTTTTTCTTTATCTTTTATTTTAGCTGTATCTGTTTTGGTAGAATCACCAGTAATACTGAAACTAATTTTATCACCGGCTTCATTAGTTTTTTGCAAAACTGATTTCTCTTTGCTTGTTAATTGTTCAGTTGGCTTTTCTTCCGAACAAAAATTAAAAAATGTAATTATCAATAGTGTTAAAAATATGTGAGTGAGTGAGTGGTAAATTGATTGATTAATTTTTTCATATACCCTCCGTTTAATTTAAAGAATTTAAACCCCTATTTAAACTGATTAATAATTTTAAAATAAGCAAGTGAAAATTTTGGGTATAATAATTTTGTTTAATTAAAGGCTACGCAAAGTGCAATTATTTTATTTGCGATCTTTACGAAATCTTTGCGTTCTTTGCGTGTAAAGCTTTGTATTTTTCCGTGGAATAATATTATAAATTTTCAAACCGCAGAGATTGCAAAAGTTATTATGGATTAAGATTTCTCATCACGCTGTGCGGGATTCGAATTGACACAATTACTATTTACGTGTTACTAATTGGCAAAATAAAGAGTGTAAATTCTAATTTTACCGGACTTTGCAAATTAATTTGTCCTCTCTATATTTGTTTTCATGAAAGAAAAAGAAAAAAAATTTGTCCTCAAAGGACTTTCTCTAAATGAGTTAAATAACTACTTCGAAAGGATAGGCGAGCCAAATTACCGCGGAAATCAGATTTTCAATTGGATATATAATCACATTTCATTCGATTTTAATGAGATGCTTAACATTCCGAAATCAACTAGACAACACCTTGAAGACGAATGCGATTTAAAAACATTAACTCTAGTTAAAGAACAAAAATCAAATTCAACTGGAACTACCAAATTCTTATTTGAAACCTTTGACAGAAAAAAAATAGAATCCGTCTTAATTCCAGAAAAAGAAAGAAATACATTATGCATTTCAACTCAAGTCGGCTGTCCTTTGGACTGTAAATTCTGCGCAACTGGATTGATGGGTTTTAATAGAAATCTTTCCGCCGGCGAAATTGTTGATCAATATTTGATGATTGCTAAAGAGATTGGAAAAGAAAAAATTACAAATATTGTGTATATGGGTATGGGAGAACCTCTTATAAATTACGACCCTACAATTAAATCTGCAGAAATATTCACACATGAATTAACAAAAGGTTTGAGCCGTACAAGAATCACAATTTCCACTGCTGGCATTCCTAATAAAATAAAAGAATTATCAGAAAGTAATTTAAGAGTTAAACTTGCTCTTTCTCTCCATTCTTGTTTTGATGATATCCGTTCGAAAATTATGCCGATAAATAAAAAATATCCTTTACAGCAAAATCTCGATGCAATTAAAATCTATGCGAAAAAAACCAAGACACGCATTACTTACGAATACACGATGTTAAAAAATATTAATGACAGAGAGGAAGATGTAAAAGCTCTCATAAAATTATGCAGATCAATTCCTTCCAAGATTAATCTCATTCCCTTTAACAGTATTAAACATATGAATCCAGGCGGAATTTCAAACGAACTTGAACCAACTCTACAAAAAAATATTTTAGAGTTTGCAAATAAGCTGAGAGAAAATAATATAACAGTTATGCTAAGGGAAACACAAGGTGATGATATATCTGCAGCATGCGGTCAGCTTGCTGTAAAGTCTTAATAAGATGCTGCTATTCTCTTTATTTATTTCTTCCTTTCTATTTGATTAAAAGTTTCCTAATATTCCTAAAAGAAACCGAGGTTAGAATGAAAGCAGTAATAATTTCATTTATGCTTTTTCTCTGTTTCGCTTTTACTTCAATATCATACTCACAGCCTAAACAAGTTAAGCCAAAGCAGTATTCAGTAGTTGTATTACCTTTTTATGATGATTTGAATTATCCTTATGGTAATGATCAAGTAAGAGAAGGTTTGATTAGAGCATTTTATAGAAGAGATTACAATGTTGTAATGGATGATTCCACTTGGTCAATTTTATTGAATCTTGATTACAGATTAGCAAAAATTTTACCGGTTGATGCAGATTCAATTTCTAGATTAATTGATGTTGATTTAATTGTTTTCGGACAAATTCACAATACTTATAAATCAAGAAGTTCTTTGTTTTTAGATTATTCAATTTCAAATCCAGTTATGGTTTGGGTTTTTGATGCAAGAAAAAAAGAAGTTGTCTTGAGAGAGAGATTAAGTTTTACTGAGCGGTGGGGCTTAATTCAAAAAAATTATAATGTTTACGATTTAGGTGATATGGTTGTTGATAAACTAATTGTCATGGGATACAAATAAAATATTTTGAAAATATTTAAGAAAGGAAGTGAATTAAAATGAAAGTTTATTTTATTTCATTTTTCCTTTTTGCCGCTGTTAGTTTTACTTATTCACTTTCTGCGCCAAATGATTCTGCAAAATCTAAGCCTCTTTCTGTAATTGTGATGCCATTTATTGAAAATCAATTTTATCCCTATGACTACGATACGATAAGAGATTCATTTATTAGAGCATTTCACCGAAAGGGCTTTAACGTAATTGTTGATGACTCAACTTGGTATGTTTTGTTAGATACCGGATTACATTTATCACAATTATTCCCTACTGACTTAGATTCCGTGTCCCAAGTTATTGATGTTGATTTGATTGTTTATGGTCATTTGAATTATACCTATTTCCAGAGAGGTGTATATTCACGCCAAAAAATGATAAAGAATCCAGTCCAAATTCGTGTTTACGATACCAGCAAAAAGGAAATAGTACTGCGCGATAATCTTTACCTTTCAGAAAGAAGAGGTTGGGTTTACCACAGCCAAACATCTGAAGAATTAGGCACTTATATTTTAAGACGTCTTAGATTTTTAGATTATAATACAAACAAAAAATAATTAACCAATAAGCAGCTTCATTTTCAATTTTTAACTCATTAGTTTTACTGCATACTTTATATTTAACTGGAAATTTACAGCAACTATTAAACTTCATTAACGTCCAAATGATAAAATTATTTCATCATATGCCAAATTTAGTTTTACTTATTTTTATCGTTGGTTTCCTATCATACTTTAACTCATTAGGTCAGGCCACCTCAGAATGTACAATAAATGGATTTGTGTATGATTCATCAAATGGAGAAGCATTAATTGGTGCAAATATTTATTTGAAGGAATTAAAGATCGGTTCAAGTTCCAATGTAAGCGGATTTTTTGTTATACCAAATGTTAAACCCAGCAATTACACTTTATTGGTTAGTTATGTAGGTTATAAAACATTTTCTCAGGAAATAACACTCGTAACAAATGAAGTTAAAAGAATTAATGTTTACTTGAATCAGGAGGCAATTTTAGAAAGCGAGGTTGTAGTAATTGCTGACTCAATAAAAATAATAGATAAACTTTTCAATAAACCCGTTTCAAGGATTGATTTATCGCCAGTTCAAATAAGTAAAGTTCCGCAAGTAATTGAATCAGATTTATTACGCACACTACAGTCGCTCCCAGGTATTGTACCCTTATCAGATTTTTCTTCAGCAATTTATGTAAGAGGCGGAACGCCAGACCAAAATTTATTTTTAGTAGATGGAACAGATGTTTACAATCCCGAGCATGCATTTGGATTGTTTTCAACATTTAACACTGATGCAATAAAAAATGTAGAAGTATATAAAGGTGGTTTTGGAGCAGAATATGGGGGAAGACTTTCTTCTGTTATAAACATTACAAATAATGACGGCAACAGAAATAATTTTGAAGGGAAGGCAGCATTAAGTCTCCTTTCGCTTAACGCTACACTGCAAACTCCAATTGGAAAAATTGGATCACTTTCTGGTTCATTAAGAAGAACTTATATCGATCAAACACTTGCAAAAATTATAGACGATGTTCCAGATTACTATTTCCTTGATGGAAATGTGAAAGCTTTTTTCGACATTGACCAATCAAATAAACTTAGTATAAGTTACTTCGGAAGTTTAGATAATCTCGATTTCGTCCTTGATAAAGATCGTATTGAATCAATTGGATTCGATTATATATGGGGGAACCAAACTGGCAGTATTAATTGGCGCACAATTTTATCACCAAAAATTTTCGGCAACTTTTGGCTTACTGGAAGCAAGTTCTTCTCGGATTTTGACTTTGATAATTTTGAACTTCGCGAAGAAAATAAGATCTCTGATGTAACATTAAAAGGAGCAATAGATTATTTCTTCAGCGAAAATCTTGAGTTCAAATTTGGATTTGAACAAAAAAATGTTTCTGGCAGCTTAAAGCAAAATACATCTGCAGCACGCGTTGATGTCTCCAAACATAGAAAATTATTTTCACTCTACTTTATCTCTTATTGGAAACCAAATCCCCTTTGGAATATTGAAACCGGAATTCGTGCAGAGTATTTTGATTCTGATAAAGATTACAGAAATATTGATCCTCGTATGACAATAAAATATAAACTAACAGAATCAAGCAATTTAAAATTTTCTACTGGTTTATTTACTCAATATGCAAATAGAATTCCACGATTGTTTTTTGTTAGCGTTTGGACAAGCGCAGACGAAAATTATCAAGGTTCAACAGCTTCACATTTTATTCTTGGATATCAAAAAGCATTGCCATACAAAACTGAGCTTGAAATAGAATTCTATTACAAATCCTACAAAAATATCTATTCATATAACCATACTTTTCTTGCTGATGTTTCAACTAATAACTATTCAGAAGATAATCTTCCGCTATTTAATTCCAGTAAAGGATTGTTTAATCGAGGTAACGGCACATCTCTTGGGCTGGAATTATTATTTCGTAAAGATTCTGGTGCTATAACTGGCTGGGCAGCTTATTCATACGCAAATACAAAATATGAACTTGAAATGATAAACAAAGGAATAAGTTTTCCGCCGCGACACGACCGAACTCACACTATTAATATTGTGACTAATATCGACATAAGTAATATTGAAAATGAATTTCTCGGAAAACCATTTATTAAGCCTGATAAAAACTGGACTCTTGGATTTAGCTTTACATATTATTCGGGACAGCCGATAACACTCCCATCTTCAGTATATGTTATTAACTCTTTTCCAGATTGGGTCGGAAATCAAAAAAGCATTGCAATATATCCTTCTAGTATAAATGAATTCAGACTCCCCTATTACGCTAGGTTAGACTTTAGTTTAACATACAATATACATTATGAAGGCTGGACGCTTTCTCCATATTTACAAATTTTTAATCTCCTCAATAGGAAAAACGTTTGGTTTATTGAATATGAAAATGAAATTAAGCTCGGAACGGTTACACAAAAAGTATCGAATGTCTCAATGTTTCCTCTGCTTCCAAGTATTGGTGTTCAATGCAAATTTTAATAAATATGAATTTCTTAAAAAGATTTTACTTATTTCTATTTCTTCCATTACTTTTCGTACTGTTTAGTTGTGGAGAGACTGTTGTTGAAATTGGGCAAAATACTTACAACCCTAAAATTGTTATTGAAGGTTATCTCCTCCCAGGCAATAAGGTATCAAATATTAGAATTTCTCGAAACATTCCCCTTAATACATACATCGATCCAAAAGACGTGATTTTATCTGATGCTAATGTTAAAATAATTGACCTTCAAAACAACAAAGAATATTCTCTCAAATATAACCCAGCCAAATTCTCATTTGAATACGTAGGAAATGATTTAAAGATAGACCACAACAATTCTTATAAGCTAATTGTAAGTGCTGTAATTGATTCAAAACAACTAACAGCAAGTTCCATTACTAAAGTTCCAGCAAAGGGTTTTAAATTATTGACGGGTGATTCAATCCTCGATTCACTGAAATACCGCGAGATGAATAGTCAAGGTGATATGAAAAATTTTAATTTCTCTTTTGCACCTTCGCCCGGTACAAGCTTTTACGGATTTTCATTCATTGCACTGGATGCAGATACATCTTCTTTTATCTTCAATAACGCATATGTAAATGTTACAATGAAAGATTTAAGAGAACGATTTGATAATTTTAAGTTTCGGGCGAGATGGCTGCAAAATGTAAATAGTTACAGTGATAAGATATCACTAAAGTTAGAGTGGCTTGAAATTTGGTTTTACAGCAGATATAGAGCTATTATTTATGCTGGTGATGAAAATTTTCGATTGTTTTTCCTTACTTTCAAAACAGTTCAAGAATTTGATGGAAATTTCCATGAGCCGCGTATTAATATTCAGGGAGATGGAATTGGTATATTTGGCTCTGCTATAGCAGATACTGTTTACTTTAAAGTTCTCAAATAAAATTCTTTTGTTTATCTTTATATTGGTTTAGCAAAAGCTAATAGTGTTTGATTCATATTTTTTTTAATTGAGGATATAATGAAAAAGTTTTTGAAAATTATTTCAGTTTTTTTTCTACTTCTGCTTTTAGTGATTAATTACGGCTGTAGAAAAGATGAGCAGCAACAGTCGGAAGATGTTTTAACTACACCTTCTACCATTTATTTAGTTGCACTTGAAGGAACAAAATTAACTGGCAAAACTATTGGCTGTAATGATATTTTAATCACAAAAAATATAAATGTAATAGCTAAAAAAACTTTGTTACAAGCAACACTTGATGAACTACTTCAGTACAAAGAAATTGATGAACTTAAAAATTTTATAAAAGGTCCTGGCTTAATGCTCGTACAAGTAACAGTCTCCGCTGGAATGGCCGATGTATATTTCAAGGGTGATTTTTTAATTTCTGGTACTTGTGATATACCGAGAATTAAAGAACAATTAGTTGAAACAGCAAAAAAGTTCACCGAATACAAGAAGGTGAATTTCTATATTAATAATCAAACTCTTGATGAGTATCTTTCAGTTGCAAATGCATCATTCTAATGGCTTGGTTATATATTTTAATTGCATCAATATTTGAAATAAGCTGGGCTGTTGGCTTAAAATATTCTGAAGGCTTCACTCAGTTAATACCATCCATCTTTACAATTATTACTATGATATTAAGTTATGTTTTCCTAGCATTGGGAGTAAAGACTCTTCCAATTGGGACAGCATATGCAGTCTGGACTGGAATTGGTGCAATTGGAACAGCCGTTTACGGAATTATTTTTTTTGATGAGCCAAAAGACTTTTTAAGAGTGTTTTTTATTTTTTTAATTGTAATTG
Source organism: Ignavibacteria bacterium (assembly GCA_016873835.1). Taxonomy (GTDB): domain Bacteria; phylum Bacteroidota; class Ignavibacteria; order Ignavibacteriales; family Melioribacteraceae; genus DSXH01. The sequence goes on from VGVY01000007.1 coordinate 8,895, forward strand.
GCATTATCGGATTAAGATTAACTTATAAAAGCGAACCATACATTGGATGAAAAAATTATCCCACGCTGAAATATCACAGAACAGATCAACTATCGATTCACTTCACTTAGTAAAAAAATTACCTGTTTATGTTTTACTTAATAGTATTCGCAGCAGTTATAATGTTGGTTCAATTTTTAGAACTTCAGATGGAGCCATGATTCAAAAATTGTATCTATGCGGTTATACTCCAACTCCTGAAAAGAAAGAAGTTCTTAAAACTGCATTAGGCTCCCAAAATAGTATTGAATGGGAATATGTTAAGAATCCAGCAGAAGTAATCCTTTCTTTAAAAGAGAAAGGATTTAAAATATGTTCACTTGAACTAACGGATTCAAGTATACCCTATTATACAGTGCAGAAAAACGATTTTCCACTTTGCCTTGTTGTAGGAAATGAAATATCAGGAGTTTCTCAAGAATTAATTGATCTTTGTGACTTTTCTATTGATATCCCACAATTCGGAATTAAACAATCACTAAATGTTGCTGTAGCATATGGAATATCGATTTTCGATCTAAGAAGAATTTATGATTCGGTTTGATCAATTAACCAGAATATGTAAAATAATTTTCACCATTATCTTTTACGTGTATAAGTATAATATTTGCTCTTACTAATTTAATTAAAGTCCTTGATGCTCTTCTTTCGGATATGTTACAATGTTTTGACAATTCTTTAACTGTAATTAATTCATTCTTATCTAAAAATTCAAAAACTGATTTTTCAATTTTCCCAACATTATAATTAACTAATGATTTTCCAGAACTAGTTGTCTGCATTAATTTAATCATCTCTTTACTTGCTAAAACACTTTTATCATTTATGCGTACATAAACTTGTGCAGTATTTAAATCGAGAGTTTTATTAAAATCTTGAAGACGATGAGGTTTAATTTTTGATTCTAGTACTTCAACTACTAAAACTTCCTTGTGTTTTATTTCATGAAAAGAAATTCTATAATCTATTGGCGGCTCACAATACTTTTCTGCAGTTTCTCTAATTAATTCAGTATCACTTTTTTCACTAGCAATTCCGTACACTGAGGCATCATCATCAATACCAATTAAAAGGTATCCTCCGCTGGTATTCGCAAATGCAATTAACTCCTTTGCTATTTTTTCATGCGAAGAGAAACGCTGTTTGAATTCAACGTGAACCCCTTCTTTTTCCTCTATTAACTCGAGTACTTTTTTGTGGTTCATTTCGAAATGCTGCTTTTAACTAATATTGAATCTTTTTCTTCGAAGTATCGGGTACTGTTGGTTTTACTTTGTCGTCAATAATTTTTTTAGGAGGATCGTCATTCGTACGTTCTTTATTAATTGGTGCATCATCACTTAAATCTTTTTCAATTTCATCTGGCTGTAATATTTGTTTGATAGAATCCTTTATTGCAGCAGAATCAACTTTAGTTTTTTGAGCTAAACTATCTTTCATTAATAATGCTTTCTTTTTTTCTTCTTGCTCTTTTAATTTCTTTTCTTGCTCAAGTTTGTATTCATCATATTTTGCTGTCACCAATTGGCTGAGCGGATTTCCTCGATATTCTTTTGATGATAATATTCCATAATAAAATGCAGCAGAATCATACTGTTTCATCTCTTCATAAATTAAGCCAACATAGTAAATAGCTTTTGGCGCTAAATTTGAATTTGGATAAGTCAAATATACATTCTGAAATCCAGCAACTGCTTTTCGATATTCTTTTTTATAGTATTCATTTTCAGAATTCACATATTGCTTCTCAGCCGGATCTTCCATAGTAGCTGTTTGTTTTTCTTCTTTTTTAATTAAACCTAATTTCTTACCGGCTTCTTGGTAAAGAGTACTTGTTGGATATTTGTCATATACTATTTGATAAAAACTATCTGCCTTCTCTTTTTGTTCTAAAGTTTCAAAATAAGTTCCAAGTGCAAAAAAGGTTTTAACTTGAAAAGAACTATCGTTTGAATTTGTTAATACACCATTGAAATAATAATAAGCTGAATCTGGCACATCTAATTCTGAAAAAAATAAACTTCCAAGTTCATAATAATTTTTTGCTTTAAGGGAATTAAGTGAATCAATAGTAATCTTTGGCCGCTCGGGTTTTTTAACTTTACCTTGTGCTATTAATTGCGATAAAGGAATTTCTTCCCCTTCTTTTATTGGCTTTTGTGTTTGAGATTGCTGTTGTTGTTGCGCTTGTTGCTGCTGTTGCAGCTGCTCTTGCAACTGTTTATCGGTTATTTGTTGAGGAGAAAGTCCCTGGCTTAATGCTTCAGCTTTTTTTCGACTCTCTTCCATATATTCTTTAAATGCAATATCATAATCAATTGAATCACGTAAAAAACGATCTGGATTTTTCACATAATCAATTTGTACATCAAACTCTCTGATACCTTTTCTCAAATCGAAATATTTGGATATACTTCTGGATCTATCTCCAGCTTCCATTTTTCTTTCTCTTGGAGCCATTGAAGAAGCAGCTTTAACATAGTATTTATATGAACTATCATAATCACCAAAACTTCGCTCGTATATTTCACCAAGCATTAATTGTGCAAAGCCAGCTGTTGGTTTTATTTTATAAGTTGAATCCACATCCTTAAAAATATTGATAGCTTCTTTCTCTTTCCCTTGATCATAAAATAGCAGCCCTATTTCATTTAATATTCTATCCATTTGAGCTACAAATTTTCCTTCATCGCGTAATTTCAATAAAATACTTTCACTTTCGTCTAATCTATCAAGTTCTTTTAATAGAATGCCATATTCCAATCTACTTTCAAATTCAATTTCAAACGTTGGAGAATGCTGCAAAACAGTTGCAAAAGCTTTAAGAGCATTTTCTTTATCATCTTGGAGCAAATAAATTCTTCCAAGTTGATAAAGTACAAGAGCTGAGATCTCATCGTCTTGAGACGAGCCAATAAATTCATCACATTCTTTTACTGCAGATTTGTAATCTTCCCTGAATACAAAAAATCCAATTTTAGTAATGAATGCATTATTAAATAAAGATTCATCTTCATCTTGAAGCGCATCTTTCTTTACTTGTTCTAATAGGATTAATCCTTGTTCAAAATTTCTTAACTGAAGATAAGATTTTGCTAACCAAAGCTTATTATGATATTTATAATCAGACTCAATTGATGCAAGCTCTAAAAATTTTCTTTGGGCTTTAGCATATTCTTGCTGATAATAAAATGCTTTTCCGGTCATGAATAGTGCATCATCAAAATATGATGACTCAAGATCGAATTGAAGAATTTTTGAACACTTTTCAATTACTTTAGTTAAATCTTGGTTTATTTGTTGATTAATTCTTTCACGACGAAATGCAAATACATCAGTTTGCTCCAACAATATTTGTTCTTCAGCGCGGTCAAATAACGTTTTGGCATTATAGTAGGTATTGAAATAAGTAGTATAGTCTTTCCACACTCCGCAGCTAATTATAAGCATGGAAAAAAAAGAAATGAATAAAATTGCATAAAGTTTTTTTGCACTTTTCATTATAATCTCTTTTTAATTGCAAACTTTGTAAAAACTTTTATGCAGTCACCTTAAAATAGTTAATGGAAATAAATTATAATGCTTCGGGACCCGATTCATCAGTTCTAATCCTAATTACATCGGCTATATCAGAAATAAATATCTTTCCGTCACCAACTTGTCCAGTTTTAGCAGTTGTAAGAATAGCATCAACAACTTTTTCGCTCATGGAATTATCAACAACAACTTCCAATTTTATTTTGGGCACAAATTCAATTTGGTATTCACTGCCTCGGTAAGTTTCTTTATGTCCTTTTTGACGACCATATCCTCTAATTTCAGTTATAGTCATTCCCCTTACACCAACCTCAAGTAAAGCTTCTTTAACATCATCTAACTTAAAAGGACGAATTATAGCTTCTATCTTTTTCATAAACTCCTCAATTAGAAGTTTTTACCATGGCAATTTTTGTATTTCTTACCACTACCGCAAGGGCAAGGATCATTTCTTCCAACTTTTTCTTCTACTCTAACTGGCTGCTGTTTTCCGCGTGGTCCAGCTTGATCTTCAAGCGACGGTGTTTTTAATCCTAAATTATCGGTTGTGTCTTTAATGGTCTGCATTCTTTGCGCTGGCGCTGGTCTTCTTCCTTGAATCTCCGCTGGTTCCTGAGGCCAAAATTTAAAACAAAACGAGACAACATTATTTCTTATGTGTTCAAGAAGTTGAACGAACATACCATACGCTTCCCCTTTATATTCTAAAAGCGGATCTTTTTGACCATATGCTCTAAGCCCAATACCTTCTTTAAGATCATCCATTTCTCTCAGGTGATCTTTCCATTTTTCATCAATAACACTTAAAACAGCATATCTTTCTAAACGAGCCATCAACTCTGAACCAATCATTTCTTCTTTTCTCTTATAAAAATCTTTAGAAACTTCAACTAACTTTTCTACTAATCCATCTTTGCCAAGTTTTTCAAATGCTTCCGGTTCAATTCTAAAATCAACGAGAAGATGTTGTAAAATATCATCATGAATTTTATCAATATCAGCATCATCATAACTAGAATCAACAACACTTGTAATATATTCTTCCAAATACTCAAAAATCTCCGCCTTTAATCGTTCACCTTCTAATGCTTGTTTCCTCCTCGAATAAATTACTTCCCTTTGCTGATTCATAACGTTATCAAATTCAAGAAGGCGTTTTCTAATCGCAAAGTTATTTTCTTCTACTTTCTTTTGAGCTCGTTCAACGGACTTGCTGATCAAAGGATGCTGAATTGCTTCTCCTTCTTCCATTCCTAATTTGCCCATAACATTAGTGATTCTATCAGTTCCAAAAAGACGCATTAAATCATCTTCCAATGAGATTAAGAACTTAGAAACACCCGGATCTCCTTGTCTTCCTGATCTACCTCGTAATTGTCTATCTATTCTTCTAGCTTCATGTCTTTCAGTTCCAAGAATGTATAAACCTCCATTTTCACGAACTCCAGCTCCCAGTTTTATGTCTGTTCCACGCCCAGCCATATTAGTCGCAATGGTAACTGCACCAGGTTGACCAGCAAACGCAACAATTTCAGCTTCACGTTGATGCTGTTTTGCATTTAATACGTTGTGGGTAATGCCCTGACGCTTTAACATTCTGCTAATCGTTTCCGATACTTCAACACTTGTAGTGCCAACCAAAACCGGACGTTTCTCTTCTTTCAACTCTCTTACTTTATCAATAATAGCGTTAAATTTTTCACGCTTTGTTCTGAAAATTGCATCGTCTTCATCATCTCTTAAAATCGGTTTGTTTGTTGGAATAACGACTACCTCCAATTTATAGATTTCAAAAAATTCTGATTCTTCAGTTTCAGCGGTACCAGTCATTCCAGAAAGTTTACGGTACATTCTAAAATAATTTTGAAGTGTAATTGTCGCTAAGGTTTGGGTATCTCTTTCAACTTTTACATTTTCTTTTGCTTCAATAGCTTGATGCAACCCATCTGAGTATCTTCTTCCAGGCAATATACGTCCAGTAAATTCATCAACTATTGCAATTTTACCATCTTCTGTTATAACGTACTCAACATCTTTCTCGAATAATGTATAAGCTTTTAATAATTGATTAAGTGTGTGGATTCTATCTGAACGTTCAGCATAAGTATGATAAAGTTCATCTTTCTTTTTAAGTTTGTCTTCAGGTTTAATTGAGGGATCGATTTCTATTTTGCTTATTTCAGTTCCAAGATCTGGCAGAACGAAAAATTGTTTTCCTTCATAAGAACCATGAGCTAATTCTTCACGCCCTTTATCAGTTAAATCTATTTGATTATTTCTTTCTTCAATTGCGAAATATAATTCTTCATCAATTTCAGGCATTCGTTTAGCATTTTCTCGTAAAAATTCCAGCTCAGTCTGCTGCATTAATTTTTTGTATTCAGGTTCAGAAAATAATTTCATCAATGCCTTGTTTTTAGGAAAACCCCGATGAGCTCTCAATAAGTAAACACCAGCTCTCTCCCTATCTTTAGATTGATCCGACTGCAATAATTGTTCTGCTTCTTTAACAATTGTTGCAACAAGATTGGCTTGCTTTCTAATCAAGCGGTCAACTCTCGGTTTCATCTCATCAAACTTTTGGTCTCCTCTATCAACCGGACCAGAAATAATCAATGGGGTTCTTGCTTCATCAATTAAAACTGAATCTACTTCGTCAACAATTGCATAGTTATGACCTCTTTGAACACAATTAGATTTATCAATTGCCATATTATCACGGAGATAGTCGAATCCAAATTCGTTATTCGTTCCATATGTTATATCATTCCTATAAGTAATGTAGCGTTGCTCGCTATCCATTGTGTTCAAAATACACCCAACCGTTAATCTATGGAATTTGAAAATTTCTCCCATCCATTCACTGTCTCGTTTTGCTAAATAATCATTTACGGTAACTATGTGAACACCCCTTCCAGTCAAAGCATTCAAATAAATTGGTAATGTTGCTACAAGAGTTTTGCCTTCACCAGTTGCCATTTCAGCAATTTTTCCTTGGTGTAGCGCAACTCCTCCAATTAACTGAACATCATAAGGAATCATATCCCAAGTAATTTTGGTTCCAGCGATTTCCCAAGATTTTCCAACAAGTCTTCGGCAAGTATCTTTAACAACTGCAAAAGCTTGTGGTAATATTTCATTTAAAATTTCTTCATACTTTTGATCTAATAGGTCATTGGATTTTTCAAGGTCGTCATAAATTGCATGTTTTTCTTGTGTCGATTGGACTTCATTTAATTGATTTTTAAGGTCATCAATGTGAAATCTTAGCTCATGAGTTGCATCCTGAATGATTCCTTTAAATTCCGTTGTTTTCGCACGTAATTCATCATCAGATAAATTTTTTAATTTTTCATATTCTTCATTAATAATACCAACTAAAGGGTTTAAGTCTTTCAAAACACGAGTGTTCTTATCGCCAAACAGTTTTTTCACCAGAGAATTAAACATTAATCGCTCCACTTTTTCGGGTTTGAAAATTAAATAAAGGGGTTCTGAAATGCAATGAAACTCCCTTTTTACACTCTTTTTAGGTCTCCATTTGCTTTATAAAATTATAAATCTTGGATGTTTCGATGATTTAAAAATTTTCTTAATAGTATGACATTCAATTTGTGCGATTTATTTCATTAAAAACTATTTTTGATAATCAGACTATAACCTAATCGGATTGAAAAAGAAAATTCGAATATCAAGTAATCTTATTTATGAATTAATTAAGTTATGCGAAGGGAAAATTTCTTCTGCTAATTTCGAAAAATTAATTAGTGCGCTAAATGGTGAAGCAGCCAAATATTTCTTTACTTCAACTTCAGAAGCTAACTTATTAAGAATTCTAAACTCGGTTTATGATAAATCTGTTTTCCTATCGGATTTAATAAAGTATCCCCATCATGTTGAAATACTCTTCGCTATAGCTGCAAGCAGTAATTACTTAACTGATATTGTCGTCCGCAATCCAGAATATTTATATCAGTTATTTGACCCAAGCTACCTCTCCAGTGAATTATCAGAAGACAAACTTGCATTAGAAATTACAGAAGGTGCAGATAAATTCAAAAGCCTAAATTCTAAGTGTAATTTCCTAAGACAATTAAAGAAAAGATATATCCTTAAGATTGGATTAAACGACATTCTTGGGTTAAATGACCTTATAAGTATTACTAATGAATTATCAATATTAGCTAAAAAAATTAATGAAAAATTATTTGATCTTTGCTTTGATGAAATCAATAATAAATATGGAACGAATTGCGATAAAAACAATTTCTGCCTTTGTTCCTTAGGAAAACTTGGCGGAAATGAACTGAATTACAGTTCTGACGTGGATTTGATTTTATTCTATAATAATAATTTTGTAATTGAAGAGATAAAAAAAGAATTTCATGATTTCCTAAGCGAGGTTGTTCTACTTTTTATCAAGTGTTCAACAGATATAACAGAGAAAGGTTACATTTATAGAGTTGATTTCAGATTAAGACCCGATGGCAGATACTCTCCATTGTGCAAATCATTTGATGATTATATTAGATATTACGAAACGCGGGGTGAGGACTGGGAAAGACAAATGTTAATTAAGCTGAATTTTGTTGCTGGTAGTAAATTACTTTACAATAAGTTTTTCGATTATTTACAGCCATTCATTTTTCCAACATCGTTTTCAATACCGCTTTTTGATCAAATACGAAAGATGAAACTTAATATTGAGAGACATAATAAGGATATAGAAAATATTAAATTATTTATAGGTGGAATAAGGGACATCGAGTTTTCCATTCAAGCTCTTCAATTACTTTATGGTGGTCAATATCCGAAAATTAGATCTGGAAATACATTATATGCCATTGACGTATTAAGCAAGATTAATTTATTGAAAGAATCAGAAAAAAATATTTTTTCTGAAGCTTACATACTTTATCGAAAAATAGAACACTTTTTGCAGCTAATGAATGATACTCAAACGCATGTTATTCCAACAAAAGGTGAATTACGAGAAAAACTGGTCATTTATCTCGGTTTTACTTCAGAAAAAATGTTTAAACAAAAACTTAATATGCTTAGATCAAGTGTTAGACAAATTTATGATGAAATTCTTATTTCTGAAAAAGCCAATACATATGAAAATAAAATTAATTTTTCAGACCACAAACGAGCAGATTCAAATCTCAAATTCTTACGATTTGGTTCAGGAATATCCGAGCAAAAGAAAATTGATACTAGAACTGCAAAACTTTTTCAGCAGATTGAACCTCATTTCTTAAAATATCTATCCCAGACAGATTACCCAGATATAGTACTGGAAAATTTTACAAGAGTTATTCAGTCGGTAAAATTTCCATCAATTTTGTACAATGAATTTATTGATTCAAATTTTCTTCACAAGTTTTTATCGATTTGTGAAAACAATGCAAAGGGAATTGACTTTTGCATTACAGACAAAGATTCTACTGAATTACTTTTATCTCGAAAGGTTTTTGAAAAATTAAGCATGAGTGAATTAATAAGTTATTCAACCAGTCAAGTATTATTTATTCTTTCAATTCAATTTACACTTAAGATTATCAAAAGTGAAAAACTCTCATTAATTCTTACAGAATATTTAAAAGCAAAAATTTGCAGCATCGCAGTTAACAGCAAGTTAAACTATTCCTATTGCATAATAGGATTAGGTAGTTTTGGAAATAGTACAATGACTTTTTCTTCAGACATTGATTTAGTAATTATTATTGATTCCATAGAGAACAAACCTTATGTCCAGAAAGATTTTCAAGTACTATTAAATTCTTTTCAAAAGGAACTGAATCCTTTCAGCGTAGAATTCCGTTTAAGACCAGAAGGCAAAAGTTCTCAACTTATATGGGACGTTGAACATTATAAAAAATATATAACAGAAAGAGCGCGGGTATGGGAATTTCAAGCATTTACAAAACTTAACTTTATCTATGGCAACATAAATTTATTTGATGTTTTTTTTGAGAGTATTTTAGTTCAGCTAAAAAAATATGAAGCTGAATACATAAAAAAAGAAGTTATTATGATGCATCGTTCGATTCAAAAAGAATTAATTTCAGTAAGTGAAGTGTCTTTTAATTTAAAAAAGCAAAGAGGCGGTTTGAGTAGTATCGAATTCTTAATACAAATGATTCTCCTTTCAAATCATAAATTATTCAACACTCTATCTGGAAAAAGCACGATTAAGATAATAATCTATTTGAAAAAATCTATTAATAAAAATGATTTTGATATTTTGCTACATAATTACAAATTTCTTAGAAGAATAATATTTGCTCAACAAAATTTATTTAATTCGAGAAACTATTTAGTTCCAACTTCGCTTGATAAAAGAAAAACACTTGCTAAATATTTAAAATTACCCTCGGTTGAATCATTTAATAAAGAGTTAAATCATCTAATACAATCAACAAACAAATTATTTGAAAAATATGTTGGTTAGATTGAAAAATACGGTTATTAATCACTCTGATTGGTTCGTGGGTTTTATCTCCTTTATAGTGTATATATTTACATTAGCACCCTCTGTTGTGCAAATTGACAGCGGAGAATTAGCTGCTGTGCAGTCAACTCTTGGAATTGCTCATCCAACTGGGTATCCTATTTTCACAATAATCGGGTATCTTTTTATAAAGATTCCACTGCCATTTACTCAAATCTATAAAGCAAATTTACTGGCAGCTGCATATTGTTCATTAGGGGTCGTCTTTTTTATTAAATCCATTCATTACCTACTTTCAGAATTAAATTCAGAATCTTTTACTTTGGAAAGAAAAACCAAAACAAAAAAATTAAAAATTATCCAGCCATCTAATTTGAACAAAAGTAATCAAATAACTTTATCATCAATTGTTGGAGGATTTTTTCTTGCATTCAATAGAACATATTGGATGCAGTCAACTTCTGCTGAAGTTTATTCATTACAAATATTTTTGTTTGCACTTATAATTTACTTTGCATTGAAAGCATATTTTTCTAACAAAGATTCTTTTGGTAGGTGGTTAGTTGTAGCAATCATATTTGGATTAGGTTTTTCAAATCACATGACAACACTTCTTCTTGTGCCATACGCTGCAATATTATTTTTTCTTAAAGAAAAAATTTCAAACCTCAGCATAAAGCAAGTTTTCACATTATCTTCAGCATTTATTGGAACTATTTTTTTAACTTATTCATATTTACCGCTGCGTGCATTATCAAATCCGGAAATTAATTGGGGAAATCCAATAAATTTTGAAAATATCTTAAGACACATTTCCGGTAAACAATATCAAGTGTGGCTTTTTTCTTCTGCTGAAGCTGCAAAAAAACAATTACTATATTACCTCGAAAACTTACCGAGTGAATTTGCATATGTGGGTATCTTTCTAGCAATTCTAGGTCTTTCGGAATTATACAAAAGATCTGTGAAAATTTTTTGGGTACTTATGTTTACCTATGCTTTTTCAGTTTTATATTCAATTAATTATGATATCTCAGATATTGATTCTTACTTTTTAGTTTCTTACTTGCTAATTGCTATTTTCATTTCCTTTGGATTCATAACAATCATTACTACATTTAAACCCATTTTGGAATCTCATAGTAAAATAGGCTTTGCTCTTTTTTTAATTGTTATTCCCGGATTGGTAAATTTTAGTAAGGTTAATCAAAGCCAGCAGTTTTATTTTGAAGATTATACTAAAGAAATTCTTTCAAGTGTTGAGAAGAATGCTATTATTTTTTCTTATCAATGGGATTACTTCATATCCCCTTCTTATTATTTTCAATTTGCAGAAAATTATCGTAAAGATGTTGTTGTAATCGATAAAGAATTATTGCGAAGATCATGGTATTACAGACAAATTGAAAGAAATTATCCAGATGTATTGAAGGGAATTAAACAAGAGCTTAATAGTTTCCTTGACGCTCTCAAACCTTTTGAAAGAGATGAAAAATTCGATCCTAATATTATTGAAAAATATTACCGTGAAATTATGAAAAAGCTTATTTCTGAAAATTCTAATCGGCCTTTTTATATCGGATTTGAACTAATTCAAAACGAAATGAATCGAGGTGAGTTTAGTTTACCAGAAGGATATAAAATTATTCCGTATAAATATTTATTCAAAGTAGTTCGTTCTAATGATTATGTACAACTTCCATCTGCCGAAATAAAAATTAGAACTGAGGGGCCTACAAATAAATACACTGAAAATATTAAAAGCTTTGTTTCAAATATGTATATTAATCGAGCCTATTATGAAATGTCATTTTCTAAAAGAACTGAATTAAAAAATATTCTTGAAGCACTAAAGAAATTTAACCCGGAAATTAATTTGCCTGAAAATTTGATGAGTGCAATTCAATAAAAATTTATAATTCTTCTAAAATATTTTCTTTTCTATCTGGACTAATTTCTCTTTCAGTGAGAAATGATTGTAAAATTACATCGACTTGCTGGATCAATTTCTTCTTATAATACTTAGGAGCATAGATAGAACCATCAAGCATATAAATTCTTTTAGTCGGTTGATCATAAAATGTATAATTTACAAATGGACCGCCCATCGATCCATCGTTCATCCTCCACAAACCTTGAGTCATTAAAGCGTATCTATTTAGAAAATTAACTTCTGTTGTTGATTTATAATCATCAATTATTTCAACATAATTTGAGTCGTTTGAAGTTCTAAAATACTTTTGGGTTAATTTATTTCTTATAGAATATAGTGTGTCAGAATTCAACATTTCGGGAGAAGCATTGTCTATCCAATGAACAAAAATCCATCTCTCCATATCTGTTCCTGGAGATCTTCTCAGCCAAACAAATTTTTCTTTAGAATTATTTATTGATAAATAAAAATCGGATTGTACATATAAAATCCAACCGTATTCGTTCAGGAATTTTGCTTCTATGTCTTTTTGCTCATATCGCTCATTATAAAGGCTGCTATAAAGACGCTCATTTGAAATTTTTTGAAAATAGTGAAGAAGATTTTCATGCTGGTTAATAATATTCTTCTTCAATTTATCCATTGAACCTGAAGACAAAATCATAACAAGTTGATTATTAGCCCATAAATCTCTCTTATTAACAACAGTAACCGAATCATCTTCAATGAGTTTTTTAACATCCTTGTTTAACATTGCATTTATATATTCCCCGGCATCGGTTATAGAATTAATGGGAGAAATTAAAATCAAATTTTTTCGGTTTTTATACTTATCTATTTCATTTATATTCTTGCGAGTTAAGAAAAATAAATTTTCTGGTTGCGGTGTATAAATTATTTTCCCAAAAACTGTTAGAAGTGAGTTTTCAAGTTCATAGAATTCCAAAGAATCTGCGAAAACAATTATCTCATCTTCTTGACCGATAGCTGGTTTCTTTGCATCACCGCAAGAGGTAGCAAAAGAAAAGGTTACTAAAATTGCAAAAATGAATCCGAGCTTAATTTTTCTTAACCACAGTTCAATTCTTTTCATAATCTTTTTTGAATTTTATACTTAATAAATAACAATTAGGTTTCAATTAATTTGGTACGTTAGCAAGAATTAAAGGCATTTGAGGAAGTAATACAGAGTATAATAACCACATTACAATACAAATTGAAACCGGAACGGTTAAATTATCATCCGCCCAACCAATAGAAATATTTTCGGCAATTGCTCCTACAGCAACTGCTAAAATTCCGATTACAAATTCTAGTAAATGCCCTTCAATTTTCGGTGCTAATAAAACTACTATGCAAGAAAAAATAAAAAATGCTAATGTCCCCTCTAAACTTTTTACTAAAAAAGGAGTATTACCGTATTTTCTCCCAACTAATGCTGCCGCAATATCACCTATGATCAAAACAGCAAATGATGTAACTACAAAAACCTTGGGAAATATTAGAATTACAAAAACCGCAGAGATAAGAACATATGTTGCACCATTCAAATTTTTCTTTTTTTCATCTCTTTCATGTCTGCGAAGTAAAAAACCAAATATTTTGTAAAATAGATCGCTGATTGGTTTTACATAATACCTGGATAGGTCTACCATCAAAGAAAAAACTGCTAAAGGAATTAAAATAGATAAAGCTAATTCTTTAGTAATAAAATAATATACTACCGGAATGGAAAGCGAGCAAAAGTGAATTGCTTTTCTTAAAACTTCGCTTTGATAATCAATTGTGGCGCGGTCAGTTGCTACCATTTGCCTTTTCGGAATTCTTCTCAGTTTCTCTTTTTTTCTTATCCTTCAAAAGACTAACTACGTGTTCAGGAAGATTTTTCTGATCTTGCTCAGAATTATCATTCTTTTTAACCGGAGGTAATTCTTTACCACTCATTATTAAATCAATTTCTTCTGAATCTAAAATCTCCCTTTCTAAAAGTTCTTTTGAGAGACTATGCAGTAATTGACTATTTTCTTTCAGAATTTTTTCAGCTCTATTCATACAGTCTACTACAATTTTTTTTATTTCATTATCAATATCTTGAGCAGTTTTTTCGCTATAATCTTTATGCTTTGTAATTTCTCTTCCTAAGAAAATCTCTTCTTCGCGAGAACCATATGCAAGGGGTCCAAGTTTTTCGCTCATTCCCCACTCGCAAACCATTTTACGCGCAAGATTCGTTGCCTTTTCTATATCATTACCGGCACCAGTAGTAAATTTTTTAAAGACAATTTTTTCGGCAGCACGACCGCCTAACGCATAAGTTATCATAGATTCAAGATAGTCTTTTGAATAAGTATGTTTTTCATCAACTGGTAAATAAGTTGTTACACCTAGCGCTCTCCCTCTGGGAATAATTGTAACTTTGTGAACTGGGTCAGCTTCAGGAAGCATTTTTGCAACAAGAACATGCCCAACTTCATGGTAAGCAGTCATCTTTTTCTCTTCTTCAGATATAATTAAACTTTTGCGTTCCATTCCCATCATTACTTTGTCTTTTGCTTCTTCAAAATCGTCCATTCCAACATTATTTTTATTTTTTCTTGCCGCCAGTAATGCAGCTTCATTTACTAAGTTAGCTAAGTCGGCTCCAGCTAATCCTGGAGAACCTTTAGCAAGCACTGCAAGATCAACATCAGGTGCTAATGGAATTTTTCTTGTGTGTACTTTTAAAATTCCTTCTCTTCCTTTAACATCTGGTCTATCAACAACCACTTGCCTATCAAATCTGCCTGGCCTTAATAAGGCTGGATCTAAAACGTCAGGTCTATTCGTTGCGGCGATAATTATTACACCACTATTTTGCTCGAACCCATCCATTTCAACAAGTAATTGATTTAGTGTTTGTTCACGTTCATCATGTCCTCCACCAAGTCCAGCACCTCTATGTCTTCCAACAGCATCAATTTCATCGATGAAAATAATACATGGAGCGCTTCTCTTACCTTGCTCAAACAGATCTCTAACTCTACTGGCACCAACACCAACAAACATTTCAACAAAATCAGCTCCAGAAATTGAAAAAAATGGAACACCAGCTTCTCCGGCTACCGCGCGTGCAAGTAATGTTTTGCCAGTTCCAGGAGGTCCTAACAAAAGAACTCCGCGAGGAATTTTTCCGCCAAGTTTTTGAAATTTACTTGGCTCCTTTAAAAATTCTATAATTTCTTCTAATTCTAATTTAGCTTCATCAGCACCGGCAACATCTTTAAAGGTAACTTTTATTGCTGATTCAGAAATTAATTTTGCTTTGCTTTTTCCGAAATTAAAAATACCGCGTGTTCCACCGGCACCAGCTTGCATCCGTCTAAAAAACAAAATCCACACAGCAAAAATTATTATCCATGGAAGAAATCCAAGAAGAATTGTCATCCATTCATTGGATTCTTTAACAAATGTAAATTTGATATTCTTCTCTTTCCAAATTTTAATATTTTCTTCAAATAGAGATTGATCGAAAACTACATTAAAGTTTTGTACACTGACATCAGTATTATTAATAGATACTATTTGCTTTTCACTTAACATACCTTCGAGACGGTAATCATTAATATCCGATTTTACGATTTTCAAATCGATAATTTTATCAGCATTTAAAAACTTTTCATAAATATTATATGATACATCAACAGCACCGGAAGTACCAGTACGCATAAATTGCATAATTATCACAGCACCAATGATTACTGCGCCCCAGCTGAATACAGTTCTAATTATTTTTGACCAATCGAAATCACCATCTGGTTTTTGCGGTCCTCTGCCAAACGGTTTCTTCGATTTTTGATTATCTGAATCTGCCATATATAATTTTCTAAATCTGTTGAACATAGATAAATAATTCTCCGTTAATCGCTTAGTACATAAATTGAGCTTAAATTCCTATACTTTTGAGCATAGTCTAACCCGTATCCAATAACAAATTTATTTGGAATTTTGAAGCCAATATAATCAATTTTGATGTCATATTTTAAGCTGTCCGGCTTAAGCAGCAATGTAACAACCTTCATGCTTGCCGGTTTATGTTCTTGAATTAATTCTTCAACATATTTTATTGAGAGCCCAGAATCGACAATATCTTCAACAATTATTATGTGTCTATCTTTGATATCAGCATTAAGATCTTTAACGAGTTTAACTCTGCCAGATGAAATTTTTTCATCTCCGTAACTAGAAAGTTTGAAAAAATCTATTTCACAATTAATATTTATGTATTTCATTAAGTCGGACATAAACATGAATGATCCATTTAATACACCAATAAATATTGGTAGCTTAGTTTTATATTCTTCAGATATTTCCGATGCTAATTCAGATATACGTTTTTGAATTTCATTTTCGGTTAGCATTAGAACAAATTTTTCAGCTCCAACAAGTATCTCTTTTTTTGAATTTTTTAATTGATCCATAATTTATAAATCTTCTTTGTTTTTGATGTAATTTTGAATCTATCGTCAATCCTTAAACCAACAACCCATACTATATAGTTCCTATTAGTAAGAACTAATTGATTTTTTTTAATATCAGCGGATATTTTAGTGTCCGTCAGAAAATCTGATACTTTTCTAAAATTAGACATACCCAAAGGAATAAACCGATCCCCACTTTTCCATTTGCGTAAATTGAAATTCCCTTTAATAGTGCTTCCATCAATAAATTCTATTGATTTATTATCGTCCAGATTTACTGCCTTCAGTGCAATTCTCTCGATTCCAAGTTTATAATCCTTTAGTACTTTAACTTCACCAACGGAAATTGATTCATTTATTTCTTCATTGTCAGTTCGTTTAATAAGTAAGTAATTATTTTCTTTCAAAACAATTAATCCACCCTTAAGTTGGATTGATTTTCCTTTTTGCTTTTTGGAAAGCGAATTTATTTTAATAAAATCATTATAAGTGAATTCATAATTATATTTATCAAAAAGAACTTTACTTAAAATTTCACCACTAAATTTTACATGTTTTGATTCGAAAATCTTTAAGTCAATTTTAACCACATTTGGTTTTGAAACAATAAACTTTTTGTAGTACAAGGATATTTTGTTATGAATAATGTTTAATGAATTTTCAATTGTCTTCGAAGATCTAAAAACAGCAGAATCCAATGAAGGATTTATCTTATCTCTTAATAGAGGAATAACTTTATTACGTAAGAAATTCCTCTCATAATTATTTTCTTTATTTGAAGAATCAAGACGATAAGAGATTTTTGCCAATTTCAAATAATTTAATATTTCGTCTTTTGGTAAACATAAAATTGGTCTGATAATTTTATCTCGCTTAATTGGAATCCCCGAAAAACCTTTTATCCCAGTTCCAGATATTACATTCAATAATACAGTTTCAGTATTATCACATTGGTTATGTGCAGTTACAATTTTATTACATTTAAATTCATCAACTAATTCATTAAGATATTTGTAACGTAATTTTCTTGCAGCTTCTTCTATAGATATTTTATCTTCCTTGGCAACCTTTTTAACATCTAAATCCACAGTGTAAATCGGCACATTTAGTTTTTCACAAAAATCAATTGTAAATTTTTCATCTTTATCAGATTCAGAATTTCTAAGCTTATGATTGAAATGAACTGCAAGTAATTCAATTCCATATTTTTTTTTGAATTTATAAAAAAAGTTTAGTGCAAAAACAGAGTCTGGTCCACCGCTTATTGAAATTAATAGTCTATCATTGAACTTTACTAGCGAATATCTCGCAATGAATTCAATTACTTTCTGTTCAGTCTTTTTCATTTAGAATAATTATCTATTCAACAAAATAAAAAGTAGTTTCTAAGTCACTTAAATATTTTCAGTTATTTTCAAGATTAATGATTTCAAATTTTATAATACCGGCTGGAACTTTAGCTTCAACTTTTTGACCATTTTTTGCACCCATTAATGCTTGGCCAACTGGAGAACTAATAGCAATTTTTCCCTTTTCAAGATCGGCTTCCTCAGGAGAAAC
Organism: Ignavibacteria bacterium; assembly: GCA_016873835.1. Lineage (GTDB taxonomy): Bacteria > Bacteroidota > Ignavibacteria > Ignavibacteriales > Melioribacteraceae > DSXH01. The sequence goes on from VGVY01000007.1 coordinate 26,875, forward strand.
TAAAGTATACTTATAAATTTTTGAATTATTTAAATTCTTCACAGTTAATGTGGAAAGGATGTGTGCTTGGTCTTTTGGCATATTTGAAGTATCTATTACTCTTGCGCGTGATAAAAGTTCTTCGAGTTTGCTAATCTTTAATTCAAGCATTCCTTGTTCTTCTTTAGCAGCATCATATTCCGCATTTTCTGATAAATCACCATGAGAGCGAGCTTCTGCAATCCTTTCCGCCATCGCTTTACGACCGTTTGATTTCAAATCATTTAGCTCTTTTTCAATCTCTCTTATCCGCTCCTTGCTTAAATAGACGAAATTTGTCACTTAAAAGCTCCTTTTATTGGTAATATAAAAAAAAGTGCCACCTTCCGCCTTTTAAGCGGATTGTGGCACCGAAAAAATAAGAAGTTTGAATCAAGATATCAAGATAGGATTCTTCTTAGTTTTTCAATTTAATTCTACAGATTGAATGGAATTGACAATAATTACAAACAATTTTGTCTCTATCTTCATGAGGCGAGAGACCAAACTTCCCTTGACTTATTTCAGAAACAAATTTCTTTGCATTATTTAAGGAGGCTTGGATAAGGTCGAGATTCGATTTTATTTCACTGTCCTTTTTAATGGAAACTTCTTTTTTTAGAAAATCTCTTTCGGAAAATTTCAAAGAATAAATGAACATTTCATTTGCGTTAAATTCCCTATCAAATCTTCTTTTGAGTAACTCACCAGCAGAAAATAAATAAATCGGTAACTGAAGGGACGTACCATTTTTCAATTCCTTAACAGTAGGTTTAGTACCAGTTAATTTATAGTCAATAATATTATAAGTTGAATTACTTTCACAAATATCAATTCTATCAATTTTTCCTCTCAACTTAATTCCATTAGTTTCAATAGGCAATTCACTGCTCAAAATAGGATCTGATCCATCCTTTTTTACTGATCCAAAGTTTATTTCAAAAAATGAGGGAATAAATTCGTTTGATTTACGTTCATTTTCTAAAAATTTATAAAGTATAGACTCTTCTTGATTACCATCAATTCCAAATAATTTTTCTCTATCATAAAATGTAATTGGCGATTTGAATTGTGATACATTTACTACCTTTTGAGCAATATCAAAGATTGTTTTTTTCGATTCTTGATATTCAATTTCGCTGCAAGATTTTAGCTGAATTCCCTTTTCCCTTAAACTGGTATAAAATTCAAAAAGTATTAAATGCAGAATTCTTCCCATTTCAATTGCTTCTATCTCTTCTGTGGGTTCTTCAATTATTGATAAGCCTAATATTTTTTCTATGAAAAATTTAAAAGGACATTTAGCATATAATTCTAATTGTGAAATGGAATATTGTTTTACCGAAATATTCTTGAATAAATTATTCAGTTCGATTGGAGAATCAGTGGACTGTAAAGTATCAATAAATCCATTGTATTCTGATGCTTGCTCATTTAAAGTAGCACGCCATTTTTCAATATCAATTGCTTTTTCAACTTGAACAGTATTAATTAAAGAGCCCATTGATTTATAATAATCTGAAAATTCAACTTGACTTATTTGCTGTGCACCAAACAAGACGGCTAGTTCTTCTTTAGAATTAATATAATTTTTATAATTGGATTCAGTGTAACAATTAATTTCAAACAAATTTTCAACAGCATTAATGAAGGAGGAGATAACTAATTCCCTTCCTTTTTCAGTTCTTGGATATGTAAGATAAAGTCCTTTTTCCCAAGTGGATAATGCTTGGTAGAATCGATTTCGTTCCTCAATTAAGTGTGAGTTAGACTGTTTTTTAAACTTTCCAGAAAAAAATATTTCTGGTCTATACCTTGACGGCAGTTCTCCATCACACATGCCGCCAATGAATAAATAATCATAATTCAAACCTCGGATTTCTTCCAGTGTCGTTATTTGAATTCCATAATTTGATTTTTCCTTGACATTAAAGCGCGCCCAACTACATACCGTTCTTATTTGATCCATGAAAAAATTCAAGTTAAATTTTTCATCATTGCCTTTTTCTTCAATAAGTAAATCGAAAAGTTCGTTTATGGTTTCAATAAAGACGGAAAATCCTCTGACATTTTCTTCTTGCTTTCCTTCAATTTCTAATAACTTGTTAATTATTCTCGAATCCTTAATAAAATCAAATAATTTTTTCCTAAAGGAGGATAATGACATTTTTCCATTAAATGGCAGCAACATTTTTTCTACTGATACAAAATCCTCTAATGCTTTTTGGTAAGATTTTATTTTTTGAGTTGTAAATTCAAAGTCATCTTCCAAAGAATTTTTAAGAATAAAGATTGTTTCAGTTATCGAATCATGCCAATTTGCTTTTCCGGATACTATTTTTAGTTCTGATGCAACTGAATAGAGGTTAGAATAATCTATTTCGTTCAAGTTTAGATAGCTGCTGCATAAAGCTCGAAAAATATTTTTAAAGTAAAAATCTGATTCGGCGATCTCAAGAAAGTTAATTATTGTAATTACTGGAGCTAATGTTTCGAGCCTTATTCTATCTGTCAAATTGAATGGAATTCCATTTTTTTCAAAAACATCCCTTAGAATAGTTGAATAATTTTGAATCTGATTAAATGCAACACAAATTTTGTGCGGTTCAGTTCTTTTTTCTGACAATAGAATTTTAATTTCATTTGTAATTAATTCAATTTCTTTTTCTCTATTAAATCCGCTTAATATTCTAATATTTTCAGCGTAATTTATTTTTGTGAGATTTGTATTCTTTGGTTTAAATAAATTATCCTTAATTACTTTTTGAAAATTATCTTCAGATACCAGAATTTTTTCATTTATAGATATAAATCCAACTTGTTCTAAATTTTTAAAACAACTTTCTGCCCTACCGAAGATTAGGCTGTTACTTTTGCTATAATCAAAATTAATATACAGATTAATCGAATCTATGTTTGACAACTTTTCTAGTAGATTTACTTCTGGACTAACAAATTCATCGAAGCCGGTAACAATAATTAATTTAACTTCAGGATAAAGGCATGGAAAGATAGATTCAAAATCATTCACATTAAGTTCAAGTAATTTTCTGTAAATATCTCCAATTTCATATGCTTTCACTTTTTCACATTTAATTAAATAATTCTCATATATGTCTGCTATGTCTAGTGCTTTGCTCTGTTCAGCTGAATCTAATTTTTTTGATTCATCTCTTAAAATATTCGGCGTAATACCATGCCTTTTATATTCAGTGATTACATTTTTTATTTTATCTAATGTACCGAATGGAATATCTCTATTGTAATGCACTAAATATCGCGCTTTAATTTCAATAGCACTTTGCCTAATTAACACAACCGATAATGCTTCACTCAATTGAAAAAATGGAAGATTATGTTTTAAAAGCTCTATAGAAAGTGTTTTAATAGTCTCAACATTTAACCCATCAGTTGAAGAATTCGGCACATTTGAAATAATTTCTTTTTTAAGAAATCTGGCTTTTCTGTTGGTTGGAACAATGAGTAGAAGCTCACCAATTTTTCCAGAAGTGATTTTATTTTTAATTAAGCTGTCAATATTTACTTCGACAATTTTTTTCTTAGTCAATATCATTTTAAGATCAGATTTTTGTAGCTGGTTCTTATTTGATCTGCTAAATTCAAATCAAGCAGTTTTATTACTTCTCTAAATTCATTTTGAGCAAGTTGCCTATTTTTAACAACTAGAGTTTCTAACTCAATAAATTTTCCTAATGATTTAACTTCATCCAAATGAATTCTTGTGTTATTATAAGAGTATAATTTTCTTTTCTTTTGAACAATAGCATCAACTGTAAAGATTTCAGAAAGATAATTTTCAGGCTGTTTCCCTTTTAAATTCAATATTTCATACTTGCTAAATCTTTTCCCCTTTTCATCTCTTAAATACTTAATTAGAAATGAATTTTTTCCTTCTACTCTTAATTTTAATAACCCATTAGGAAAAGAATAATAAATATCCTTTTGGTATAAAGTTTTTTTGAATAATGCGTTTATTGAATTCAATTTATTTATAATTTCTCGATGAGAAATTACTTTTAATTTCAATTCAAGATTTACTGGCATATGTTAAACTTTTTAATTGAATATAATGTTAAATTAGCTATATAGTACTTTATAATTCTATTGATTTTTTACATAATATATTTATCTTTCATATTAAGCTTAGCAAAAGGAATTTATAAATGAAAGTGATTTCATTAATTATAGCTTTAATTTTGTGCAGTAGTTTGTCTTATTCCCAACGACTTGGAGAATTGGCACCCGAGAAACCACCTGAGATTTTTCCTGATAATAGTTGGGGTGCAGATCTTATGTTCGGTGAGGGTGGCTTTGGACTTGGAACATTTTATCGACGGCAATTAAGTCAAAATTTAATTGGTTTTGTAGACTTATCAATTTCAGAATCAAAAGATGAACGAGAAATTGAATACATAGATTTTTGGGGAAATACATTTACTTATAATAAGGTTAATCGAGTTTTTCTTCTGCCTCTTAATCTTGGAATTCATTACAGATTATTTACTGAGTCATTAACAGAAAATTTACGTCCTTACCTTAATGCCGGAATTGGTCCAACCTTTGTAGTTACCACTCCTTATGATATAGAATTTTTCAGCGCTTTCGGAAAAGCACATATTAACTATGCAGCTGGCGGTTACATTGGTATTGGAGCAAATTTTGGAACAAGCAAAAATAATTTAGTAGGGATTAATTTAAGATATTATTTTGTACATCTTTTTGGCGAAGGCGTTGAGAGCCTTAAAGGTAATGTAAGAAAAGATTTTGGGCATTTTTTTCTTACACTAAATATTGGCATTATGTATTGAAAAATGTAATTCTAGATTTTAAAGGTTTTAGCAAAGAAATTTTTTCATTCCTTACCGATCTAAAAAAAAATAATTCCATCTCTTGGTTTCATGAAAATAAAGATCGATATCAAAACTCTTTGGTTGTTCCAAGTAAATCATTTATTTCAGCTGTTGGTCCTTTTTTTACTAGATTAAATCCAGCAATACGAACTGAGCCAAAATTTAACCATACAATCATGAGATTGAATAAGGATATGAGATTCAATAAAGGAGAACCATATCGTCCCTTCTTATTAATTCATTTTGGTCGTTTTAAACTCGACAGTGAATTTTATCTTTATTTTAATACAAATGGCGCACAAGTTGGTCTTTTCATTAATAATACATCTAGTGAACAGCTCTACTTCAAAAAAAATCTAGACAAATATCGAAAAGAAATTGAAGATGTTTGTAATCGTTACAAAATAAATAACAATTTCAGTCTGTCAGACTTAGAAGATGAAGACAATGTCATTTCCCCTAAATTCATTTTTTCAAAACATTTCGAAATAATTAAGAAAACTGAACACATTCTAATTCAACAATCAAAAAAAATTAAGAGCAATATTCTTTATTCAGATTTGGTTATAGACTATTTTATTAAAATGGTATCCCAATTATATCCGCTTTATTGTTTTACAATTTCACCCCAGCCATTCAAAGAATTAAAAAAATTTGAAGATAATATTGGTGATATTGTTTAGTAGCTACACTAACATTTAGTCACTCACCAGCAATGAGAATTAATTCAACTTAAAATTTACCTTTTTACAAATAAGAATTATTCCTTATTCGTATATTTTAAATGTAATTTCAATAATGAGGCTCAATTGTTGGATATATCAGAGTTAAAATCAATATTTGATAGTTATCTATTATATAAAGATGAATCGCTAAAAACTGATAGAATTATTCACCAAGATATACTAAAGAAAATTAATCGATTGAATAAAGCTTTTTTTACTATCGAATTATTGGGAAAATCTATAAATGGAAAGGAAATATTCACAATTTCTTGCGGTACTGGAAATATAGAAATACTTATTTGGTCGCAAATGCACGGTGATGAACCTACTGCAACAGCAGCTATTTTTGACATACTCTCATTCTTTTCAAAATGTGAAAATCATAAAGAATTAATTAGCTTTCTACTCAGTAATTTAAAACTTCATTTTATACCAATGTTAAATCCAGATGGTGCAGAAATTCACAAAAGAGAAAATATTTTATCAATTGATATTAATCGGGATGCACAAAAAAAACTAACACCTGAAGGGTGTATACTTGCGGAATATGTGGAACGCATAAGACCTGAATTTGCATTTAATCTGCATGATCAGAATAGTTATTATACTGCTGGTAGATCTCGAAATCCTTCAGCAATCTCCTTCTTAGTTCCACCTTTCGATTATGAAAAATCAGTTAATCAAGTCCGTAAGAAAGGAATGCAAATAATCAGCTTGATAGAAAAACAATTAATCAATTTTCTGCCAGGACAAACTTCGAGATATAAGGATGATTTTGAACCTCGTGCATTTGGTGATTCATTTGTAAAAAATAATATCACTTCCATTTTGATTGAATCAGGGTTTCTTAAAGGCGATATTGAAAAAAACGAAATCAGAAAATTAAATTTTATTGCATTGCTTTCAGGTTTTTATTCAATTGCTACAAAACAATACACATTAGAAGAGCCTAATGATTATTTTAAAATCCCCGAAAATGAGGAATTACTTTTCGATCTTTTGCTTAAAAATGTGACGCTTCCACATAATGGGAAATTATATAAAGTTGATATTGGAATTAATAGAGAGAAAAATTTTTCAATCAATCATCAAAAGTTTTATTATACTAGTAAAATAATTGAAATCGGCGATCTTTCAATTTATAATGGAATTGAAGAATATGATTTAAATGGGCTATATGTAGAACCAGCAAAAATCTATACTTCTAAAATATCCAGTCTCAAAGAAATTGATTCAATTGATTTAAGTAAGTTACATAAAGATGGATATGCATTTGTTCTAATGGAAAATAATAGCTACGATTTCGAGTTTATCAATTATCCAATAAATCTAATAACAACTAATAGAAAATATTTACCTACAATAGCTATAGAATCAAATGCAAATTTGTTAATTAAAAATGAAACCGGAATTGAATTTATAGTAATCAATGGTTTCTTGAAACAATTAGGAGTGGATATAAATTCAATTTTAAATGGTGTTTTAATTTCGTAGCCTTCATTAGAGTCAGAAGGCTAAATTTTTACAATTGAATTATGTTATCATCTGAATCAAATAAAAATAATAAAGAACAAAATCAATTCTATACAGAGTTTGAGAAAGAAACTTTGCCGCATATGAATGCCTTGTACAATTATGCTCTTAAAATAACCGGAGATGTTGACGATGCAGACGATTTGGTACAAGAAACTTATCTAAAAGCATTTCGATTCTTCGATAAATATGAAAGAGGAACAAATAGTAAAGCATGGCTTTTCAGAATTTTAAAAAACTCATTTATTAATGAATATCGAAGAGTTAAGAAACAACCTGACAAAGTTGATTACGAGGATGTGCAGAATTTTTATGAAAACATTAAATCCAATGAAGTTAATACTACTCATTATGAATTTGATGCATTCAGTAATCTACTTGATGATGATATTTCTAAAGCATTAAATGATTTACCAGAAGATTTTCGAACTGTTATTATACTAGGTGATATTGAGGGTTTTACTTATGATGAGATAGCAGACTTTACTGACATTCCAGTTGGGACTGTTCGGTCAAGATTACACCGTGCAAGGAAAATGTTGTATACTTTATTATATGATTATGCAAAAAACAGAGGGTTTGTTAAAAGAATTCCCCATAAGAAGTGAATAAAAACAATCCATTTAATTCATGTTTAATATAAAAAATATAGTCGTTCCAACTGATTTCAGTAAACTTTCATTTTCAGCATTTGAATATGCAAAAGAATTAGCTGAATCAACAAATGCAATAATACACCTCGTATACGTAATGGAAAAAACTCCTCCTTTTTTAGCTTCAAGATCATTGCATCTATCGGATGAAGAAGTTATTCAATTAATGGAAGTGGAATCAAAGAAGCAGCTCAATGAAATTGTTGCAAATCTTTCTGAAGATACAAGTAATAAAATTATCGAGGTATTCCGCAAGGGAATCGATTATGAAGAAATTGTAAATTATGCAATAGAGATTAATTGTGAACTTATCATAATCGCAACTCACGGAAGATCAGGCATTATGCATTCATTGCTTGGTAGTGTTGCAGAAAAAGTGATTCGATTTGCAAAATCACCAGTTTTAGTAATAAAACCTCAAGATGATGAACCTTGACAATTGACCCTCATTTCTTTAGTTTTACCCCTCAAAAATAACCACATAGAAGGAAGGTGATATTTAGTGGTAGGTATTACCGTTCAAGAGAACGAGAATATTGATAAGGCTCTAAAGCGATTTAAGAAAAAATACGAAAGGTCTGGAGTTCTTAAAGAGTTCAAAAAAAGGACTTTCTTTGTTAAACCGTCAATTGAGAAAAGAATGGATTTAATTAAGGCGAAACGAAGAGCTCATAGAGAACAAACTTTAAAAGACAGAAAAGTTTGACAATAAAAAATCCCGCTTAGCGGGATTTTTTATTTTTATTATTCAAATAATACTTTTTGAAATACGAAGTTATTTTTTCGAATGCCTCTTCAACACTATCAGCAAAATCAAAAAGTTTCATATCACTTTTACTTATAGTTCCATGCTCAATTAATGCATCAAAATTTAGAATTTCTTTCCAATAACTTTCACCATACAAAATCACCTTAACTTTCTTAGTAACTTTCTTAGTCTGAATTAGAGTTAATACTTCCATCATTTCGTCCATTGTTCCAAAACCGCCAGGGAATACTACCAAAGCTTTTGCTAAATAAATAAACCAAAGTTTTCTCATGAAAAAATAATGGAATTCAAAAGCAAGTTCGGGATCAACATATTTATTTACAAATTGTTCATAAGGGATACTAATATTCAATCCAATAGAATGACCCCCAGCAAACTTGGCACCTTTGTTTGCAGCTTCCATTATTCCTGGTCCGCCGCCACTACAGACAATGAATCTATTTTTTTCTTGCTTTAGAGATTTTGACCAAGTGGTTATTTCTTTCGAAAGCTCAACAGCCTCTTCATAGTATTTGGACATTTTAAGAAGCTTTACCGCTTTATCAAAATTTTTCTTTTTAGAAGAAGCCTTTTCTTTTTTAGCAATGTTGATCAGTTTCATCGCTTCGGTTCTTGAAATAATTCTTGCAGAACCAAAAAAAACAACAGTATCAACTATTTTATTTTTAGAGAATCGAGCTTTTGGTTCATAATATTCGGATAGAATTCTTATAGTACGCGCATCAGGTGAATTCAAGAAGTTTGAATTTTTATATGCTTTATCTGGCGGAATAAGTTTAGACATGCAACACCAAATTAATTAATAATCTAATGGTAGGTTCCATAATAAAACTTTTGCCTCTACATTTTGAAGAGGCAAGAAAATTATTTTTGCGTTGGCGGATTATTTGACTGCTGTTGAGGAAGTGCGGGTGAGGGTGGAACTGTTTGCTGCCTTCCACTTTGAATTATGCTCTCTCGCTGATCACTAGTAGTTTGCCCTGGCAAAAAGAATAAATTTATTACTATAGCAAGAATAAGTAACATTGCACCAAGCCACCATGTAGCTTTGCTCAAAAAATCTGCTGTTCTTCTAGTTCCAAATACAGCTCCAAATTGACCAGTTCCGCCAAAGGAACCAGCTAATCCTCCACCTTTACTCGATTGGAGAAGAACTACAACAACTAATAGAAATGAAATAACTAACGATAATGTGATTAATAATGTATACATTTTTTACTCCAAAAATAAAGTAGCGAGGGAGGGATTCGAACCCCCGACACGTGGATTATGATTCCACTGCTCTAACCTACTGAGCTACCTCGCCAATTTTCATAAAACAAGGGTTCAAATATAAAGAGACAGCCTCCAAACATCAAGAAATGTTTTCAAGAAATCCTTTATTTGAGTTTATTTTTGATGTTTTTTTGATATTCTTCTCTATAAATATCCGCATCTGAAGACTTATAATTTTTTATTACGATTCCTTGAGCGGCCAAACGATCATTAGTAGATTTTATTCTTGAAACTGGATCTGGATGGGTAGATAAAAAAGTAGCTAATCCTTCCCCACCTTTCGAAACTTTTCCATCATCACGCAGTTTCTCAAAAAAGAATTTAACACTGCCTGGGTAATACTTTGTATCCTTCAAATATCTAATTGAATAATTATCACTTTCGTCTTCATTGGCACGACTGTTTGCAAGCAATGTTAAGCCAGTGAATAAATTAGCAACAATCTCTGAAATTTGAGAAGGATTATTACCCAATGCTAGACTAACGACTATTGATAATCCATATGCGGATGTAATCCGCTGAGTTGTATGTCTTCGTTCCACATGAGCAATTTCATGGCCAATCACTCCAGCTAATGCAGCTTCAGAATCAAGGTACTTTATCAATCCAGTATAAAGATAGACATACCCTCCTGGTACAGCAAATGCATTTAGCGTTGTATCGTTCTGAATTATTTCCAATTGATAGTTATATACTGACTCTTTTATTACTTCTGGAGAATTTACAATTGGATTAAAAATGTTCTCTAAAATATAAGATTTAACAAAAGGATCGCCATTGTAAATTGGATATTCTTCCAGTTTACTTCTTATTTCTTGATCGAATTGTTTTCCAAGTGAGAGTTCATCATTATCGGTGAATAGATTTATTCCGGTTGAACAAGCTGTAATAATCGAAAATACAATAATAAATATTTTTATTTTTTTTGATTTCATGTTTGAACTCGATTTATGATATTGATTTAAATTTTGTTTTTAATAAATAAATGAAAATTGGCGCTCCAATTAAAGCTGTAATTGCTCCAACTGGTACTTCTGCCGGTGCTATTACAGTTCTTGAAATAGTATCTGCAAATGTTAAATACGAAGCCCCAATAAAAAAAGAGGCTGGAAAAACAATCCTATTATCAACACCAAACAACATTCTGCAGATATGAGGAACTAACAAACCAACAAAGCCGATAATTCCGCTTACCGAAACCAAAGCACCAATCATAATGCTTGTTAATAGATATGTTAAGCTTTTTAATTTGTTTGCATTTATACCAAGTTGTTTCGCATGATTTGCTCCTAAACTAAGTACATTAAATTTGTCTGACAATAAAATCAATATTATTGATACACCTACAGAAATAAAAAGAACATACCCAACGGAACTTTTATCTGCAAGTGATAAATTTCCGATCAGCCAAAATACCGCTGTCCTCAAAGAATCATTAAGTAAACTCATCATTAAAAGGATTGCAGCAGAAAAAAAAGCCCCAACCATTACACCAGATAACAACATAATATTGGGTTCAAGTTCACCAAATCGTTTGCTTAAATAAAATACTAGTATCATCACACAAAAAGCACCAATGAATGAAAGCAATTGTGTCCCTAAAAATGTAACTCCAACCAAAAAGGAAAGGATTGCACCAAAAGCTCCTCCACTCGAAATTCCTAAAATGTAAGGCTCTGCAAGCGGATTCATCAGGATTGCTTGAAATACTGCACCAGCAATTGATAAACCTCCACCAACTGCAATACCATAAAGTACCCGAGGAAGGCGTATCTCAAAAATTATTTGGTATAAAGTGGAATTATTACTTGCGACAAAAATAGCATCAAAAAATTCGGCTATACTAATGTTAACTGGTCCAACTACAAGTCCTACAATCGCTACTAAAAAGGTAGATACTGCGAGCAAAAAAATTCTTAATAGAAACCCGGATCTAGTTAATCTTTCAGTTCTTCCCATAATACATCTAAAAGTTCTTTTAAACCTTCTTTGGTAGCTGATGAAAAAAATAATTTTTTACCCGTAAAACCGGTAATTTTCTTTTTACTCAATTTTTCTAATTCTGCACTGCTAAGTAAATCTATTTTTGAAAAGGCAAATACTTTCTTCTTTTTATATAAAACTTTAGAATATTGATTTAGCTCATTTAATAAAATTTTATAATCATTTTGAAAATTTTCTGATGAAACATCAATCAATAGTAACAGAATTTTTGTCCGCTCAATGTGACGAAGAAATTGCAGCCCAAGTCCCTTCCCTTTATGAGCTCCTTCAATAATTCCAGGGATATCTGCAACGATAAAACTCGAAAAATCTTTATAACGAACGATTCCGAGATTTGGTTCTAAAGTTGTAAAAGGATAATCAGCGATTTTTGGTTTTGCTTCTGAAATAACTGAAATTAATGTTGACTTACCAACATTAGGAAATCCAACCAAACCAACATCAGCAATTAACTTTAACTCCAAAATAATTTCTATTTCCTCTCCGGGTTTTCCGGATTCTGCATATCTTGGTGTCTGGTTTGTTGGAGTTGCAAAATTGCTATTCCCCTTCCCTCCTTTTCCTCCACGGGCAATAATTACTTCTTTACTATCTTCATTTAAATCACAAATTAACTCTTCAGTAGCTGCATCTTTAATTAATGTCCCGACTGGTAACTTAACTATTATATCTTTTCCATTTCTTCCATCCTTTAAGGAAGAGCCGCCATTAGCTCCTTTCTGTGCTTCATATTTTTTTTTATATCTGAAATCGAGGAGAGTATTTAAATTTCTATCGGCAATTAAAACAACATTGCCTCCATTACCACCATTACCTCCGGCTGGGCCACCTTTAGGAACAAATTTTTCCCTTCTGAATGCAACAGCACCATTGCCTCCATCACCGGCTTTAATTGATATTTTTGCGTAATCAATAAACATTTAGTTTACGTGCGGTTGAAATATTCTGAAATGATTTTTCTAAATGATTCAGCTTCTTTTGAATCTTTCTTAATATTATGATTTTTAAGTGCCTGGTTTATTATTACATGTGCATCTTCTAATAATTGACAGTTTGAAATTTCATCTAACGTACTTGCAAATTCTTCAATATCATAATCAAAAATTACCTCTATTATGCGAGTCATATCTTTGTGTTCAAGAAGTTCAGCAATATCAATTTTTTGTTCTTCATCCTTTTGATAAACTATTTTTTCTTCACCTGATTCTTCGCTTAATTCTTCATCTTTACTTTTTAAGATGGTTTCGAGCATGCTTTCATCTTCTGGTTCTACTTCATCTAATTCTGATTCAATATCCTCATCATACTTTTCATCATCTTCGTCTTTTATTATTGGAGAAGTTTCTGATTGTGCCTCTTCAAAACTCTCTAATTGACTTTCATTTGCTTCAATAGATTCTTCATAGACTGTTTCTTTCTCATATACATTTTCTATAACTGGTTCGATTTTATTTTCATCGTTAATCTTAATTCGAAGTTTTCTTGGTTTCTCTTGAACAGAATCAACTATTTGAGCACTTTCATCTAATTCAACTTCTTGATTAATTTCCAATTCAACATCAGTAAACTTAAATTCCTCTTTTAGTTCTTCTAAATCATCCGATTCATCATCTTCAACAGAAACTTTTTCACTTTCTGTTATTTCAGTGTTTATTTCAGTGTCAATATTAGTATCATCCATTAATTCTTCTTTTATACTCTCTGTTTTTTCAATTGGTTTAATTGGTTCTTCTATAACTTCTTGCTTAGGTTCTTCTTCCTCGATAATTTCATGTTTTTCAATCATAACTTCATCTAAAACTTTTTGATAGTCATGAACAAAAAACTTTTGGCTGGTTTCTTCTTTAAAATGCTGTTTAAGTTTTTTTACATGTTTTAATAATTTTTTTTCTTCAAAAAACAATTCAACTGCAGCTAGAGGAATTTTATTTTTCTGTACTTCACCAATATTAAAAAAATCTGCCATGGATTTTAGAGTATTTGCAATGATACTTTGCAAATATGTTTCTTTTCCTAATTCTTCAACTTTATCAAATAATTCAGAAAATTCATTTGAATTCATTGAAAGAATTTTCTTTGAATTGATATACGATACTATGATTTTCTTAAGGTATTGGTAATAATAAATATAGTTTAAGATTTGTTTTATTTCTAATGTAGTTTTATGATCTCCTTCATCATAAACAAATTTTTGAAGCGTCCACTTCGGACGAGCAAGAAAGTTAATATTAAATGATGAAGCATGTAGTATAAGCTTTGCAATATACTCTTGTGAAAATCTTTTTGACCTTTTTACTTCTTCGCTGATTTGAGAGAAAAAATTTGAAATCTTCTCGCCCGAATAATCGAACATCGAATTTTTAAGTAGGTTCTGTCTATCCTCAAAAATTAGATAATCAATTTCGGCTGAAATATAATTTAGAATTGCCGGATGAATTTCGGTTGATGTTAATTGCTCGAAGGTAAAGTATGGACCAAGCCGGTTTACCTTGTTCAGGTTAAAATCGTATATGAACTTTATCTCTCTTTCGAACATTATTCCCTTAAAGTGTTCCAATCATAATACTATAATACCAAAACCAAATAAAAAAATCCCGACTTTATTTGCCGGGATTTTGAAATTCCGCCTCTATCAAATTATTTATTTCAACAACATCATCTTGCCGGTGAGTCTCTGTTTACCATGGTTTATTGAGTAAAAATAAATTCCGGAGGGTAATTCACTTCCGTTGAACTTTACTTCATGTGTGCCGACTGACTTCCTCTCATTTACTAATGTTGTGATTTCTTTACCAAGCATGTCATACACTTTTATTGTTACTAATCCCGTTTCTGGAATGCTATATTTTATTTTTGTCTCCGGATTAAATGGATTTGGGTAATTCCTTATCTCTATTTCTTTTGAAATTTCACTCGAAAGTAATTTGTTACTTCTAAATTCTTCTCCAAACGCCTCCAATTCTGCTCTTGAAAATACGGCTGCTACATGTTCTGAATCCATTCTTATTACTTTCTCGAACATCTCTTTTGCTTTCTCTTCATCTTTAAGATAATACTTATAAACCAATCCTTTGTAGTATATCATTTCAATTACTGATGCGTCATTTGGATACTTACTGATAATTTGATCAGTCAGCTCTATTGCATGTGTAAATTTTTTTTGGTTTATGTATGATAGAACTAATGCTCGTAGTACATAATACCTCAGTGATTCTTTTTGTGAATCATTTATTATTTCATTTGCAAAATTTTCCAACATCTCGTACTCATCCAACATTCTATAAATTGATGCTATGTGTCCAATAGACGATTTTGCTTCATTACTTACTGGTTTGTTTCTTATTATACTTCTGAATCCTTCTATTACTTTTGTAAATGCCTCTTTGTAATTCTTAAGGTCTAAATCTATTTCTGTTTTTCTTCTCTTTCGAATTTCTTCCATTAGTATTGCATATTTCTTTAATTCTTTTTCATAATCAGGTGATGTATTTAATGTACCGGATAACTTACCCAATATCATTGAGAATGATCCGCCGCAGTAATTCCAATAATCCCACGTTACGTTCCCTTGAACTGAAGCACCCTCTGTTGAACTGCTGAAACTGCACTCCGTTGCACTTACCGAGCCACTCTCGAATCCAGCTAAGATATCTCGTGTGTTTTCACAGAAATTAACTGAATTTGTATAACCCGATGTACTATAATCAACTATTAGCGCATTATACTTATTTGTTAAACTACCAAGTCCCATTGTAAACAACGATGCATTGTTTACCCAAATACTATAGCTTTGACTGTAATCTGAATTGAAATTATTTACATATGCGCTTGGACCGGTGACATCTAGATAACAACTGCTGCTTCCGGCTGTTATATCGCTTAATGTTACTCCGCTTGAATTTGATAGTATTGTTATTTTGTTATTGACCGTACAGTTCGTTAGTGAAGCATAACTGTCATTATCAAATGTTACTGTTCCATTTATTGTTGTTGTACCTGGGCCTGATCCATTTACTGTTACACCAGATTTCATGTTCAAGCTTTCGATGTAAGTTCCTGGTACAAGATTTATACTCCAGCCTGAAGAAGATAAATTTATGAGTTGTTGTATAGTGTATGAAAGTGGATAAACCCCCATTACACTGCTCGGAGTGCTAACAATTGCTCGATGACCTATTATATTAACGCCTGGTTCAATTGTAATGGTTCCTCCTGTTGAAACTATATAATGGCCATTTAGATTTATTGTTGCACCGTTTTTAATAGTTAATGTAATGCCAGCCGGAACATAAATATTGCCCGTTAAAGAATTGTAATACCATGTTTCGTTACCTGAAAGTGTTCCTGAACTTGTAGCGGGTACACGGAAATTTGCAACATCATTTGCTGTTTCATCAAGAACCCTTGCATTGTCTTCATACTGTTCAGTCCCCATTGCAACATTATTATATGTTTTATCAGGATTTGACCAGTATTGTATACGCGTGCAGCCAGAACAATAAGTTGCATATGCCATTATAGTTCGCCAGTAACCCGAAGGATAAATAAAACCATGACCATATCTGAAAGGAGTTTCATTTGGGTCAACACCTCTATCGTGCCTTGCTCCTTGCAAATGTCCGATTTCGTGTGCAAATGAGTAGTAACCAGTTGCGCAATCATAATGAACTACACAAAATGCTGTTGTTTCTACAGCTTTTATAGCTGCTGCTAGTCCACAATAATCATCATTATTAATGATTAAGACACAAACATCAGCGGAATATTGATTACGTAACGAATGAATATTATCCATATACCCATCTGAAGGATTCATGAATCTATCTCTGTCGGTATAAAAATCACCGGATTCAATATAATCTACCAGAACAGTATGAACTAAATTTAAGTTTATCGATACATCACTATTTGAATATGATTGATTTGATTCTGCAACAGCTAATTGAATCAGTCCAGAAATATTCCCACTTGCATTTGCTGCAGATTGCGTATAAGCAACAAGCATAGTAATTGTTGTAGTGGTATTGACTTTGTACAACTTGTTAATATTACTATCTAATTCAAGTTTGTTCTCTCCGTTTGAATCTAAGGTGTCAGAGAATTCATTTTCAAAATTTTTAGGATGTTCCGGCGGTAATTTCGTTTCATCAAATTTAATCAAAACATGAATTCCTCCTCCTAGCGGTTCTATTTTAAATTTTTCATTTTGTATAGTAATTGAGCCGATGATATCCACTCCAGTAAAAACTAGTATAATATGATTTCCATTATTTTCACCTGTCCATATAGTAGTATTTTCGTTAGCCTTTTCTATGTTTTTGCTTTTAAACTTAATTACACCTTTATCGAAAATTTCAACGCCTATTTCATTTAGCGATTTAATTTTGTTGATTTCCTCACTTTTAATCAATGTAACCCTATCACTTGAAGCGCGCTTCTTTATACTATTAAAAAGATTTGATTGTTTAGTATTAAACTGAATATTGACTTTGGATGTGTCAACAAGAAATATTTCTTGTGGAAAAAGATTTTGAACAATAATAAAGTTCAAACAAAGAACAAGTATTAAAGTTTTAATTTTTACTTTCCCTTTTGTTTTTTTTAATAACAAATAACGATTAGTTTCTTACTTATTTTATATTATAATCTACAAGGACAATTTTATATTTGAGATCATTTACTAAGTCACCTCTTATTTCAACTCCGATAAGACCTACCCCAGGTGAATAATAGAGATAATAATCCCAATTCTCAGCCACATCTTCCTCTGGTTTTTGTCTAAAATGATAGACAAGACACCTAAATTCACCAATTTCAGTATTGATTCTTTCATTTGTAGCTTTACAAGTGTATCTTAAAGTACTGCTAGGCTTAAATTCAAATCTTTGATTTATTAAATGATAATACATATATGGGACTTCCCATATCTCACCTTGACTAACTGGATATTTCAGATATAGGAATTTCTGGAAGATTGTATCTTTTTCCGAAATTCCACCTAAGTAATATAATCCATTATTTAAATTACCATAAATCCATCTGGCTTTAGCATAAGTATTTTCACCAAATCTCCTTGTTTGTACTCCCCCCCTGTAATTCTTTCCTTCAATGTTAACTAATATTTCCTCATCAATGGTCATTACAAGGGAATCGGTTAAACCCGGAAGTATTTCACCTCTTGACGAATAAGTATAACTTATATATTTCCAGGAATTGCCTATTGAAATGGGGTATAATACAGGTTTATCAACTACTTCTACTGGATTTTCACATGAACAAATGAGAAGAATCAACAATATTAATCTATTCGGCATTTTTTTATTTTCAATCATGTGCGGATCTCCTTTTATAATTATAGAGATTCTAACATTATTTACTATTACAACATTTGTATCCTGGTAATTTTTACTTATTAACTCACCGTACGCAAAAGGTTGAATATAGTTTTCATGGCATATTCCTCCTATGTTAATGGTTAAAAAAAATGTACTTCCCACAAATAGAGTAATTGCCCCATTATTGTGTGTTTTCTAATTCCCATGCAATTTTGCCGTAAACTTGAGATACTGAAACTATTTCGGTTCTTCCAAGTCCCCGTTTAAATGTCTCGCCCCAACCAGCCTCTGTTCTACCAGGTAGGTAAGGTGGATGAAAAGGATAGCCATTTAAATCCCAAGAAATTGCTGCAGTACTATTGCTATATACAAGAATTGCCTTGCGTGATTCGAATGTAGTAGGATTTACATACATCGGAGTACTCCATGTTGTATCAGGTGGTGAAAAGGAATAAAAAAGATGCTCTTCCTGTTCAGAATCAAAATGGGTGAAAACATGATTTCCAGCATTGCGCACAAGTACTGTGTCGGGAAGTGTATTACCAGGGACAAAGTAATTTGTCATAAGGAAATATCTTTTATCTGCAATAGTTACTTCACCAACAACAGACACAGTAAATTGTTTCGGAAAAACGATTCTGCTCGTATCCATATCAGATCCAATCATTTTATAGGTCCACTTCTGCCCAGCTCTTAACGGGAAGAATTCATCTCCAACTAAACCATCACTAGGGTTATTAATGCAAGAAATTATTATGAGTAAAAATCCAAAGTACACTAAAACAATACTCTTTCTTATCATTTTCTCCTCCTCTCATAGTTTTTAGATAATTAGTCAAAATTTATCTGCACCAATATTTCCAAGTGGTATTAAAAAAAATTTTTTACATCGGTATCAAATAGCGTAATAATTCTAAATAATTTTTTTCAATAGTTCAAGTCAAAAAAAGAAGGAAATAAAAACAAAAAAAATCCCGACTTTATTTGCCGGGATTGTAAATACGGCCAGACGGGCCGCCTCCAAAAATTAAGACGATGCTGCGCATCGTCTCTACATTTCGACATTCTCAGATTTGATTTTCGACATAAAATAATCTCTATTCATTCGCGCAATATTTCTAATTGAAATCCCTTTTGGGCATTCGGCTTCGCAAGCATAAGTATTTGTGCAGCTTCCAAAACCAAGTTCGTCCATTCTCTTAACCATTGCTTCAACACGCAAATAGCGTTCGGGCTGCCCTTGTGGTAGCACAGCAAATTGTGATACTTTAGCACTTACGAATAACATTGCAGAGGCATTTTTACAAGCAGCTACACAAGCCCCGCAGCCTATACAAGCTGCAGCATCAGTTGCAGTTTCAATAGATTCTTTGGAAATCAATATTGCATTTGCATCGGGAACACCGCCCGTATCAACTGATACAAATCCGCCGGCTTGAATTATTTTATCAAATGATGTTCTATCAACAATTAAATCTTTTATAACCGGAAAAGCTTTTGCACGCCAAGGTTCAATCCAAATAATATCGCCATCTTTAAAATGCCTCATATGAAGCTGACAAGTAGTAATTTTATCAAGAGGGCCATGAGGTCTTCCATTAATAACTAAACTACAAGCACCGCATATTCCTTCACGGCAATCGTGCTCAAAAGCCACTGGTTCAACTCCCTTTAATTCTAATTCTTCATTTAGGATGTCCAGCATTTCTAAAAATGAACTATCGAGAGAAATATTTTTTACGTTGAAGGTCTCAAATCCTCCAACAGCATTAGCGTTTTTTTGACGCCAAATTTTCAGAGTTAAATTCATATTTCCGCTCATTTGTAACTCCTTACTGTTGGTTTCAAAAATTCAAAGTTGAGTGACTCTTTAATCAACTTCCAATCCCCAGCTTTTTTGTATTCCCAGGCTGAAACGTATGCATATTTTTTATCATTCCTTTTAGCTTCACCATCTTCATATTGATATTCTTCACGGAAGTGACCTCCGCAAGATTCGTTTCGATCTAATCCATCAACAGCCATTAATTCACCGAGTTCAAGAAAATCAGCAACTCTTCCAGCTTTTTCTAATGATATGTTTAAATCCTCACCTGAACCGGGTACGTTTACATTCTGCCAAAACTCTTCCCTTAAATCTCGTATCTCTTTAATTGCATCCTTAAGACCTTTTTCATTTCTAGCCATTCCAACTTTATTCCACATAATTCTGCCCAGTTGACGATGAATATCATCTGTAGTTCTTTTTCCTTTGATTGATAATAATTTCTTTGTCAGGTCATTTATATTATCAACTTCTTTTTTGAATTCTGGATTATCGTTTTTAACAGTTCCGAATTTTGTTCCAGCAAGATAGTCTCCAATCGTATAAGGAATAACAAAATAACCATCCGCTAATCCTTGCATGAGTGCACTTGCCCCTAATCTGTTGGCGCCGTGATCAGAAAAATTTGCTTCTCCTAAAACAAATAAACCCGGAATCGAACTCATCAAATTGTAATCGACCCAGATACCACCCATTGTATAATGAGGTGCGGGATAAATTCTCATTGGAACTTCCCAAGGATTTTCTGCCGTTATTAATTCATACATTTCAAATAGATTACCATAACGTTCGTCAATTACTTTTTTGCCAAGTCGTTTTATTGAATCTGCGAAATCAAGATAAACAGCTTGTCCAGTATCTCCAACTCCTTTTCCTTCATCACAAGCTTCTTTGGCTGCTCTTGAAGAAATATCCCGTGGTGCCAAATTTCCATAAGTCGGATATTTTCTCTCAAGTATATAATCTCTCTCTCGTTCGGGAATATCTTTCGGTTTTCTCTTATCCCCTGGTTTTAACGGAACCCAAACTCTTCCATCATTTCGTAAGCTTTCGCTCATTAAAGTTAATTTTGATTGTTGATCACCATGCAAAGGTAAACAAGTTGGGTGAATTTGAGTAAAACATGGATTTGCAAACACAGCACCTTTTTTGTGAGCACGCCATGCTGCTGTGGCATTGCAGTACATTGCATTTGTCGAAAGATAAAATACTCGTGAATAACCGCCCGTGGCTAAACAAACTGCATGAGCAGAATAATTTTCTATTTCTCCAGTTACTAGATTTCTTGCTACTACTCCTCTCGCAGTTCCATCAACAACTACAACTTCAAGCATTTCACGGCGAGTAAACATTTTAATTTTTCCAAGCCCAACTTGCCGAGAAAGAGCACTATATGCACCAAGTAATAATTGTTGCCCGGTAATACTTCTTGAATAGAATGTTCTAGAAACAAGAGCACCGCCAAAGGATCTATTATCAAGATGGCCGCCGTATTCTCTTGCAAATGGAACACCTTGCGCAACGCATTGGTCAATGATATTATTACTTACCTCAGCCAGTCTGTAAACATTTGCTTCGCGAGAGCGATAATCTCCGCCTTTTAATGTATCATAAAATAATCTGTATATACTGTCTCCATCATTTGGATAATTCTTTGCAGCATTTACTCCTCCTTGAGCAGCAATGCTATGCGCTCGTCTCGGAGAATCATGATAAGTAAGAACTGTTACATTATATCCAAGTTCTGCAAGGGATGCAGCAGCAGATGCACCAGCTAAACCAGTTCCAACAACAATTATATCATATTTTCTTTTATTAGCTGGATTAACCAACTTCATGTTGAATTTGTGATTTGTCCATTTCTCCTGAATTTGTCCAGGAGGTATTTTTGAATCTAATTTTATCATACGTTACCTCCGTAGAAAAAGAAAAAGTAAATCGGAATTGAAGCAAATCCAATTATCATTATTACTGTGTAAATCAATCCTAATTTTTTAATCAGTGGAAAAAACTTTTTGTTATTCCAACCAAAAGTCTGGAATGCACTTTGAAAACCATGATATAAATGATATCCTAATAAAATTAATGCAACAAGGTAAAGCCCAGTATAAATTGGACTTGAAAAAGCTTCCACCAGAATATCAAAGTATTCATGAGTAACAGCTTTAGGATGACCAAAATTAAAAGCTACCCATAAAGTTCTTAAATGAATTACCAAAAAAATAAAAATGATACTTCCACTTACAAACATCGTTCTAGAAAAAATATCTGAATTTTTTGATGACCCATTAATTTTGTAATTAACTGGTCGTGCTTTTTTGTTTTCTATCCACAATCGGATTGCATTTGTAATATGAAATACAAAAATTAGTGCGAGTATTACCTCAATTACTCTAACGAGCGGTTTAATTGTTTCTAGGTTTTTAACTACATTGTTAAATAGCTCTGGCCCCCCAAACAAAGTCAAGTTATTAACTAAATGAATAATTAGAAATAATAACAAACAGACTCCGGTAATAGCCATTACAAATTTTTTGCCGATCGAGGAGTTTAATGCTCTAAAGAACCAGCCCATTAATTTTCTCCTATTAATAATATTTCATTGAATTGAATTTTGTTATTTAAAGTGGTGATTTTTGTAAGGTATTTAATAGAATGCACTATTTTATCAGAATTTTATTAACTCACATATTAAGATAAGTCATTCGAGTATTTTTATCAAAAAAAGAATCTCTTAATAACTTTGTACACTTTTCTAATTTCCTTATATTAGTAGCGAGTTCTTTAAGTATTTACGGTGTCCAATTGGACTTAAAAGGGAAACCGGTGTAAAACCGGTGCTGTCCCGCAACTGTGAATCCAACTTACAAAATGTCGAAGCTTCAGCGAAAATGTCACTGGTCTGTTTATCGGATTGGGAAGGCTGCTGCAAGCTGGATGAGCCAGGAGACCTACCGTAGACAATCAATTATTAATCAACCTTCGAGGGTAAAGGATTTGGTTAACGAAATAAATAATATTTTCATTTCGTTAAAATTTTTCTCCCGCGAAGTTACATCTAACTGAAAAAAATAGGAGTAACTTCAATGAAAATTTTTAAACTTTCTGTTATTTTTTTTCTAGTTCCAATAATTTTATCTGCTCAAACAGATACATTGGAAACAACTCTTAAAGATGTTGTTATCATAGCAACAAAAACTGAAACACCTTATTATGCAATTGCAAGCTCAATTTCTGT
>VGVY01000008.1 GCA_016873835.1 Ignavibacteria bacterium
GGATATGAAGAATTTCCATTCGGATTGGGTCATCAAGTTGGAAGATTTTCACATGATGGAACTGCATTGCTTGGTCCAGCATGGGAAAAATATGCACAAAAACCATTTCAAAAATTAGAACCCGGAATGGTTTTTACAATTGAGCCAAGATTAACTGTTGCTGGGCATGGAGTTGTTTCGATTGAAGAAATGATTGTTGTAACTGAAAATGGTGCCGATTGGCTGACAACTCCGCAAAAAGAATTAATTTTAATCAACTAATTCAACTAAGGTAAGAAATTGAGTTTTTCCAGAAATGTATTATTATGGATGTCGCAAAATGAATGGCTCAAAAAGCATGTTCCAACTTGGCGATTTGTAAAAAAAGCAGTTAAAAAATTTATGCCCGGAGAAACAGAAGATGCAGCTTTTGAAGCATCAATAAAATATTCTTCTAATAATATTCAAATTGTTATTACAAAACTTGGCGAAAATATAGCACAACTAAATGATGCCGAATTAGTTAGAGATCATTACCTTCAGCTAATCGACAAAATAAATTTATCATCGCTCGATGTTGAAATCTCGGTTAAACTCACACAGCTCGGTTTTGACTTATCAGAAGAAAAGACAAAATTATTTGTAACCGAAATTGCTAAGAAAATATTTAATAACCTTAGAAATACTTTTTATATTGATATCGAAAGTAGCGATTACACACAGAGGACAGTAGATTTTTACAAAAACATTTTATTGGGTTCTGAAAATGTTGGGCTTTGCCTTCAAGCTTATTTATATAGAACTGAAAAAGATTTGACCGAGCTACTTGAATTAAATTCTTCGATACGCCTGGTAAAAGGCGCATATAAAGAACCAGCGGATATAGCATTTCCAGAAAAAGCTAAGGTTGATGAAAATTATTTTCTTTTGTCTAAAATGATGATGAATAAAACGCTTGAGAAAAATTTACGAATGATTTATGCTACGCACGATGAAAAATTAATTGCAAGAATAATTGATGAATCAAAAAATATTGGATTAAAAAAAGAACAGCTGGAATTTCAAATGCTGTATGGAATAAAATCCTCTTTTCAAAGAAAACTTGCTGCCGAAGGATTTAAAGTCCGTGTATTAATTTCCTATGGTCAATCATGGTACCCTTGGTATCTGCGAAGACTTGCAGAAAGACCGGCAAATGTCTGGTTCGTTTTGAAAAATTTAATTAGCTAATTTTTTAAACTTATAACATGACTATTCAATATTAAGGTTAGAATGAAACAGCTAAAAGGTATTTTGCCCCCAATCACAACTCCGTTTATCAAGGGGGAACTTTCTATAGAAAAACTTGAATTCAACATCTCCAAATGGAACTCAACTTCTTTAAGCGGTTATGTTGTTATGGGTTCCAATGGAGAATCTGTTTTATTAACAAGAGATGAAAAATTAAAGCTTATTGAAGCAGCAAAAAAATTTGCATCGGAAGAAAAATTATTAATTGCTGGAACCGGAAGCGATTCTATCAAAGAAACGATTAACTTAACAAATGACTCTGCGAAACTAGGTGTAGATTATGCACTTGTTTTAACGCCATCATTTTATAAATCTGAAATGAAGCATGAAGCGTTTGTAAAATATTTTTCTTTAGTGGCTGATTCAACTGATATCCCAATAATTATCTACAACGTGCCAAAATTCACTGGTGTTGATATTGAAACAGAAACTGTGCTTGAACTTTCTAAGCATCAAAATATTGCCGGTATAAAAAACAGCACAGAAAATATAAGGCAGATAATTGAGTTTGTTTCAAAAACAAAAAATGAGTTCAATGTTTTAGTTGGTACTGCTTCAATGCTTTATTCTGGATTTACTTCTGGTGCTGTTGGAGGAATTGTTGCGCTCGCAAATATAGCTCCGAAAGAAACTGTTCAGATTCATGAATTTGTCAATCAAGGGAATTTAATTGATGCACTTTCTCTTCAACAAAAAATGATTCCGATAAATAAGGCTGTAACATCAAAATTTGGTGTTGCTGGATTGAAGGCTGCTATGGACTTGCTTGGTTATTATGGCGGAGATCCTCGTGTTCCTTTAGCTCCATTAAATGAATTGAATAAAAATATTCTGATTAATATTCTTAAAGATTCTGGTCTGCTAAATAATTGACCATACGTGCTAAACGGAGAAAAAATGATAAATACATTTACACCGCAAAATAGAATTTTAATGGGACCCGGTCCTTCAAATGTTAATCCAAAAGTATATGATGCATTATCTAAAGCAACCTTGGGACATCTCGACCCGCAGTTTATTGAATTGATGAATGATTTAATAAAACTTCTTCAATACACTTTTAAAACGGAAAATAATAGCACATTTGTTCTTTCAGGCCCAGGCTCTTTAGGAATGGAAGCTGCTCTTGTAAACCTAATTGAACCGGATGATAAAGTTGTGGTTTGTGTTGGAGGGTTTTTTGCTAATCGTATGACACAAATGGTTGAAAAATTTGGCGGAAACTTGATTACCGTAAAGGAAACATGGGGACGTGCAATCGATCCTCAAAAACTTGAAGATACTTTGAAGGATAATCCTGATACAAAAATTGTAGCTTTTGTTCATGCAGAAACATCAACTGGTGCTTTATCAAATATTAAAACTCTTTCGGAGATTGCTCATAAACATAATTGCCTCGTTATTGCAGATGTTGTAACGTCACTTGGTGCTTGTGAGGTAAGAGTTGAGGAATGGAAGCTTGATGCAGTTTATTCATGTTCACAAAAAGGATTAGCATGTGTTGCTGGTATGTCCCCAATGACCTTCAGCGAAAAAGCTGTCCACAAAATTTTGAATAGAAAATCACAAGTACGCAGCTGGTTCTGTGATTATAAATTATTGATGTCATATTGGAGCGGAGAAAAAAGAGCTTATCATCATACAGCTCCGGCAAATCAATTTTATGGATTACACACAGCTCTTCAAATACTTCATGAGGAGGGGATAGAAAATTCCTGGCGGCGTCATAAAGAAAATTCTGTAAAATTAATTTCCAAATTAAAGGAGATAGGACTTGAGCCGCTTGTTCCAGAAAAAGAAAGAATTCCAAATCTAATCACGGTAAAAATTCCTGAGGGAGTTGATGATGTCAAAATTAGATTAGAACTTTTAAATAAACACAATTTAGAAATTGGTGCTGGACTTGGAGAGCTTGTTGGAAAGGTTTGGAGAATTGGGCTGATGGGTTATAATTCAAATGACAAAATGATCGACTACTGTATTAGTTCATTAAAAGATGTGTTGAAATGAAATCGAAGTTTTTTGTAAGCATTATTTTATTTATTTGTTTCTTATTATCTGGAGCAACTATTGCTAAACAGCAAAAGACTAACCAGAATACATTTGTAAACAAAACTTATAAATACCAATTTCAATATCCATCCTATTTTAACATAGAAGATAAGTTTGATGATGAGATTTATCTTGATTATCAAAATACTCATTTGATTATCAGGGTGTTAGATTTAGAAACGTTATTTGCTGAATACTCTCTTGTAAACAAAAATTTTAATCCTAAGGATGACAAGTTTGTAACAGTTTCACAATTTCATTCAATAATAGTTAGCGGAGCAGATGGCCCTGACGGCTCAGTTTATTTAGATGATTCCTACCTTACTGATGATTTTATTTCTCAAAATAATTTAAGGATTATAAAATTTCATGCAGATATGGTAAGAGAAGATTATAACTCCAAAATAACAAAGGTAGGCCGGGCTGGTCCTTTTTATGGAATTAAGCTGAATAATAAGCATTCATTGTATATTACATTTAATTATGGATTAGAATTGGCTGATAATGAAATCGAAAAAATGTTAGATTCTATTACAAAATCGGTCGTTTTAACTAAATGATGCCTTAATTGAGGTGAACTCGCCATTATTTTTTCCTAATTTTACCTACCAAAAAAATTGATTAACTATAAAAGAAAAAAGGACACATTATGGCAAATGCTATTTTTAATGTACCATTACCACCAAATGAACCAGTAAAAAGTTATGCACCAGGCTCACCGGAAAAGAAAGCACTTAAATTAAAACTCGATGAATTAGCAAACCAGCAAATTGAAATCCCGATAATTATTGGCGGAAAAGAAATTAAAACAAACGACACCGATAATTGTGTAATGCCGCATAACCATAAACATGTAATAGCAAAATATCACAAGGTCAGCGCAAAAGAAGTTAAGATGGCAATTGATAATGCAATGGAAGCTCATAAACTTTGGAGCAGAATGGAATGGCAAGATAGAGCTGCAATTTTTCTAAAAGCTGCCGATCTTTTAAGTTTAACTGAATGGAGATACATTTTAAATGCAGCAACTATGCTTGGTCAAAGTAAAAATCCATTTCAAGCAGAAATTGATGCTGCTGCTGAGCTAGCAGATTTTTTTAGATTCAATGCATATTATGCGACACAAATTTATAAAGAACAGCCTCTTCACTCTCCTTTTGGAATGTGGAATAGAATGGAATACAGACCACTTGAAGGATTTATTTTTGCAGTTGCACCATTCAACTTTACATCGATAACTGGCAATTTACCGACAGCACCGGCTTTAATGGGAAATGTATCGTTATTAAAACCAGCTTCCAGTTCTGTGTATTCGGCATATTGGATTATGAAACTGCTTGAAGCCGCCGGCTTACCTCCGGGAGTAATTAATTTTGTTCCGGGTTCAGGTTCTAAAGTTGGTAATCCAGTTATGGATTCTGAGTACTTTGGCGGAATTCATTTTACCGGATCTACTCCAACATTCCAAGCAATGTGGAGAACAGCTGCAAACAATTTGCCTAAATACCGCACTTATCCAAGAATAGTTGGCGAAACCGGAGGAAAGGATTTTATTTTTGCTCATTCGAGTGCTGATGTAACAGCTTTAGGAGTTGCTCTTATTCGAGGTGCATTTGAATATCAAGGACAAAAATGTTCTGCTGCTTCAAGAGCATACATTTCAAAATCAATTTGGAAGGAATTAAAAGACTACATGATTGCAGAATTAAAAACGGTCAAAATGGGCGATCCGTATGATTTTACAAATTTCTTTAATGCAGTAATTGATAAGAATGCATTTGATTCAATAAGTGAATACATCAAGTATGCAAAAGATGCCAAGGATGCCGAAATAATTTTTGGTGGAGGGTGTGATGATTCTATGGGATATTTTATAGAACCGACTGTAATAGAAACATCGAACCCAAAATTCAAAACAATGGAAGAAGAAATTTTCGGTCCGGTTTTAACAATTTATGTTTATGATGATAACAAATATGAAGAAACTCTTCAATTATGCGATCAAACTTCGCCGTTTTCATTGACCGGGGCAATTTTTGCGCAAGATAGATACGCTGTTGAAAGGGCAGATAAAGTTCTTACCAATGCTGCCGGCAACTTTTATATCAACGATAAACCCACTGGTGCTGTTGTTGGTCAGCAACCATTTGGAGGTGCGCGTGCAAGTGGAACAAATGACAAGGCTGGCAGTTATCT
This sequence comes from Ignavibacteria bacterium, assembly GCA_016873835.1. Taxonomy (GTDB): domain Bacteria; phylum Bacteroidota; class Ignavibacteria; order Ignavibacteriales; family Melioribacteraceae; genus DSXH01. The sequence goes on from VGVY01000008.1 coordinate 5,518, forward strand.
TAATTTATTAAGATGGGTTTCTGCAAGAACAATAAAAGAAAACTTTATTCCTCCAAAAGATTATCGATATCCATTTTTAAATGAAAGATAAAACTCTTTATACCCTTCCCAATCAAGGGAAGGGTTTCAATAAGGATTAATTATGAAAAAGTATATTAATATTTTTATTCTGTTGCTTTTTGTTTCATCGTTTTCTTTTTCCCAATCAGAATCTGAATTATATTCTAAGTTAAAAACAATAAAAGAAATTTCTTCGATTGAGGTTATAAAAGCTGACACAACATTTAAAGAAGCATATGAAATAATGTTTGAACAGCCATTCGATCATCAAAACCTGGGTGGGCCAAAATTCAAACAAAGAATTTTTCTTTCTCATCTCGATTTCACGAAACCGGTAGTTTTTATCAATGAAGGTTATGCAGCAAATAGAAATTATAAATCCGAACTTTCACGGATAATTGAATCAAACCAAATTATTGTTGAGCACCGCTACTTTGGAAAATCAACTTTGGGAGTGGATGACTGGCAATATCTTACGACCAAACAAAGTTCAGATGATCATTATGCAATTATTAATGCATTAAAAAAAATCTATAACGGAAAGTGGATAAGCACCGGAATAAGCAAGGGCGGGCAAACTTCAATCTTCTTAAAATATTATCACCCAGATGCGGTTGATGTTTCAGTGCCTTATGTAGCTCCATTAAATCTGAGTCAGGAAGATCCAAGAATCTATGAATTTTTCTACAATGTTGGCGATGAAGAATGCCGCTCCAAAGTTACTCAGTTCCAAAGAACAGCATTGCAGAGGAGAGATGAAATATTGCCTATGATTAAAGAATATTCATCAGAGAAAAAATACACTTATTCAATTGGATTAGATTTTGCTTATGAATATGCAGTTCTTGAATATGCTTTTTCATTCTGGCAGTGGTATAATGATGGCTGCAATAAGATTCCAGCGCCAGATGCACCGGCAAAAGAATATTATGAAAACATGAAAAGCCTGATGGATTATGTATCAGATCAAAGTCAAAATTATTTTGCTCCTTTTATGTATCAAGCATATACAGAAGTTGGATACTATGGATATGAGCTTGGGCAGTTCAGCGATGTTTTGAAATTTCTTAAAGGTGATATAGTAAGCAGCTGTATTTTCTTTCCAAACGGATGTGAACTAAAATTCAACAACGAATTAATGCCTAAAGTAAATCAATTTATTCAAGAAAAAGGAAACAACATGCTCTATATTTATGGAGAGCTTGATGCTTGGTCATCCACTGCTGTTGAGATTGGAAGTAAAACAAATGCTGTTAAAATGGTTAAGAAAGGCGGTTCGCATAGAACTCGAATCAACAGTTTTAGCGATGAAGAAAAAGAGAATATCTTCAATACGCTTGAAAATTGGTTAGATATAAAAATCAATAGGAATTGATTATAAAACGAGAATAGATATTTTTTTCTTGAATAAATCCTTTTGAAAAGTTAACATTAGCTAAGTTTTTTCATTTTTAATTCGGAGTTTAAATGAAAACTGTAAAAGAAATGCTTGAGGGCAGAACTCTTCATACAACTAAATCCGGAACTAATATTATGGATGTTGTCTGTTACATGGCAAAACAGAATATTGGACTTGTTCCAGTTTTGGATTCCGATGGAAAATTGTTAGGTGTATTTTCTGAACGCGACCTTGTACGCAGAGTTATATCTAAAAATCTAGACCTCAACAAAACTTTGGTTGATGATGTTATGACAAAAGATTTAGTTATGGCTGATGTAACCGAATCGAATCAGGAGTGTTTTAAAAAAATGAAAGATAGAAAAACACGACACATATTAATTATAGAAAACGAAAAACTTGTCGGTATCCTTTCTATTAGAGATTTGCTGGAAATAGATATACAAGTTCAACAAGAAACAATCGAAGTTCTTCATAATTATATATATTCAAAATAATTTATGGACTATTTATCTTCCGGTCAGCTTAATGTAGTTAGCATAATTCAACTAATGCTTGCCCCGGCAGTAATGATAAGTGCTTGCGGATTGCTGCTGCTTGGAATGAATAACAGATATTCTTTAGTGGTAAATCGAATTCGCCTCCTCAATGAAGAAAAGAGAAGGCTGCTATTGAAGATTGGCGAAAGACCATTAACCACAGAAGATAATATTCGTCTTGAAAGTATAGCACGTCAAGTAGGGTTTTTGGTTTATCGAATTAAGTTAGTTCGCAATTCTGTTTTGAGTTACGTACTTGCTGTTGCATTATTCGTTTTAACCTCTTTATTGCTCGGAATTACATCTGTACTTTCCATTATAAAGTTAAATTATTTTATAATTCTCACATTTCTACTTGGAATGATTTTCGTGTTGATTGGAGTAGTATTTGCCGGACTGGAAACCAAAAAGGGTTACGAAATAATTCAGTTCGAAGTTGCTGCACATGAATAAATCAGGAATAATTTCTGAAGAAGATCTATTAAAACCTCAAAATATGATTCGTCTTTATTCCAGAGGAGCATTTCCGATGGCAGACGATTCGGGAAAAATTAATTGGTATTTGCCGGAAGTACGCACAATAATTCCATTAATGGAATTCAATATTCCCAGATCATTAAAAAAGTTTATGAAACGTACTGACTATGAATATCGATTTAATTTTAATCAATTGGAAGTAATTAAACAATGTGCGCAGCGAGAAAGCACATGGATATCAGAAAAATTAATAGATGCTTACAAAAATTTAATTAATTTTAATTATCTCCATTCCGTTGAAGTTTATCAGAGTAATAGATTAATCGGTGGACTTTACGGAATTGCATACAAAGGAGCATTTTTTGGAGAATCAATGTTTTCATTAGTTTCCCAAGCTTCTAAGTGTGCATTAGTAAAATTAATTGAGAGACTTACATATAATAATTATTCAGTGCTCGATGTTCAATTTCAAACTGAACACCTCAAAATGTTTGGTGCAAGAGAAATATCTTTTGATGAGTTTTACGAACTTCTTTTAGTTGCATACAAATCTGAAACTTCCTTTTAAATATTCGGTTACACGCAAATAAAAATTAATGCTAAAGAATATTTGTATATTTAGTTGTAAAATTTTGTTTTCATATAATTTTACTTTTCATATTTCATTCTAGAGGGGAATAAAATGAAAAAAATTTATTTTTTAATGATTGTTTTATTTACTTTTTACTATGGCATTGATGCACAAACGGTTAGCGGCAGTATAATGTTAGGATCACCTCAAAAAGACTTTAGAAAAAATGTTGATCGGCTTGGATACGGCTTTCAGTTCAGCGGAACACTGTGGAGTCCCGGAAAAGAAAGACCATTTACAATTGGATTAAACTTGGGATACTTAGTTTATGGTGAAATAAATGAAAGAAGACCATTCAGTATTACAAATCCCGATGTTTCTGTTGAAGTATCAAGAACAAACAACCTTGCAAACTTCCATGTGCTTTTTCAATTAAGCCCATTCAGCGGAACAGTTAGACCCTATGCGGAAGGTTTGTTCGGCGGCGCTTATATCTTCACAACAACAGAAATTAAAAGTGAATGGACTCAAGAACAGATAGCTCAATCTACAAATTATGATGATTTTACTTGGAGTTACGGCGCTGGTGGAGGATTATTAATTTTGCTGTCAAGAGACCTTGGCGAAGTATCAGAATTATATCTCGATTTAAAAGTAAGATACATTTATGGAAGTGAAGCAACATACTTAACAGAAAATGGGGTAGTAATTGATCGGCAAAATGGAAGAGTATTTTATAACCCGGTTAGATCAAAAACTGATTTAATGCTGTTTCATTTAGGCGTATCAGCTTTCTTTTAGAAAAAATTATATTAGAATTGAAAAGGAGTAATATGATTTCATACAAAGAATTAGGATTGGTTAATTCCAAAAATCTTTTTGCAAAAGCAGTTAAAGGCGGTTATGCTATTCCGGCATTCAATTTTAATAACCTTGAACAGCTTCAGGCAATTATTGGTGCATGCGTTGAAACCAAATCACCGGTAATTTTACAAGTGTCAAGCGGTGCAAGAAAATATGCAAATCAAACTCTGCTCAAACATCTCGCAAAAGGTGCTGTTGATTATGCAAACGAACTTGGCTATTCTATTCCAATTGTGCTTCATCTTGATCACGGAGATACATTTGAATTGTGTAAGTCTTGCGTTGAATCTGGATTCTCTTCTGTAATGATTGACGGTTCACATCATTCATACGAAAAAAATATTGAACTTACTCACCAAGTTGTAGAATATGCTCACAAACATGATGTTTCTGTTGAAGGCGAGCTGGGTGTTCTTGCTGGTATAGAAGACGATGTTTCAAGCGAAGTTACACATTATACAAAACCGGAAGAAGTTGAAGACTTCGTTAAAAAAACCGGAGTCGATTCTCTTGCAATTTCAATTGGCACATCTCACGGTGCAAATAAATTTACACCCGAACAATGCACTAGGACTGCAGATGGTGTTCTTGTTCCGCCTCCGCTTCGGTTTGATATTTTGGAGCAAATTGAGAAACGAATTCCGGGATTTCCAATTGTGCTTCACGGAGCTTCTTCTGTACCAGCTGAACTTGTAAAAACAATAAATAGCAACGGCGGCAAACTTAAAGATGCAGTTGGAATTCCAGAAGAACAATTAAGTAAAGCTGCTGCTTCTGCTGTATGCAAAGTTAATATTGATTCAGATGGAAGATTGGCAATGACCGCTGCTGTTCGCAAAGTGTTTGTTGATAATCCAGCAGAATTCGATCCAAGAAAATATCTTGGACCGGCACGCGATGCGTTAAAAGAACTTTATAAACATAAAATTGTAAATGTTTTGGGAAGCGCCGGAAAAGCGTAAGCCGAAGAAACATGTTTTAAGTCACATTTCGACCAGTTTCGCATTGGCGAGCCAAGTTAGACTCATTCAGTGTGACTTAATTTTTATTAGAATTTATCTAGTTAATAAATAGTCGGCTATTTTACCCAAGTCTTTTACATCTATATTACCGTAAGAAGGCATTACAATGTTTGGATATTTTATTCTAAATTCATCAAATCGATCATCTTTATAAGCTGATGGATTACGAAGATAATTAATAAGTCCATCTCGAGACCAATGTTCTTTAATATTAACTAATTGGGGAGCCATTTTTGAACCAGTAAGATCCTGACCATGGCAAACGATACATCCATTCTTCTTAATAAGAGCCAATCCATCTTCTTTTTTTTCAGATTCGTTAGTTGCAGCTGAACTATAGTTTTCATGCATATAATTTGCTGAATCCTCTTTTTTAGTTATCCTTCCAAGAATAAATAAAACAAGAAACAATCCTAAAAAAACAGAAATCCATTTTTGTGCATTTGTCATTAAACTACCTTTCCCTATTTAATTTGCTTGGTAAATTTATATTTATATTGTTTTATACTCAAACTAATTCACTTTTTCTAATTCTCTATCGTAAAATTGCTTGTATTTTTTGATTGAATTAAATATAGACCGTGCAATTTCATTCTGCCCGGACGTGCTTGCAAGAAGAGCTTCGTCTTTTCTGTTTGATAAAAATCCAGTTTCAATTAAAACTGATGGCATTGAAGCGCCAACCAAAACATAAAATCCAGCTTGTTTTATGCCAAGAGAAGGTATTTGAACATTTTTCTTCCAGTCTTGATTTAATAGATCAGAAAATTGTTCGGAATAACGCATATATTGAGAATGAGCCATACTTACAAGAATAAAATTTTCATCTGTAAGCTGCTGATAACGTTGCGGATTTTCTTCCAACTTAATTACACTATTTTCAAACTCTGCAATTTCAATTGCCTCTTGAGTTCTGCCCGGGCGTAATAAGTAAACTTCGAAACCGCGATGAGCAATATCTTTTTTTACAGTTGAGTTGCAATGAATTGAAACAAATAATTTTCCTCCCGCTTCGTTCGCAATTTTACCACGCTTATATAATTCAACAAAGTCATCTGTCTGACGAGTATAAACTACTTTTATTCCCGGCATCTCTTTTTCGAATAGTCGGCCAAGTTTTAAAGCAATTGCAAGATTAACATCTTTTTCGCGGACTCCGGTTACTCCGATAGCTCCGGGGTCTTTTCCGCCATGACCGGCATCAATCACAATACAATCAAACTCCCATTTTGTTTTTATTTCTTTGTTGTCAAAATTCTGTGCAGTAAAAAGTTTATTGTGAATTGTAATCATCAGATCAGTGCTTTCAACATCTTGAAAAGCTTCCGAAGTAGAAAAACCATCTGCAAGTAAAAATTCAAGCTGATAATTTCTCGATGAAACCGGAACTCTCTTGACTTGTTTCACTAACCCATAATATTTTAATCCGCTTGTTAGTGCCGGATCAATTGAAATCCCTGGGAAAAATACATAAAGAGTATTATTGTTAATTGAATGTCGCGGTATATTAAGTTTGCGTGAGGTTTTTATTCTTACTAAAGTTCCATTAGATTTTTCATCTATTGAAATTCCATAGATATCATATCTTGATGCTGGACGCACCTCTTCTATTTTCGTTTTAGATTCAACTGGTTTCAAGTCACTCTTTTCATCTTTTTGCACAAACATCATATTTGGTGTGTAGGGTTTATTAGTAATTGATAAATTTTTTGCTCGTTCGTCAAATTCAAGTTCGTATTCATAAACCCAGCTTAAATAATTCAAACAATATAAGAGAGGAAAAAATACATCATTATTAATCAGAAGTGTTGATATTGGAACTTGAAAAATATTTTGCGTGTTGTCTGATCTTTTAGTGATAATTACGAACTGATTTTTAGCAGTGAATTTTATGGTGTAATTTTCAAATTTAATTTCAAGCTTTGCCGCTTCTTGATTGTAATAAATATTTGCCGAAAGCAGCGATGCTATTTCCTTGCCGGAAACAAATAATGTGCTGTTTCTCGAAAGATATGATAAAGTTGCTTCTGCTCCATTTCTATCTACAGAAATCTTTAATAATCGCTGTGAATAAATTAGATTTGAAGCGAAGGTTATTATTGTCAGAAAATATACTATGCGAACAAACATCATGAATACTTATCCAATAAATGGAAAAATAAAACCGCTCTTTTTTTTGTAATCGGCAAATTCATTTTTAAAATGTTTTGATAGTAATTTTTCTTCAGCTCTAGCTCTTAAAACAAAAAGCGGCAGTTCAAAAATTATAACTATAGGAACTACAGTAAAGCTCATTAATGCGATTCCAGCTCCAAGGTCACTTAAAAACTGACTAATATACTGCGGATGACGAATGAATTTATACAAACCCGAAGTACATAATTTGTGATCTTTCAAAATAACAATATCTTGTGCATAAGATTTGCCGAGGGATTTATATGCAGCTACTTGAATCCAGGAAAAAACCACAAACAACCCTAATCCAACTATCCGCAAAGTATGATGTTCTTGTTTATAAATATCACCTAAAGTCCCAAGTTCAAAAATGCTGGCAATAATCAAAATTAATATGATCATCGCAACGTTGGGCGGATATTTTTGAAGAAATGTATCTGGTCTGTCAACAACTTTTGTGATGGAAGTTTTTAAACCCTTTTGAGCACCTCCCCAATTTGCAGTCATTGATACGAATAGATTGATTGCTACTAACAGATTAACTGGATCCATATCCAAATTTTTTCTTTTTTGCTAATATAAGAACTTTCAAAGTAATTTGAGTTGAAATGAGTCTGGGCAAAAAACTGTTTCTTTCATACTTTATATTGAAGTAAATCTTTCAATGCAGTTTCAATTTTATCATATTTTAATTTATAGCCAGATTCAATTAATTTTTTTGGAACTGCATTTACTCCAGTCAATATTGCTTCAGACGATTCACCTAATATAATTTTTAAAACAGATTCAGGAACTCGAAATACTGATGGTCTTTTCAAAACATTTCCAAGTACTTTTGAAAATATTTCGTTTTGCACTGGATTGGGCGCTACAACATTTATTGGCCCTTTTAAGTTAGAGTTTTCTAAAACATATTTTATTATTTCAAGATAATCTTCAATGTGAATCCAGGGAAACCATTGTTTTCCGCTCCCAATTGGTCCGCCTAAAAAATATAAGAAGGGCAAAATCATTTTTCTCAATGCGCCGTCATATTTATCAAGTACAATTCCAGTTCTCAGACTAACTCTTCGAACACCAAATTTTTCTACTTCTGCCGCTTCTTTTTCCCATAAATCAACTACTTCGGATAAAAATCCAGTGCCCTTTGGTGAAGATTCGTCAACGGGTAAAATTGAATCGCCATAATAATTAATTCCGGAAGCACAAATAAAGGAAGATGGCTTTTGTTTGCTTAGCTCTATTCCTTCAATCAACGCTTTAGTTGAGAGCGTTCTACTTTCTATCACATTTTTTTTATGTTCTTCAGTCCATCTTTTCGCCATTATATTTTCACCGGCAAGATGAATTACAAAATCACATTCTTCAATAAAAGCCGGCACATCTTTGTAATTCCACTCATAATACTTAAACGCATTTGGAATTATCATTTTTGCTTTTTTTATTGAACGCGATACAGCTATTACTTTATTATTTTCTAAAAGCAATTTCTCGCATAGTCTTTTACCAAGAAATCCAGTTGCGCCAGTGACGGCTATTTTTTTATCCATCCCGTTCCTTTTTCTTATACAGCCATATTTAAATAAATTTTATTTTGCTCAAAAATAAATTTTTTTCTACAATATTATAGGTATAATTATTGTAATTGTTTTCACACGTAACAAAATTTAGTTTATTACGTCTTTACAATCAAAAATGAGAGAGTCTATGAAAAAAACGTACATTATTTATTTATTTTTTATTGTTCCCTCCCTAATGTATTCTCAAAAGCTTTCACTGACCGGCAAAATTATAGATAAAATAAATGGCGAATTGTTAAGCTATGCAAATGTTCGGATTGCTAATTCAACATACGGTACCGCAGCAAACTTAGAAGGAAAATTTGAGTTCAAACTAAATAAAGATCAATACAAAATTATCACTTCGTTTATCGGATACAAGTCAGATACTGCTTCAATTAATCTTTCGAACGATAAATTCTTAACAATTAGTCTTGAGCCAATCTCATATCGCCTTCCTGAGATTACAGTTTTGCCCAGAGAGAACCCGGCAAATGAAATAATCAGAAGAGCAATAAAAGCAAAACATGAAAGAGAGAATAAAATAAATTCCTACGTGTTTAAGGCATATACCAAAGGATTAGCGAAAACAACTAAAGATATCGGAAGATGGAGCCAAAGTATTGGAGTTTCTATCGGAGAAAAAGACACTGGTAATTTGAAAATCACTGGTATAATAGAAAATGAAAGCGTTGGCTATTTTCAAAAACCGGATCAGTATCGTGATGAAATCGTTGCACGCAAACAATCTGCAAATACTCCATCAACAATAAATATTCTCACTGGTGGAAGACTTCTCCAAAATTTTTATGCGAATGATATTCAATTCTTCAATCGTCCTTTACCCGGACCGATTGCAGATAATGCTTTAGACTACTACTACTTTCTCCTAGAAGATACACTTGCGATGGATAATTATAATGTCTTTCAAATAAACTTTGAACCATTAGATAAGTCAGATCCGGGTTTTTACGGAAAACTATTTATAATCGACGGATTATTTTCCTTAGCTAAACTAGATGTGAATTTAAATGAGGCCGCTAATCCCGGAGGTATTTTTACAAAAGTAAATGTCTTCCAGCAATTTGTACCTTTTCAAAATAATATCTACATGCCAATTGATTACAGAATTTTTGCAGAAGGAAATTTTCTTGGATTAGTAAAATTCGGTTTTGAATTAAATTCCATTTACTATGATTACCAGATAAACAATGAAATTGATAAAAATAAATTTGGGATGGTAATTATTAAAGTGCTTCCTGATGCTGATAAAAAAGATTCTACATATTGGAGAACATCACATTCAATTCCAAATACACTTGAAGAAGTTGAAGCGTATAGAAGGATTGACAGCCTTGAAGCAATCCCAAGAGATTTTTGGGATGATTTTTCTTTGCTTTCTTCTACCATAAGAGCTTCTGAAAATTTTTCGTTCAGTGGTCCGCTCTCTTTGTACAGCTTTAATCATATCAATGGTCACACGCTAAACTTTGGATTTAATCTTATCAATGAATTAGATAAAAGATTATTCGTTACTGGTGATTTTGCATATGGTTTTTCGGACAAAAAATTTCAAACGGATTTTTCATTACGTTATTTAATTGGAGAATATAGAACCGCAACACTTTATTTCAATACATACAATAAACTGACAGACCTTTTTGGAGAGACAAATAGATACAACAATCTATCTTCAACACTATCAAGTTTGTTCGGTAAATATGATTTTAGAGATTACTATTATACTAAAGGATTTGATTTTAGAATTAATTCTGAAATATTTCCGGTACTTCGCGGAGGAATTGGATTTCTTAATCGAGCAGATAAAAATGCATTTCACAAATCCGATTTTTCAATATTCAATTCATCAAAAAAATACAGAAACAACAAACAAATTTTTGAAGTTGAAACAAACGCATTAACAGCAGAGTTTTCACTTGATTTCAGAAAATTTATTGAAGACGGTTACTCAAGAAGAAGAATATCATTTGGCGACTCTTATGCTGTTCTGAGCGGAAAAGCAATAGTAAGTAAAAATTCTATTATAAAAAGTGATTTCGATTTTCAACAATATGAATTGAATTATTCCGGATTCCTTAGAACATTCAAATCCGGTTTTTTAAATTTTCAATTAAAAGGAATTCATTCTTCTGGCTCAGTGCCGTTTCAAATGTTCTATTCATTGCCAGGAAATATTGAGAGTTACGGAAAAGCTTTCACATTCAGAACTTTGGGAATAGGCGAAGTATTTGGCGACCGCGGTTCAGTTTTATTAATTCAGCATAATTGGGGTGATGAATTATTTAGACTATTAAACATTCCGTTCCTCAAAGATTTGCAGTTAGTTTTAACAACACATTTTAATGCGGCGCTAATGGAAATTTCAAATGATAGTAAGAAAATTTTGCCCCATTCGTTCAAGGAATTCAAACATCCTTTCTATGAAATTGGTTTTGGAATTGGACAAGCACTTCTTCCCATTACTTTTGAATTCACATGGAAGTTGAATTATAAAGGTAAAAATGATTTTGTTTTTGGATTAAGTACATTTATTATTGATTTATAAAATATTTCTGGAGATTAAATGCGTTCAAAACTATGGATTGCACTTCTTTTTTTCTCAGTTCAATTTATTGTTGCTCAAAAATTAACCGTAACTAAAATTGAACCGCCTAATTGGTGGACTGGAATGAAATGGAACAAAATTCAGTTAATGATTTATGGTGAAAATTTAAGCAACATTTCAGCCCAGTTTAATGATAAGAAAATATCTATTAACAAAATTCATAAGATTGATAATCCATCTTATGCTTTTATTGATATTACCATTCCAATAAACTTAGAGAGCGGTAATTATACTTTAACATTATCCAAAGGAAAAGAAAAGATTGTTATTGATTATGCAATTTTGAAACGTGAAAAAGGAATTAGACATCAAGGCTTTTCTTCTGATGATGTTTTGTACCTGGTAATGCCTGATCGATTCGCAAATGGAGATATTACAAATGATAAAATCCATGATTACTACGATTGGATGGATACCATAAAATATCAAGGTCGTGCTGGCGGAGATATCCAAGGAATGATAGACAAACTTGATTATATGAAAGATCTTGGAATAACTACAGTTTGGCCAACTCCATTAGTTGAGAACAATACTTTCCGTTCATACCATGGATATTCTGCTACAGATTTTTATAAAATTGATCCTCGTCTTGGAACAAATCAACTCTATAAAAGTTTTGTTGAAGAAGCACACAAACGCGGTATTAAAATTATTCTAGATCATGTAGCAAATCATTTCAGCGATAATCATCCATGGATGAAAAACCTACCCATGAAAAGCTGGATTAACGGAACAAAAGAAAATCACTTGAATGCAAATCACCACAAAATGATCTTTACTGATGTTCATTCTGATAGTTCAACAATTAAACATGTTGAACAAGGATGGTTTGTAAATGACATGGTCGATATTAATCAAGAAAATCCATTTGTGCAGAATTACATTATCCAAAATACAATTTGGTGGGTTGAGTATTCAGGACTGGATGGCATAAGAGAAGATACTCATCCATACAACAATCAAAAATTTATTTCACGATGGGCAAAAACCATTCTTGAAGAATTCCCTTCTCTAAATATTGTTGGAGAAGTTTGGACCGGAGAAAGTGACTTATTAGCGGCATTCCAAAAAAATACTTTTCTAAAGAAAAATTTTAATACATACCTCCCTTCTGTAACGGATTTTGCACTAAGGGATGTATTAGTTGGGCTTGTTTCCAATCAGAACAATCTGTATAAAATATTCAATGTAATTTCCAAAGATTATTTATTTACGGATCCTAACCAGCTTCTAACATTCATCGATAATCATGATGTAGGCAGAGTAATGTTTTATGCAAACAAAAATATGGATAAAACAAAATTAGCATATACAATTTTACTTACAACGCGCGGTATTCCTTGCTTGTTTTACGGTTCTGAAATTGGTTTGGTTGGAACGCCAGATCATGGACAGTTGAGAATTCCGTTTCCCGGCGGTTTTCCCGAACATGAAAGAAATGCATTTGCGTCCAATTTGCGAACTGAATATGAAAATGAGATTTTTACTTTCTTGCAGAAATTAATCTCAATCAGAAAAAATTATGAGGCTTTATCTGAAGGAAAATTAATTCACTTCCCTCCGGTTAACGATGTATACTACTATTTTAGAATTTACAAAGATCAAAAAATCTTTATTGTTATAAATAATAGAGATGAGCAAGTAGTTGATTTCAGCATGATTAAACATTTAATAGGTGAGAAAAGAGAATTGTTAAACCTTGTTTCAAATGAAAAAGTTATAATTGCTGATAATTATAGAATGGTAGTGCCAAATATGAAAGCAGAAATATTTCTAATTAAATAATCTATAAACATAGAAATAATGCATTCCGCCAACATTGTTTGTCTTTGTCAAGGAACGGTCCTTAACAACTATATTCGTTAGGAACAGTCTGCGACCGTTCCTAAATAAATAAAAATTAGTGAATTAATGCGCTCCTCCTTCGAAATTTTTCTCTCCGGCAGTCACTTCCAGCTTAAGGTGGTTTTGTTTTGGCGGCAATGGACACGTTGCATATTTTGTGAATGCACAAGGCGGATTATACGCTTTATTAAAATCAATATAAATTTTGCCGGATGAATCTGGTTTTTCAACAGATAAAAATCTTCCAGCACCATAAGTATCAACACCGTTTGTCAAATCAGCAAAAATTACAAAGTAAGAATCCCCGGCATCAGTTACACCCAGTTTGAATTCTTTACTGTCTTTAGTAAATATAATTGCTCCCGGCGACAATTCTTTTTCTATTGTTCCAAGAATGTTCGGAATTTGAATCTCTTTGGGCGGATTGTATTTTTCAAATTGAGCTTCGATCTTCCAATCTTCATTTATAGGAAATGTTTCAATTCCAGAAAAAGATTTTACTAACTCTGCATTTAGGTCTCGCAAACGAACACCATATTTTTCCCCGCGTTTTATTATAAACCACCGAAGTGATTTATATTCTAAAATTGTTGGATTACCTTGAAGATCATATTGCATTTCCATTTTTTCAACAACAGAATTTTTTGCTTTTATATTAACACCTTGGTTTACTGTCAGTATGATTACAGAATCCTTAAGAAAAAATGATCCCATAAATTTTTCGGAATTTTCCGGAAAAATAAAATCGTTAGATTTATCAGAACCAAATTTATTTTCACCTTCTTTAAGCCAGTAAAGCCCGATTAAATTAAGCCAGCCATTTTCTTTCTTTAAATTTTCTAATCTAGTATTATGCCACTTCTTTACTGATGCAATATATTCGGCGCTTCCTTTCTCTTTTAAAGAATCGCTGCAGCTAATTATTAAAAATGAAATGAGTAATAATGATAATCTGTAAAAACATTTCATGACTAAGCCCATAATTATTAACACTGTCAAAATTAAACGTCCTAAATTTCAAATCAAAAATTGCGTTAAAAATGGAAGATTTTCGTATCATTAAAAAAAATATTTTTTTAATCGATAAAAATTACTTTTTAGAGGTTATTTTCCTATATTCATAGTAGCTAGGAAACGCCCTCTTCTTAGTTAAGGTGATAAATGGTTAAAAAAAACAAATCTGAAATAAAGAGTAACACAACTTTGCCAAAAAAAGGAAAAACGGATTCGCAAAGTAAGTTGGATTCAAATACCCCTAATATTTCAAGCAGTGAAGATTATCAGTTACTAAATATTATCTTCGATAATGTTAAGTTAAACGTTGCATTAATTGATAAACTTGGTCGGCTAATCAAGGTAAACAATTCACTTTTAAATACATTTAGTTATAGCTTAGAAGAAATTCTGAAATTAAAATACACCGACCTTTCCCACCCCGACGACAAAGATATAAGTATAAAACTATTTAAAGAAATAATGAGCGGTAAACGCAATAGTTATGAAATTACAAAACGTTATTTAAGCAAAAATGGCGAAGTAATTTGGGGCCGAGTTAATGTAAGTGCTGTAAAAAACAAAGAAAATAAAATCCAATTTTTCGTTGCTATCGGGCAAAATATAACTGAACAAATCAAAAAAGAAGCTGAGTATGAGTTTGAAAGAAATCTTTTTAATCAATTACTGGAAAACTCAACCGACACAGTTTATTTCAAAGATAAGAACAGCAGATTTATTAAGGTAAATAAATCTTTTTTGCGCAAGCACGGTTTCAAAAGTTTTAATGAAATTATAGGCAAAACTGATTTTGATTTTTTTGGAAAAGAGCACTCACAGCAAGCCTTCGATGATGAACAAAAAATTATGAAAACTGGTCAATCTATCATAAATAAAGAAGAGAAAGAAGATCATCACGATGGTAGAGTATCGTTTGTGCTATCATCAAAACACCCATTGTATGATGCATATAAAAATATTATTGGAATCTTTGGTATCTCAAAAGATATTACTGATAGAAAATTATTACAGATACGTTACCAATCACTTTATGAGAATTCAGTTGACGGTATTTTTATAATGACTGATCTATTCGAGGACTGTAATTCTGCTGTGTGTAATCTCTTTGCTTGTGAAAAAGAAGATATTATTGGTCGATCTCCGGTAGATTTTTCACCAAAGTATCAGCCAGACGGCAGACTTTCTTCAGAATCAGCAAAAGAAAAACTTGAAGCTGTTTTTAAAGGAATACCGCAAAGATTCTATTGGAAACATTTACGAAAAGACGGTGTACTGATTGATTGTGAAGTTGCTCTGCAGTCTATTAATCTTAACAATAGAAACCTGGTTCAAGCAACTGTACGCGATATTACAGACAAAATGCGTGCTGAAAAACTACAAAAGGCAATTTATCAAATTTCTGAAGCAGCAATGGAATCCGAAGATATTGACAAACTTTATCAAAGTATTCATGAAATTATTGGCGAATTAATGTCCGCAAAGAATTTTTACATTGCACTTTATGATGTAAATAACGATTTGCTCACATTTCCTTATTTTGTTGATGAATTTGATCCTCCTCAGCCTCCAAAAAAACTTGGACGTGGTTTAACAGAATATGTAATTAAAAAAGGCGAAGCTATTTTAGTTGATGCTAAATTAGACTTAGAACTTAGAGAACGCGGTGAAGTAGATTTAATCGGCGAGCCTCAGGCAATTTGGCTCGGTATTCCTCTCAAATTAGCTGAAAAAATTATTGGTGTTCTCGTTGTTCAAGATTACAATGATGAGTTTGCATACGGCGAAGAAGAAAAGCAGCTCCTCATATTCGTATCAGAACAAATATCACAAGCAATTACAAGAAAGAAAAATGCTGAAGCAATTAAAAAATACGCCCAGGAACTTCATCAATCGAATTCTACAAAAGACAAATTCTTCTCTATTATTGCACACGACTTAAAAAATCCATTTATCACAATACTTGGCTTTTCAGATTTGCTTCATTCAGATTATAATGAACTTTCAGATGAAGAAAGATTATTCTACATTGAAGAGATGAGAAAATCTGCAGATATCTCTCATGCACTGCTGCAAAACTTATTGCAATGGTCTCGCTCACAAACCGGAAGAATTGATTTCAATCCTCAGAAACTATCATTAGCTAAAATTATTAATGATAATGCTGAACTATTGATGCCAACCGCACAAAACAAAGAAATTAAAATTCACTACAATATTGATCCAAAAATTTATGTATTTGCCGATGAAGATATGTCTTACACCGTAGTCAGAAATCTTATCAGCAATGCTATTAAGTTTACTAATAAGGACGGATTGGTAAAAATTTATTCCGACGTAAATCATGATTTTGTAACAATAACAGTTGAAGATACTGGAATTGGAATGGATGAATCCGTTCGTCAGAATTTATTCATGCTCGATCAAACACATTCCACTCCCGGAACAAATAACGAAGCTGGAACTGGATTAGGTTTACTCCTTTGCAAAGAGTTTGTTGAAAAAAACGGCGGGACCATAACTGTTGAAAGTATTAAAGGCAAAGGCAGTAAATTTATTTTTTCACTACCGGTAGCCATCTAATTATTAACAATTCATTTTAAAAATATAAAGAGTGTTTTATTAACACAGTGGATCTGCTTAAATGCAATCATAGAAGAAATCCCTCTAAAACTGTAATAATTTATTTTGTTATTTCTTCTATGAATTTTTTTCTCGAATAAAATTTTAGAACAGCATTTTCTGGATGTAACTTCAGTCCCATTTTTTCAAACAATAAAAGGTCTCTTCTTCATTATTATAATAGTATTATTTAAGTTAGATATGAACTGTTCCCTACAAAATAAATGTTGGGAATGGTCTGTGACCATTCCAAAATAATAGTGGAACAGTTATGAAATGTTCCCTACAATATTAAATGTAGGGAATAGTCTGTGACCATTCCAAAATAATAGTGGAACAGTTATGAAACGTTCCCCACAATATTAAATGTAGGGAATGGTCTGTGATCATTCCAAAATAATAGTGGAACAGCTGTAAACTGTTCCCTACAATATTAAATGTAGGGAATGGTCTGTGACCATTCCAAAATAATAGTGGAACAGTTGTAAACTGTTCCCTACATTGTAAATTATTATTATATTGAAATATATTTGTGTTGAATATTAATTGAATAATTACTTGCCAAATCGAAAACGCACACGTCGTAAAGATCATGATTACACTTCTTCGGGTTATTATTTCATTACAATTTGTATTGCTAATCAAAAATACAAATTTGGCAATATTAAGAATGGAACAATGGTTCTTAATAAATATGGTTTAATTTTAGAAAAGTGTTGGAATGATTTACCAAACCATTATAACTGCTCACTCGATTTTTTTTCAATCATGCCTGATCATTTTCATGGCATAATACAAATCAACAAATCAGCCAAACCTGAAAATGTGCCTTATTCTCTTTCTGAAATTGTTCGTGGATTAAAAACATTTTCTTCAAAAAATATTAATGCTGAAATAAGAACTAGTAATAAATTCAAATGGCAAAAATCTTTTTATGACAGAGTGATTAGAAACGAAAAAGAATTATATCAAATAAGAAAGTACATTGAACAAAATCCCATAAAGTGGGATTTGGCAAATCAATTCCCAGAAAATGTAGGGAATGGTCTATGACTATTCCAAAATAATTATGGAACAGTTATAAACTGTTCCCCACAAAATTAAATGTAGGGAATGGTCTGTGACCATTCCAAAATAATTATGGAACAGTTATGAAATGTTCCCTACATTATTAAACGTACGCAAATATGTTTTAGTATTTTCATAAATTACAATAAACAAAATTGGTTTGGAAATGAAAGAGAAAGAATTCATCCTCTACAAACATCCTTTGCAATTAACTGAAAATGAAATGCTTATGCGTTCATCTGAATTCTATGAATTTTTAATTAAAAGAAGAACTATAAGAACTTTTTCAACCAGAAATGTCCCGAAAGAAATAATTGAAAATTGTATTAGAGCTGCCGGCACATCGCCAAGCGGGGCAAATTTGCAGCCATGGCATTTTGTAGTAATTTCAAATCCAGATGTAAAAAAACAAATCCGTGAAGCTGCTGAAAAAGAAGAACGGGAATTTTATCATGGGAAAGCACCAATTGAATGGCTTGATGCAGTAAGACCATTTGGGACTGATGAACACAAGCCATTTCTTGAAACGGCTCCTTATTTGATTGCAATCTTTGAAAAAAAATATGATGAAACTTCTGATGGAAATATTATCAAACATTATTACACAAAAGAATCTGTTGGAATTGCTTCCGGTATTTTAATAACTGCATTACATAATTGCGGATTATCAACTTTAACTCATACACCAAGCCCCATGAAATTTTTAAATTCGATTCTTAATCGCCCACAAAATGAAAAACCATTTCTCTTATTAGTTATTGGTTATCCGGAAATAAATACAGAAGTGCCAAATATTAAAAGAAAGGAATTAAGTCAGATTTCAATATTTATATAATTACAAATTGAAAAGCAGTCTAATGTAAGCTAAGCTTGAGTAGGATTTAAAATCTCTGTACAAATTATTTCTTATCGAATACTGAAAAACAATATCAAGCCATAATTCTCTAATCGGTTCATACTTAAAATTTAGTATAAAAATATTTTGGTTGATTCTTTCCCCTTCTAAAAAATTTATTTTATTTGCGTCAATCACTTCGCGATGACCAAACAGATAATCACCACCGGCATTAAAAACTACATTTCCTAGTGCATCATATAAATTCTCGCCGGAACGAACAAATTGAGCTTCCGCATTCAATCTCATTTTTTCATTTATGTTGTAGGATGCTTTTAATAATATCTCATCTGCATTTGGACCGATTCGGTGTCCTAAACTTTGAGAGTAAGATGTATAAGAATTTTTTGTGTTTGTATGCGAGTAAACATATGGCCTTATTCGCGTGTATTCGAAAATGACAGATAGATCGTCAATTGAAAATGGAGAATACCAAAATGCGCCTAGCTGGTATGCGGTTTTATTTGAGAAAAGATCTAACTCTTGCAAGTGGGACAAAATATTCTCATCAAGAAAAAATGTTGCTTGAAGTTCTAAATTTGGAACTGCTCGAGTCTGAATATCTAAAAACACTACTCCATTGTCCCGATCTTGAAGCGACATCTCTACAAATTTGTAAAACACAAATGGATTTAGGTATGCAAGATCAATTCCTCTGCCGCTGTAAACAATTGCTTCTCCAAAACCAAAATCAAATAAGTTATTGAAAGAAAGTTTAAATCTATTATATGCAATTTGTTTTGTATAGTTCTGTTCTCGGTCCCAATAAAACTCTCCAACCGTTGAGGCGTGGACAGAAGTAAAACTAAAAATTCCGTAATTAAAATCCATTTTGAAAAAATCTAATACTGGATGATCTCCAGATAGAACGATTTTGCTGCCGTAGCCGTAACCGAGCTTAAGTTTTTCCCTTCCAATTTGAAAAGACATTTTCATATCTTCAACTGGCTCGGTATAATATCTTAAGTAGCCTTCAGCAAAATCATAATTGTCGATATTTTCTATTCTCTCAAAGTATTTAAAATTATATTTTAAGCGCGGTTCAATTGTATAAGCATAATCATGCGAACCGCTGACACCACCCTTTTGAACTGTTAAACTATAGCCCAAATTATCCAAAACCGTTCCTCTGAACCTGAAGCCGATGTCATATAATTGCGAGTTCATTACAAACGGCTTGAGATTTTGTCCATACATTATTCTACCGAGAATTTCGAGATTATAATTAATATTTTCTTCACGATAAGAATATGTGTATTTCATTTTATCAGAAAAGAGGTCTGACACTTTTTTTGAAAATCCGGTGCTTGTTCCAAAGATTTGGTAGGTGTTTGAACTGTCTGCTCCCTTATCAAAAAATTCGTCTTGATATTTATCCAAGATTTTTAATTCGGTGCGGCTTAATTTATTTCTATGGTCGTCTATATTTTCAAGATGCTTTTTAATTTCATAACGTGACATGATTGGATTATCATCGTGCACACTGTTAATAATCTGCTTAATACACATTTCTTTCAAAAATGTATAGACATCATGTTCAATTGGAACATTTTCTTGCTGACTATATAATGAAATAGGGATAATGAAGAGAATTAAAAATGCTTTTGGGAAAATTAATTTCTTTATCATTAGATGAAGAGAATTATTAAACACAGAAATAACTTAATCAAAAAAAGAAGCAGTTTCAAAAAAGAAACTGCTTCTTTATAGTTTAATACTTAAATACTAATTAAAATTCAGAATGTTTTGGTGCTATAAATTTATTATATAGCAACAAGCCAATCATTGTGACAACGCCAATCATGCTGAATATAATCCACAGTGTTTGCGGGTCTTTCAAGTTATCAACAAAATGAACATAAAGATTAGCGCCAAGAATTCCGCCGATAGAAGAACCTAGCACTCCATAAAGGAATGAATATCCCAAGTAAGTTGCTTTTTTATCTGGAGGTGCGATTAAACCTACATAACTAATAAATTTGGGATGAGCTGTCATCTCGCCGATTGAAAAAATTGTAATTCCAATTACAAATATCCAAATATCAGTAGAGATTGCAAGAATCGCCATTCCAATTGTGCCGAGTGTTATACCGGTTATCATTGTCGGAAGTGCTTTTGTGTTTTTAACAATATTTGAAATGATTAATTGAAGGAAAATAATTGTTCCGGCATTTATTACAGTAACATGTTCAACGTCAAACTTCCAATTTAGGTTGATACCAAAAATCATAAAGAAACCATTGATTGCATTATTTAACGATGTAGCATCAACATAATCTTTAACGTACCACAAAACAGAATCAAACATTTGGAAGTATAAAATCCAAAAACCGGAATAAATGACAATCAATGAAATGAAACGAACATCAGAGAGCACCATTACCATTCCTTTAAGTACTTCTGGAAGTGTTTTTGTGCTTTCTGGTCTTGGCGGTTCTTTATATAATAAAAATGTTGGTATCAACATGGCAGATGTAAAAATTGCTGATGCAACCATTACATAATGCCAGCCGAATACGCTTTTGATAGTAGGTACTAAAATAAGCGGGAATAAAAATGCGCCAAAATTTATTGACCAATAAAAAATTCCAAAGCCAAGTGTACTGTTCTCTTTTGTAGTAATTCTAGATATTGTTCCAGAGATCATCGGTTTAAAAGCTCCGGCTCCAATTCCCATAATTACCAAACTGGCAAATACCAGTGGGTAATCCGTCATTTGACTTGTAAGAAAATAACCAAGTCCTAAAAATGAAAATGCAAAGATCAATGTTTTTTTGTAGCCGTATCTATCGCCAATTGCACCGGCAACAATAGGCAAAATATAAAGTAACGGCTGTATAGTACTTTTTATTACGCCAA
Organism: Ignavibacteria bacterium; assembly: GCA_016873835.1. Taxonomy (GTDB): domain Bacteria; phylum Bacteroidota; class Ignavibacteria; order Ignavibacteriales; family Melioribacteraceae; genus DSXH01. Next base: position 27,110 of record VGVY01000008.1, read on the forward strand.
CACTTTCTTTGCTGTAAAAAAGTACATCTGTAAAATAAACCGATAGAATACTCATCATTCCATAATACGAGCCGCGTTCGAAAAATTCGAACACAATTACTAACCAAAATTCTTTTGAAAATGATGTGAAGATGCTGGGTTTTTTAGGGGTGGTTTCTGTCATAGGATACCTTTTTTAGGACGCAAGATAAGGATAGAAAAGTTAGATATGCAAAAACGAATGAAATTATTAATCAGCTAATAATTCATTCCACAATAGTAGTTATTAGAAAAGTTTGATTTGATTGATATATTCCGAGACTCTTTTGTTTGCTAAATCAACATATTTTCCATTAGTATCATAACCAATAAAATTTCTATCATTCTTAATTGCTGCAAGGCTAGTAGTTCCACTACCCACAAATGGATCTATAACTATCTCATTTTTAAATGTATATAATTTAATTAAGCGATGAGGTAGTTCTTCTGGAAATGGTGCCGGATGGCCAATCATTTTTGCTGAAACAGCGGGGAATGTCCAAACACTCTTAGTCCATTCTAAAAATTCTTCTTTAGTTATAGTACTTTCTTTACCATTATTTTGTTTTGAAAAGGAAGCTTTAGAAAAAATAAGCACATAATTATGAACATCTTTTATTCTATCCGGAACTTGTTCAATAGGAATTTCAATTCTTTGTTTATTTTCAGAAATATCTTTTGAGAAAATCATAATGAATTCATGGATATCACGTAAAACTGGATTCGCTGCTGATAACCAACTACCCCACGCAGTAGAGGGGCTTGCACTTGATGCTTTATTCCATATAATTTCCCCACGCATCAAAAAACCTAATTCTAGCATATCTTTTATAATATAACTGTGAAGAGGGATATATGGCTTTCTTCCAAGATTTGCAATATTAATACATGCTCTACCTCCTGGAACAAGTACACGGTATGTTTCTTTCCAAACATTTTTCAACAAAGCTAAATATTCATCAAGATTTAGATTTTCGTCATATTCTTTAGTAACATTATAAGGAGGTGAAGTAATCATTAAATGAACAGAGTTGTCAGGCAACTCGTCCATTTGCTCACTTGAATGACAGAAATGTTTATTTAAAAACTCAGTGGAAAGTTTATTCTCAATATGTTGAACTTTTTCTTTTCTAATAAATCCATCGTAGAGACGAGAGTTATAAAATTTTGATGAATCATGGTTTATTCTTCCTTTTGTTCCGAAAGAACTAGTTTTGGTCCCATTATTTTTTTTGTTTTTATGATTCATACTTTTTCTTGATCAATAATAAAAACTTTTCAGCTTTCTTTTCTGTATCAACTTCACGATTTGCAATCTCTATTATCTTGCCAAGTTCTTTTTTTGACTTCATACTAGAAAAGAATTCTCTTTGTTCTGAAATTAACTGTTCAAGATTTTTTTCTAATTCTGAATATGAATCCATACGGATAAAACCTAGTTCTCTCGTTTTCTTTAAGTTACTATCATTTTTATCCAAAGGTGAATGGTTAACCGACCAAAACCCTTGAATAATTCCAGCTTTCGTTAAATAATCTAATTTCTTATAGTATGATTCTGTAATTGGTGTATTTCCTAATACAATTATCGGAATATGTGCCGCTTCTATATTTGATACTCTAATATTAATACTTTTCCCAATTGCTTTTAACATGGAATCTGAACGAAGCAAGCCTGGGTTTCCCTGATGGGATTTATAATCTCCAAGACAAACTAATTCTTCTTTATCCCCAAATTGTTTTAATTCCCAATTCCAGACTATTGACATTTTTACCTCAAAAATTATTAGAATATTTTGAGATTTTTGTATTAGGTCTTTAGATTTACAAATTGCGACATCCGCGGGTGATTGTTTGGTTAGACCTAGCTCTTCACAAATTGCTCCCTGAACTGTAAACCAATCATGTTTTGCTGCAAAATTACAAAGTAAATCAACAGAAAATTTTTCTGTAAAATTTCCTATTAGAGAATTTCTACTTTGTAAAGTTGATTTTTTGCCTAGGTAATTGTGAGGCCAGTATGCTAAATATCTATTATCATTAGTAACATAAAAAAGTTTTTCTTTCGTAGCAAACTTCATTGATTCTTTAAAAAATTCAATTTCCTTTTCTTTTGTCCATAACCGCGACATAAATATTCCTTGTTGTGAAGCATTTTCATTAACAATATAATAATTCAAAATTTATTATTCATTTAACTATTAATAAACCATTATTCCTTATTCTATTAATAAAACTATTTCGCTATTACTTAAGCAAAAACACTATCCTTAGCAATTTCCTTTTCAACATCTTCAACTGTTACATTGCTTACTTCTTTCTTTTTATCAGAGAAAAATGAATAAATTGCCGGAACAATAAACAATGTAAGAAATGTAGAAAAGATTAATCCGCCAATAACTGCGATCCCCATAGAAGCACGGCTTTCAGAACCGGCGCCAAGTGCAAGCGCAATTGGAAGTGTTCCTAATATTGTAGAAAGACTTGTCATTAATATTGGACGCAACCGCAGTGCTGCAGCTTCTTTAACAGCATCAATTATATTAAATCCTTGTGCCTTCTTTTGATTAGCAAATTCAACTATCAAAATTCCGTTCTTTGTTACAAGTCCGATTAACATTATTTGACCAATCTGACTAAAAATATTCAGCGTTTGATTAAAATACCAAAGAGAGAACAGTGCTCCAGCAATTGCAAGAGGAACAGTAAACATTATTATAAACGGATCGCGGAAACTTTCGAATTGTGCCGCAAGTGCTAAGTAAATCAAAATTAGAGCTAGTAAAAAAGTATAGAGTAAACTTGAAGAGCTTTCAACAAAATCTTTTGATGCCCCTTCTAATGACGTTGAAAATTTATCATCTAAAATTTGCTCAGCAATTTTATCCATCGCTTTAATGCCATCGCCGATCGTTTTTCCAGGATTTAAGCTTGCAGAGACCGTAGCGCTAACATATCTATTAAATCGATAGAGTTGCGGCGGACTGCTTCTTTCTGTAAGCGTTACAAGATTATCCAATTGAATTAATTGTCCGCGATTATTCCTTACAAAAATCGAAGTGAGGTCAACGGGCTTCATTCTATTCTGCCTAAATACTTGTCCAATTACTTGATATTGTTTTCCGTTCATTACAAAAAATCCAAACCTTTGACCGCTGTATGCAAGCTGAAGTGTTTGCGCTATATCAAGTGCAGAGACTCCAAGTTCGCGTGCTTTTGTTCTGTTGATTTCAATAACGATTTCAGGTTTGTTGAATTTTAGGTTTATATCAACAGTTGCAAAAGTTGGATCGTCTTGAGCTGCTTCTAAAAATTTTGGAACAACGGCTCTCAATTTTTCAATATCTGGTGCCTGAATAACATACTGAACCGGCAAGCCGCCGCCTCTTCTTGTTGATATCGATTGACTTTGAGTAACAAACGAACGTGCATCATTATACTTTCTTGTCAATCCAGTTAATTGTTCTGCAATTTCTTGCTGTGAACGCTCTCTTTGAGATGCTTCTACAAGAGTTAATCGAACAAAACCATTATTGGCTGATGGATTTCCACCACCGCCGGCTGTTACAGAAATAATTGCATTCGCTTCCGGAACGGATTCTCTTACCGCATTCGATACCTCCATAATGTATTTATCCATCGATTCAAATGTTGTACCTTCCGGCATAGTTGATTGAATTCTAATTTCACCTCGGTCTTCTATTGGTGCAATTTCTGATTGTAAACTGGCTCCGAAGAAATAAACTACAATCAATGAAAAAATCATTACAATAAATGCAAGCCAACGTTTTTGCATAAAGCTGTTTAGAAGATTTCGATAATTTATTTCCAATGCTTTAAAGAACGGTTCTGTTTTGTAATAAAACCAGCTATGTTTTTCTCTTTGCTTTAAAATTTTTGAACTAAGCATCGGAGTTAGTGTTAGTGCAACAAATGATGAAATAATTACTGAACCAGCAATTACAACTCCAAACTCAACAAACAACCTACCAGTAATTCCTTTTAAGAACATTATTGGTAAAAAGACAGCAGCCAATGCTACTGTTGTTGAAATTACTGCAAAGAATATTTCTGCAGTTCCTTTAATTCCAGCTTGGATCGGTTCTATGCCTGATTCAATTTTTTTATAAATATTTTCTAAAACTACAATTGCATCATCAACTACTATTCCTATAGCCAATACGAGTCCGAGCAGTGTTAAAACATTAATTGAAAACTTTGCGAGATACATGATAAAAAATGCACCGATTAAAGAAACTGGAATCGCTATGATTGGAATCATGGTCGTACGCCAATCTCGCAAGAATAAAAAGATAATTAAAATTACTAATGCGAAGGCAAGTATTATAGTTTCTTGAACTTCTGAAATTGAATTGCGGATATATTTTGTTACATCAAATCCTACACCGAGTTCAACGTCTGCCGGAAGGTCTTTTTTAATTTGTTCAACTCGTTTGTAAAATTCATCTGCAATTTGAATATAGTTTGCTCCAGGTTGAGGAATAACAACAACTCCAACCATAGGGATGCCATCGCGTCGCAAAATTGATTTATCATTTTCGGGATATAATTCAGCATATCCAATGTCTTTAAATCGAACAATTATTTTGTCAGATTCTTTTATTATAAGATTATTAAACTCTTCAACAGTTACTAATCTTCCTAAAGTACGAACAGTTAATTCTGTACTTGCGCCTTCAATTCTTCCGGATGGGAGTTCGATATTTTCCCTATTAAGTGCATTACGAATATCAAGCGGAGTGATATTAAAAGCAGCAAGCTTTTGTGGATCCATCCACATTCTCATAGAATACCGGCGTTCACCCCAAATCATTACTTGGCTTACACCGGGTATTGTCTGAATTCTTTCCTTAAAAATATTTTGACCGATATCAGAAAGTTCAAGCAAATTTTTCTTGTCGCTTTTTACATTCAGAAAAACTATCGGAACAGCGTCTGCATCAGCTTTAGAGACAGTTGGCGGATCAACATCCGGGGGTAATGATCTTTGTGCTCTTGAGACTCTATCACGAACATCATTTGCAGCGTTTTCTAAATTAACTGAAACGTCAAATTCAACAGTGATAGAGCTTCTACCATCACGACTAACAGATGTTAATGAACGGATTCCGGCAATGCCATTTATTTGTTCTTCAAGAGGTTCGGTTATTTGCGATTCAATTACATCTGCATTTGCGCCAACATAACTTGTGGATACAGTAATTATCGGCGGATCAATACTCGGATATTCTCTAACTCCTAAATATGTATATCCAATTAATCCAAATAATATAATAACCAGCGACATTACTGTTGCTAGAACTGGACGTCTGATGCTTACGGATGACAAACTCATAAAATTTTCTCTATTAATTTAATATTGAATTGATAGTTACCGGCATATTTTGTCTCAATTGAATAATTCCAGAGGTAATTACAGTATCGCCAAGATTTACTCCAGAAATTATTTGAATTTCTTTTTCTGATCTGATACCAGTTCTGACTGGCTGCAAAGCCGCTTTTTTATTTCTGAATAGATAAACTTTTTCTCCTTCTAAATCAGGAATCAATGCTTCGGTCGGAATTAAAAATGCTGAACTCAAATCTTCAAGCACAACTTCAATCTCAACATATGCACCGGGATTCAATTCACTTCTTTCATTTGAAACAAGCGCACGTGCTTTTACTGTACGCGTACTCTGATCAATTTTTGGTTCAACTGCATATACTCTTCCTTTATAATTTCTACCTGAAGAACCAACTTTTACATTAATTACTTTTCCTTCTGTTAACACACCAAAATATTTTTGCGGAATTGAAAAATCTACTTTAATCGGATTAATATTTTGAAGAGTTGCAATAACTGTTTGCGGTGAAATATAGCTTCCAACACTAACAGACCTTAGACCAACTACACCATCGAACGGTGCAACAATTTCAGTTTTTTGTATTTGTGCTTTTGTAAACTCAATATCAGCTGAAACAGATACTAACTCACTTTGTGCAACATCGTATTCTTGCTGACTCGTTAGATTTTTTTCAAGAAGTTGTTTGAATCTCAATTCTTTATCACGCGCCAATGCCTCACGGGAATAATTTTTTTTGAGAGTTGCTTGTAGTTCTGCATCATTAATTTTAACTAACAAATCTCCAGCTTTAACCTTCTTTCCTTCTTCAAATAGTATCTTGATAATTTTGCCGGATGTTTCGCTCCGAAGTTCAACTTCTTCGCTACTTAAAGTTGTTCCATTTGTAAAAATGATGTTTTGTAATTTCTGAGGTTTTATAACAATAGCATTAACCGAGAGTCTTATCCCCCTTCTTCCGCTGGTTTGCCCATCAGTTGATTCACTTTTACTAGAAAAATCTAACTTAGGAATTATAATTACTGCAAGAATTATTAGTGCAATAATCACAAATACTACTTTTTTGTTTTTCATATAAATCCTTAGTTCTAAAATGCTTATAAGATGGTGAGAAAATAATCAAACTTTCACTATTTATTAATTGATATAATTAAACATATAGGAGCAGTAAAAAGTTTACTAAGTATAGAATTTTACTGAGCGAAGAGTCAATTTCTGTATATAGCATTAAAAAACTCAAAAAACATTAATCTAATTTCATCCCTTACTTTCCTGAAGACTGATAGAATTTCCTCTTCTGTTCCAATTGCATCCGCCGGATCTTCAAAGCTGATGTGAAGTTTTTGTTTTACATTTCCGGTAAAAACTGGGCAAGTTTCTTTTGCATTATCGCAGACTGTTATTACAAAATCGAATGATTGATTCAAATATTTTTCAACATCTTCCGGGATGCTTTTACTAATATCAACTCCAATTTCATTCATTACTAAAATGGCATATGGATTTACTTTTTGTGCTGGTTTTGTTCCGGCAGAATAAACTTCAAGCTCCGCGTCAAATGACTTGAGAAATCCTTCCGCCATTTGACTTCGGCATGAATTACCGGTGCAGAGAATTAATATTTTTTCCTTCATACAATATCCTTTGATTAATGGCACACAGATCAAACTGATCTAACAGATAAAAACTGATTTTTAAAATCTGTTTAAATCAGTTTCATCTGTTAAATCTGTGTGCTATTTGTCTTTAAAAGATGTTACAGTAATACTGAATATTCCGATTTTATTTTGCTTGAAAGTACTAATTTCTTCTACCGATAAATAATGAGCAAGAATTTGGTCTGGGAGATCAATCACTTTCGTTTTATTAATTACAGTATTAACAAAACCGGTATCATTAATAATTTTAAGATATTCTTCTTTCTGAATTGCCCCGGCAACACAACCGGCATACATCTCTGCAGATTTTTTTAAGCTATCTGGCAATTCTCCTTTTATTACAATATCCGAAACACATATATGTCCGCCAGGTTTTAATATTCTATAAATTTCTGAAAATGCTTTTTCTTTGTTTGGAACTAGATTTAATACGCAATTGCTCACTACAACATCGACCGAATTACTTTCGATTGGCATTGCTTCTATTTCTCCAAGTCTAAACTCCACATTTTTGTAGCCAAGTTTTTGATTGTTCCGATTTGCTTTATCAATCATCTCGTTAGTAAAATCTAGTCCAATTACTTTTCCTTTTTCGCCAACAATTGAGCGAGCAACGAACACATCATTCCCAGCTCCGCTTCCAAGATCAACTACTGTATCACCTTCTTTTATTTGAGCAAATTCTGTCGGCAATCCGCATCCAAGACCAAGATCAGCATCTGGAACATATCCTTTCAGATTTGAATAATCATCTTGCAAAATAGTATATCCGACAATTTTATTTGAAGTGCCACATCCACAACCGCAACCAGATTGAGAAGTTTTTGCAATTGTTCCATACTTCTCTTTTACAATCTCTTTTATTTCTTTTTCGTTTTGCATGATAATGCCCCCTTTTTTGTTAATTGGTTAAAAATATTTTCAAGTTCTTTTTTTGCTTTAAATAAATTATCCGGATTGACACAATAACAAACTTTCGGTCCATCAATATCACCTTGAATTAATCCAACTCGTTTTAGTTCTTTTAAGTGCTGAGAAACAGTTGCTTGAGCAAGCGGAAGCTGATTAACAATTTCACCGCACATGCAAAGATTCATCTCTGTAAGAATTTTCAAAATACGTACGCGTGCCGGATGTGAAAGTGCTTTTACAATGTCTGCAAAGTAAATCTCGTTAGCCGAGAACTCTTCAATTTTTGGTTTTGCCATAAATTACTCTATCGTTCATCGTAAATATACGATAGATAAGACGTTGTTATCAATACTTTGTTCCAAAATTATTAACTGCTTTCGTTTGAAACCCTCACAACAAATTCATAATTTCAGACAAAAGAAAGTTCTGCAATTTTGATTAACTCACATTTAATTGACATTTCAATTACAATCCAAAAAGGGGGCTTATGAAAAAATTACTTCTTGTTGTATCGATATTTATTTTATCTACGGCAAATATGCTGGCACAAATTAATGCAAGAATGCTACAGTATCCAGATGTATCAAAAACACATATCGCTTTCTCTTATGCCGGAGACCTTTGGACAGTTCCAAAAGAAGGCGGCACTGCAACAAAGCTCAGCTCTCCAAAAGGTCAAGAAGTATTTCCAAAATTTTCACCCGATGGTTATCAAATAGCATTCAGCGGAAATTATAACGGCAACACAGATGTTTATGTAATCCCAACAACCGGCGGAATTCCAACAAGAATTACAAATCACGGAATGTCCGATAGAATTATTGATTGGTATCCGGATGGAAAAAATTTGTTATATGTAAATGCAAGCGAGAGCGGTAAGCAACGCTTCAGCCAATTCTATAAAGTTTCTATGAAAGGCGGAATGCCGGATAAACTACCCGTCCCTTACGGTGAACATGCTTCTTTATCACCAGACGGGAAACAAATGGTTTATACAAACAAAACAGAATCATTCAGAACATGGAAAAGATACCGCGGTGGCGATGCACCGGATATCTGGCTTTTTGACCTTGAAAAATTAACTGTTGATTATATTATTCAGAGTCCGGCTGGAGATGAAATTCCAATGTGGAGCGGAAGAAAAATTTATTTTCTTTCAGACCGCGGACCAGAAATACGCATGAACATCTGGTCTTATAATCTTGATACAAAAGAATTAAAGCAAGTGACAAAATTCACTGATTACGATATTCACTTTCCATCACTCGGTCCTTCAGAAATTGTTTTTGAAGCTGGCGGAAAACTTTATCTAATGAGTTTAACCGATGAAAAATTCCGCGAAGTAAAAGTAAATGCTGTTACAGATGCAATTACATTAATACCTCAGTCCGAAAATGTATCGAAGCTGATACAGAACTTTTCACTTTCACCAGATGGCAAACGAGCTATGTTTGAAGCGCGTGGTGAAATTTTTAATGTGCCGGCAGAGAACGGTGCTGTTATAAACTTAACAAAAACTTCTGGAACTGCTGAGCGATTTCCTTCTTGGTCGCCTAATGGAAAATACATTGCTTATTGGAGTGATAAATCCGGAGAATATGAATTGACCGTGCGCGATTTAGAAAAACCTGGTGATGAGAAGAAATTAACTTCCTATGGTGAAGGATATAGATATAATTTGTATTGGTCGCCAAACAGTAGAATGCTTGCGTTTGTTGACAAAGCAATGGAAATAATGATTTATGATATGGATAAAGATAAAACATATAAAGTAGCTCAAGGAAAATATTGGTATCAAGGAGCATTGAATAATTTCAAACCGAGCTGGTCTTCAGACAGCAGATGGCTTGCATATAATAACGATCGCGATAATCAAGCTTCTGCAGTTTTTGTGTATGATATAAAAGAAGAAAAATCATATCAGGTTACATACGGCTTTTATAACGATTACGAGCCCGTATTCGATCCAGATGGAAAATATTTATACTTCTTCACAAACAGAAATTTTGCGCCAGTTTACAGTGATTTTGAAAATTCATTTGTTTATCCAAATGCAACCAACATTGCACTGGTAACACTTACAACAGAAATTCTTTCACCGCTTGCGCCAAAAAATGATACTACTTCTATAAAGAAAGATGACCTGAAGAAAGACGAAAGTAAAGATGCAAAAAAAGAAGAACCTAAAAAGGAAGAAAAGAAAGATGACAAATCAAAAGAAGTGAAAATTACTTTTGATAATTTTGAAAACAGAGTTGTAGTACTTCCGCCGACTCCTGGTAATTTTGGTCACATCGCAGCTGTATCCGGAAAATTAATTTTTCACCGAACACCGAACAGCGGCTCATCAGACAAAAACAAACCAATTTATTTTTACGACCTTGAAAAACGAGAAGAGAAAAAAATTGTTGATGACGCAGATGCGTTCGAAGTTTCTGCAGACGGTAAAAAAATACTTATTGCAAAATCCGGCTCCTTTTCTGTTGCTGATATAGCAGAAAATCAAAAGCTTGATAAAAAAATGCCTACTGCTCAGCTCGAAGCAACGATTGACCCAAAAGCAGAGTGGAAACAAATCTTTAATGATGTGTGGAGATTGGAAAGAGATTTCTTTTATGATAAAAATATGCATGGAGTAAACTGGGATGAAATGCGAGAACGATATGGAAAGCTGGTTGACTTCTGCGTAACGAGATGGGATTTGAATTACTTAATTGGTGAATTGATTTCAGAATTAAATGCATCCCACACATATAGAAGCGGCGGTGATACTGATGAAGCCGATTTTAAAAATGTCGGTTATCTTGGCATCGATTGGGAATTTGCTAATGGAGCATACCGAATCAAAAAAATAATTGACGGTGCTCCTTGGGATAGTGAAGTTCGTTCACCTCTTTCTATGCCCGGATTAAAAGTAAAATCTGGTGATTATATTCTTGCAGTCAACGGAGAAAGTTTAGATATAACTCAAGCCCCATGGAAAGCCTTTGAAGGGCAAGCCGGTAAAACAATTGAGTTGACTGTCAATGACAAACCATCATTAGATGGAGCTAAGAAAATTGTTGTTCAAACAATTCCAACGGAGACACGATTAAGAAACTTAGAGTGGATTGAATTAAACAGAAAAAGAGTTGAACAAGCATCAAACGGAAAAGTAGGTTATATCTATGTGCCAAGCACGGGTGCTGGTGATGGACAGTATGAACTTGTAAGAATGTTTTATGCACAATACACAAAAGAAGCGTTAATAATTGATGAGCGGTTTAATAATGGCGGACAAATTCCTGATAGATTTATTGAGTTATTAAATAGAAAACCACTCGCATTCTGGGCTGTGCGTGATGGCGCAACATGGCAATGGCCTCCAGTTGCACACTTTGGTCCAAAGGTTATGATGATTAATGGATGGAGCGGTTCAGGCGGTGATGCATTCCCGGATTATTTTAGAAAAGCTGGACTCGGTCCTCTTATCGGAACAAGAACTTGGGGCGGATTAATAGGAATTACGGGTGCACCAGCTTTGATTGATGGCGGAAGCATTACAGTTCCAACATTCAGAATGTTTGATCCGGATGGTAAATGGTTTAAGGAAGGTCATGGAGTTGATCCGGATATTGAAGTTGTAGACGACCCGGCTCAATTAGCAAAAGGTGTTGATGTTCAGCTTGAAAGAGCCATTAAGGAAGCACTTAATTTATTAGACAAGAAATCATTTACAAGACCAAAAGTTCCGGCTTACGAAAAAAGGTAAGCTATTTTGCAAAAGTGGTATTAGGTTAATTACCAATACCAAATCTTGATATGCTTTCTTCGAGAGTATCGAAGTCGGCATATCTTCAAACGGAAGCTCTGCTTAAATGCAAAAGCGGCGGACTTAGTTGGACGCCGCTGCTTCCGCTTTTATTTCTTAACAACAACTTCATAAAGATCAACTCTTCTGTCGTTCCAGTTTAGTGTTGTTCCGATTTATTTATTATTCTTACAAATAGAAATAAATAATTCTTTTTCATAGCTTTGTTCATCTTAAGAGGAATTAATGAGTATTTCTTTTATTCATTCCTATGAAAATTCAACTTCCCAATCATTATCAACAATATTTTATTGAAAATAAAAAGGAGCAGTCATGAAGTTATTCAGACTTTTTATGATCCTCGTTTTAGGCATTACAGTAATCGTTAATGCTCAAAAGCCTAAAGTAGATGAGAAAAAAACAAAAGATCCATTTACTGCATCAACTTTTTCAGGTTTAAAATGGAGAGGTATTGGACCAGCATTTACTTCGGGTAGGATTGCAGACTTTGCAGTAAATCCAAATAACCACAGTGAATATTATGTTGCAACTGCAAGCGGTCACCTTTGGAAAACAACAAACTCTGGAACTACATGGGATGCAATTGCAGATACACTCCCATATTCACTTGGCGTTGTTGTGATAGATCCAACAAATTCAAATGTTGTTTGGGTTGGAACCGGCGAAAACAACCATCAGCGTGCATTGGGCTACGGAAACGGCGTTTATAAATCAACTGATGGAGGAAAGAGCTGGAAGAATATGGGACTGAAAGATTCTCGTCAGATTGGCGGAATTGTTATTGATTCCAAAAATCCAAATGTAGTTTATGTTGCGGCAGAAGGTTCCGTTTGGGGTCCGGGCGGAGACCGTGGTTTATTTAAGACAGTTGATGGCGGAAAAACTTGGAATAAAGTATTAAATATCAGCGAGAACACCGGAGTAAATAATGTTGTTATTGATCCAAGAGATTCAAATGTTCTTTATGCAACTTCAGAACAAAGAAGAAGACACATCTTTACAAAAATTGGCGGTGGGCCAGAATCGGCAGTTTACAAAACAAACGACGCCGGCACAACGTGGGAAAAAATAATGACTGGATTACCAAAAGTCGATATTGGCGGAATGGGATTAGCTATTTCTCCAGTTAATCCAGATGTGCTTTATTTAATTGTACAAGCTGCAGAAAAAGGAAGCGGATTTTATAGATCAACTAATCGTGGTGCAACATGGGAAAAAATGAGTGACCACCACGAATCTGGTCAGTACTACAATGAAATTTACTGCGATCCTAAAAATGTTGATAAAGTTTATTCTGTAGAAACTCGTTCATACATGACCGAAGATGGCGGAAGAACCTGGAAATTATTAGGTCTTGACAACAGACATGTTGACGATCATGCAATTTGGATTGACCCAACTGATACTGAACATTTTTTGATTGGCGGTGATGGCGGTGTTTATGAAACCTTTGATGGAGGAAAAAATTATTTATTTAAATGTAATCTGCCAGTTACACAATTTTATCGTGTGTCAGTTGATGATGATAAACCTTTCTATAACATCTATGGCGGAACACAAGACAATAATAGTTTTGGCGGACCAAGCAGAACATTAAGTTCAGATGGAATTGTTAATGATAACTGGATTGTTACGGCGGGCGGAGATGGTTTCTTTCAAGCTATCGAACCAGGAAATCCTAATATAGTTTATTCTGCATGGCAGTATGGAAATATTATCCGCTATGATAAATTAAGCGGTGAATCTGTTGATATAAGACCCGAACCAGGTAAAGGAGAAAATACTTATAAATGGTATTGGGATACTCCATTTTTCATTAGTCCTCACTCTCCAACTCGTCTTTATATTGCAGCTGAAAGAGTTTTCAAAACTGATGATAGAGGAAACAGCTGGCAAACAATAAGCGACGATTTAACTACCAAAACAGACCGCAATTCATTTCCGGTAATGGGCAAATATTGGAGCTACGATGCAGTTGCAAAAGATGTAAGCACATCTTTATATGGACTTATTGTGTCATTAGCTGAATCCCCTAAAAAAGAAAATTTACTCTACGCCGGAACTGACGATGGATTGATTCAAGTAACTGAAGATTTAAAAACTTGGAGAAAGTTTGACGATTTTCCTGGTGTTCCAAAATATACATTAGTAAGTGACGTCCTACCATCGAGATTTGATGAGAATGTTGTTTATGCATCATTCAACAACCACAAGCGAGATGATTTTAAACCTTACGTTTTGAAAAGTACAGACAAAGGAAAAACTTGGAAATCAATTGCAAGTAACTTACCGGAAGACGGTGCTGTAAATACAATTGTTGAAGATCCGGTAAAACCTAATCTGCTATTTGTTGGAACTGAATGGGGAGTGTTTTTCTCGGTTGATGGCGGCGAAAAATGGATTCAATTAAAAAATGGATTACCAAAAGTAAAAGTACCTGAGATTACAATTCAAGAAAGAGAAAATGACTTAGTGATTGCTACTTTTGGCAGAGGTTTCTATATAATGGATGATTATACACCATTACGATTTGCTAGTAAAGAAGTTTTTGAAAAAGAATCACATATATTCCCAATTAAGACTTCACAGATGTACGTTTTAAAAGGCGGAAGATATGGACAAGGTGCAACTTATTACAAAGCTCCAAATCCTGAATTCGGTGCAACTTTTACTTACTACCTTAAAGATGCGCCAAAAACCTTGAAAGCTCAACGTAAAGACAAAGAGCGAGAATTATTTAAAGACGGCAAACCAATTCCTCAGCCAAGTTTTGAAGATATTGCTGTAGAAGAAAAAGAACTTGGGCCATATTTGGTTTTTACTATCTCTGATGCTAATGGAAATGTAATTAAAAAAATAAATAAATCTGCAAGTGCTGGTGTGAATAGAGTGATCTGGGATTTAAGAATGGAAAGTACACTCCCGATAACAACAGAAAAATTTGAACCGGTCTCTTCAGCAACTGGCAGAGGCAGATTTGGCGGATTTAGTTATTTTGTTTCGCCCGGAAAATATTCTGTTTCAATGTCTTTAATAGTACGTGGAGAAGAGAAAAAATTATCGGGACCAGAACCATTTAGCGTTGAGTTATTGAAACACACATCATTACCGGCAGATAATTTTGAAGAAGTGGTTAATTTCCAACAAAAAGCTGCAGAACTTGCTCGAACTGTTTTAGGAGTTCAAAGATTTGCCGGAGAATTGCAAAAGAAATTCGAAGCTATAAAACAAGCTTTGAATAATACTCCTTCTGCAAATTTTGATTTATTAAAACGTGCTGAAGCTATATCCAAAGAAATTGACGATGTTATTTACTTGTTTGAGGGACCTCCTTCTAAAGCAAGTTCTGAAGAAACTCCGCCAACTCCGGTTACATTGAGCAACAGAATGAGTAATATGATTTCTATAACTGCCCGTTCAACTTCAAATATTACTAAAAATCAATTTGTTGCTTATGATGTGCTTTACGAAGAAATTCAACCGGTTATTGCTAAACTAAAGAAAATTAATGATACAGACCTGAAAGTAATGGAAGCTGAACTTGAAAAAATAAAAGCTCCATGGACACCAGGAAGAATTCCAGAATTGAAATAGTAGGGTTGATAAATTATTAATAGGGAAAAATCCCTCTCAAAATATAGAGAGGGATTTTTTTATACTAGATTAAATATTCTTTCTAATTCTTCATGCAATTCTAAAAAATTAACAAATCTCGCTTTACGAATTTGCTCTTTCCCGTCAATAAAAAATAAAATAGTGGGTATTGTAAAAACATTTAGCTGAGCTGCAATCTCTTTCAGTACTTCTGTGTTTAAATACGCTAATTTGAAGGATGGATAATTTTTTTCAAGAAACTCAGCCAGCTTTGGTCTAAAAACTTTACATACATTGCAGTCATCGGAGCTGAAATAAACAACTGCAAATTTGTTCTCGGAAATAAATTTTGAATAATCTTGATGAGAAGAAATATTAAAATACATTTTCTGAAATTATATTTTCAATCATTGCTAAGCATTCGCCATGAATCAGAATTGACTTACCAATATTCATCAGAGATTTTGTGCCGCCAAGTGAATCTGCATCTGCTATAAGATCGTATTCACTGATGCTATTAATTTTTGCAGCAAGGAGTATTTTATTGGAAGAAGTGTGCTTATATTTATATGCAATCTTATCACTGCATTTTAAAAGAGCATAAAATTTAGTTTTTGATTCAATATTGATTTCGGCCTTTAATAACCATTCAGAATCTATTTTTTTACAAGCAATTACTGTAGTGTCCATTACAACATTTTTATTATGCAGACTCGTTAGCGACTTACCAGTAAATATTTCTGCATCGAATTGTTTACTTAAAAGGTCTATCGAATAATTTTTCTGATGTTTAATTTTTTCGAGCGAAGAATAATCGTTTTCCTTATCGACGCAATTAGAAAGTGTTAGAAAGGAAAATCCAACATATCCTAAAAGAACTATTCTAAACAGTATACTTACGAATAATTTCATTCGATTAAATTTTCCCTTTTTTGTCAAATTCTTCTTTGCTTACCAAACGTTTCTCGCAAACACGGAATTGATGAATATCAAAATATTTTTTTAAGCCATTTGCATATTTTTCAATATTGGGGACGCGAATATATCCATCCTTAAAATCCCCAGTTTTTCTGTTTTTAAATTTAAGATGGAGGTAAATTTCCTCAGGCATGCCCAACCCTCAATAATTTCAGACGCAAAATTATTGATGAAAATTTGATTTTTCAAATAATATAGTTTGAATTATTTAGGAGGAATGGTCTGCTACTATAATCCATTGATTTTTGATTTTTTCCCAAACAAGTGTAAAATAACCGGCAATATTATCAATAGTGCGGGTTAACTTCCATTTGCCGATCATAAATGCGGAATTTGAACTAAAGAATTCTAATTTAATAACCGCAAATTCTAAAAATCCCATTGCTTCCTTATTAGGATAACCTTTTTTATATGCGTTTAATGTTTCATTCCAGCCGTATCTGATGCCATTTTTTCCTATAAACATAAGAGAATCAGAATTCCAATACCCTTTCATATATTCTGTGATGTCACCCTTGTTCCATGCAATTCTTTGATCTTCTAATACTTGCAAAATTTCTTTTTCATCATTCGAATTAATTTGCTGCGCATAAACCGTAAATTCTAATAATACAAAAGCTAATATCCAAACTACTTTCTTCATGAATTGTTTTCCTCAGAAAGTGCAATAATTTTAAATCTTACTCTTAGGGTTCCATTTTCATAATTCGTCGATATTATTTTAAAGCTACCGCCAACTTCTTTAGTTGAATTAACATGCTGACCGCTGCATAAACATTTATCATAATCTCCAATAGATATTACACGTAAATTATTTCCAGCTTCATCAGGTAATTTATTAAGATTGAAAATTTCTGCTGCTTCATCCTTGCTCATAAAAGATTCTTTGACTGGCAAATCTAACTTAATAATTACATTAACTTTCTCTTCAATTATATTTATTTCTTCTGCAGTTAAATCTCTATCAAAGTGATAGTCACACTTTGACTTTTTCTTTTCGATATGCGCACTAAATGCCCGCCCCTTCTTAAACAATTGGTCCATTGTTCCATTGAGAATATGCTCAACAGTGTGCATTGGAGAAAAATATGATTTTGGATTTTCGTTGTAATCCATCTTGTCTTATAATTATTAGAAATTATATTGTA
>VGVY01000009.1 GCA_016873835.1 Ignavibacteria bacterium
GTCTGCCAATTTGTTGCACCAAGTGCTAGACTTGCTTCTGAATAATATTTAGGTACTGCGACCAATGAATCCTCAGTTATAGTGTACACAATAGGAATAACTGCCAATGCCATTGCAAATCCTCCGACAAAAGCATTTAATCTGTATGTAGTACCAAATAAGTCTTGAAAAATTGTTGCAAGAGTTACCAATGCGAAAAATCCAACAACTACGGAAGGAAAACTTGCAAGAAGTTCGATAGTCGGTTTTATAAATTCACGAATTTTTTTGGGTGCAAATAGTGCGGAATAAATTGCTGCAAATATCGCAATTGGAGCGCCAAATAAAATTGCCATCAATGTTACTTTTAAACTTCCTATGAATAATGGCAGCAGTCCATATTTCGGTTTTTCTCCAACTGGCTGCCAATCTTTTCCCGTTAAATTCTCAATATCAGCAACGTCAACTTTTTCTTTTAATAAAGAACCATACTGCTCAGTTTGAGCTTCTCCTTCTTCAGGTATGTCTCCGTATGATTCTGATTGGAGATATTGTTCACTAATTGTGGAATCTTTTGGGTAAAATATTTGAGAGGTTTCTCTGAATACAAAGACAAATATTAATACAATAATAGCAAAAGATACGAATGAAACAGATCGAATTACATTTTCTGCTAAAAATTCGCCCAGACGAAATTTTCGTCTGAGCAATAAATCTGTCTTTTTAGAATTAACATTTGTCATTATCTAACTGGGAAATATCCAACTTTAGAAACTAATTCTTGTCCTTCTTTACTCAAAATCCAATCAATATAATTTTTTAATTCACCAGTTGGTCTATTCCTTAAGTATAAATAAAGGAAGCGTGAAATTGGATAGTTATTATTTTTAATATTTTCTTCTGTCGGTTCATAAGCTTTTGATTTATTATCTTTTTTTACAGCAACATATTTTATTCCTTTCGCATAAGCAGCTCCGCCGAATCCAATAGCATTTTCATCTTTGATAACTGCATTAACAACTGCAGCAGTTCCGGGCAAACTTTGCATGCTTGCTAAAAAATCAGCTCCAAAAAGTACGTTATCTTTGAAGAAAACATATGTACCCGAACTATTTTCACGTCCATATACAATAACTTTGGAATCCTTTCCACCTACCTCTTTCCAATTTTTTATTTTACCAGTATAAATATCTTTAATCTGTTCTAATGATAATTCCTTCAATGAATTTTTTTCATTGAGATAAACACTCAAACCATCTTTTGCAACTTTTACTTCCACACCTAAAGAATTATATCTTTGTTTTAGTTTTTCTCTTTCGCTTGGCTTCATTGGTCTCGAAGAATTTGCAATATCCGTTGTTCCATTTATCAATGCAGCAATGCCAACACCTGACCCGCCTCCGGTTACTTGAATAGTAATACCAGCATGTGACTGCATATATTTTTCTGCCCATCTTTGTGCTAAAATTACTAGTGTATCTGAGCCTTTAACAGTTATTACATTGCTTTGCAAATAAAATCCTAATGTTGCTATTAATAAAATTACAACTGCAATTATTTTTTTCATTTCTTTTTCTTTCTAAGTTAAAATTTATATTGAATTCTCATTGTGAATACATTGTCTTTAATGTCTTCTGTAAATCCAGCCAAATATTTTGATGTTTCATTAGTAACTGAGTCATAATAAAATAAAAATTTGATGTTGTCATTCCAGTAATGAACTAATCCTATTCCAAATGTTGAATATTTTACGTCGCCAGTTCCTAATTTCGCGTCTGTATTCCAACCAATTTGATCCCCTTCAACATCAGTATTTGGATCATACTGATCATATTTCAAAACTAATTGATTAAACTCTCCAAGGTTTTGAACATACATGAAATAATAACCCATGAAATTTCTTTGATATAAATCTCCAGTAAATAATCCGGTTGGAGAAGTGGAGCTTGATGAACTGCTTCCGACTTGTTTTCCTGAAATATATTCACTTCTTAAAGTGAAACCACCAAGAACCGGTATACTATAATAAACTTGCAAATCTAACCCCAGATAATTTCTATCTGCGGAATTATCTGTAGAAATTGTATGTGGAAATATTGAAGAATTAACTAAATAAATATTTTTTCCAGCAGCCCTTTTTACTTTACCAAAGAAAGTTGAAATTCCGCCATCAATTGCAAAATTTTCATCGTAGAATGGGAATTGAAATCCTAATCTTCCAATAAAATCTTTCTGATTATCTACTTCTGGATTCACTCCATTACCAGCGAACATTCCTCCTTTGAAATTAATAAAGCTTAACAACCCATCCTGAGGTGTAATTTCAAAACTTGCACCTAAATCTCTTTCACCGGGGAATAAAGTTTGAAACAATCTTGAGCGCTCAGGAGATTCACGATTGCTTGAAGAATAACTAATTTCAAATCCGAAAGGTCTATCGAAAACACCGGCTTTTAATTTAAAAGTCTGCAGCCAAGGTTCTGTAAAATAAACGTATGCATCTTTCAAGCCTAATCCTTTTTCTGTTGCATCCAACTGTAACACTAAGTTTGATATTGAATTATCATAAGTAAATTTTATTCTGCCTCTTCTTACCATAAATCTATTGTGCATTCCAGTCGAAAAATTTCCTCCAGAAAATGATGCTGCACCATCACTTTCTGCTGATTGAAATTGTGTTTGGATATATCCGGAAATCTTTATTTTTTTTAATGCATCAACTGTTGATTTTGTTTCGAGGTATGACTCTTTAATCCCTTCTACTTCACCTTTAATTTCATCAACTTTAGATGCAGTTGAATCTTGAGCTATAGTTGTTGAACATGTTATAATTCCAAATAATAAAAAATAATATGCTGTTTTTTTCATACATCACTCATTTTGTTTTACAAAGGTAATTAATCAGTGTTAAGTAAATATTAATACAATGTTAAGGAATTGTTAATTTATTGATTTGATTAAAGGTGAGTTGAAGCGTTATGGATTGTTGATGAGTAAATCAGTTCTCCCCCATTCTGTTAATTTACTTTTAATAAAATAAACAGATTTTTCATGCTGTTCATTTCCATTACCAATTATTTCCATTGGTTCACCAAATGCCATTTTAACTTCTTTTGTTGGGTCAATTTTCCCAAATTCTTTTATTAGCTTTCCATTTCCCCATGCATCAGTTACAATTGCAATTGGAATTACTGGGACATTATTTCTTTTTGCTAATTTTACTCCCAGTGAATTAAAAAGCGATGGATCAAATTTTTTACTTCGAGTTCGTTGAGGGAAAATAATTACTGATAAACCATTTTTAATTCTTGAACTTCCGTCTTCTAATACAGTTATTAAATCTTCCTTAGGATTTTTTCGACCTACAACGATAGGATTTCTTGCAGTTGCAACTTTACCAAAGAATGGAAATGTTGTTAATTCAACTTTCATCACATAAACAATTTTTTTTACCTGATGAATAAATGATGGAAATAAAAAAGTTTCTAATACACTCATATGATTTGATACGAATACAACCGGCCCTTCAACTTTTCTTAGATTATTCATTCCTGAGACGTGGACATTAATCCCAGTTTTCTCAATACTCTTCAAAACATCTAACGATGAATTTACCCACTTAATATCCCCATAATCATTATTCTTCGCTTGTTTATAACTGTACAATACTATTCTGGCTACATGGCAAATGTAAAAGTAAAATGATGGAAAGAATGGTTTTCTATAATTCTTTTGCGTGCTATACTCGTCATACTGGGCAAATAATTCTTTATACTTTTCCATCTTTGATGTGTTATTATTTGTTGGACAAAGATAGCAAATCGTATGAAGTAATCAAGTTTATGGATAGGAGATTTCACTAATATATTTTTCTTGAGAATTTTTTTGGAATAAATAGTATTTAAAAAATCCATTGATTCTATAACTACGATTAAAGAATCAATGGAATTGAATGGTGTGATGCACATATAAGAAAGGCTTGTGACCCCAAGGGGATTCGAACCCCTATTACCGCCGTGAAAGGGCGAGGTCCTAACCATTAGACGATGGGGCCTTCTTGGGTGACCAATGGGATTTGAACCCATGACCTTCTGGGCCACAACCAGATGCTCTAACCAACTGAGCTATGGTCACCATTTATTATCATCATATCGCTAACAATTTGTTAGTTTACCAATTTTCTTCAATGAACAGTTCATTACTGTACGCCCAAGTGGACTCGAACCACTAACCCTCAGCTTAGAAGGCTGATGCTCTATCCTGTTGAGCTATGGGCGCATGACATATAGTGGAGAAATATTTAATTTTCCGCTATACGGTGGATTCAGCATACGGGTCATACTTTAATTTACGCTGTCGGGGTGGTAGGATTCGAACCTACGACCTCCTGGTCCCAAACCAGGCGCGCTAGCCGGGCTACGCTACACCCCGTCATTCACAATGTGAAAAACTTTCCATTCCCCTAAAAAATGGATATCAAAAATATACTTTTGATTGTGAAATGTCAATTTTAGCATTAATTTCATTTTATATTTATATTTTTACAAAACTCAATATTATTATTGTAAAATGCCTTTAATATTCTATCTAACATCAAGATTTATTCGTTCTAAAAAAGAATCAAAGCTGGCCTCATCAATTTCATTAATAACCATTATGGGAATTGCTTTAGGAATTGCAGTTGTTATAATTGCTTTAACAATTTTAGATGGATTTGAAAAAACAGTTCAAGAAAAAATTGTAAACTTAAATTCTCACATAAAAATTACTGCATTCGGCAATAGAAATTTACCAAACCCAGAATTTGTTACCCCAAAATTAATTTTGAAATATGGCAATTACATTTCAAATATAGAACCATTTAATTCCAAATTAGCAATAATTAAATCACAAACTAGAACTGAAGGAATTAATTTAATTGGTCTTCATGACAAAACAATTTCTAAAAATCTTGGAAAATATTTTCTTCAAGGAGAAAAAGACTCAATAAATATTGATTCAGAAAATCACAGAATAGTTTTAGGAAAAAAGCTTGCTCAAAAATTGATGATCGATGTGGGTTCAACCGTTACGATATTTACTTTAGTCCGCAATCAAATACCTTCTTTGGAAAATCCTCCCTCAATACAACAATTTATTGTCTCATCGATATTTGAAAGCGGAATGTCTGAATATGATGATTTAAATGCATATATAAATTTTTTAGTTGCGGATTCTTTATTTGGAATGAACAAAGAAATTTCAGGCTACAATATTAGGTTGAAGAATAATAGCGAGATTGAAGAAATTTCAGATGAACTGCAAGATTATCTTGGCTACCCATATTATGTAAGATCTATTTACAAAGTGCATCAAAATATTTTTACATGGTTGGAACTTCAAAAAGAACCGATCCCAATAATTCTTGGATTAATAATTATTGTTGCGGTTTTCAATATAATAGGTACTTTGCTAATGGTAGTGTTGGAAAAAACTAGTGCTGTTGGAATTTTGCGTTCAATGGGATTAAATAGAAAAAAAGTCCTATCAATTTTTGTACTTCATGGAGTTTACTTATCTATCATCGGCATGATTATCGGAAATATATTAGCTTTTATTCTTAGCATCATGCAAAATGAATTTGGGTTAATTTCATTACCAGATGCTGTCTACTTTGTTACTAAAGTCCCTATTTCAATAGAATTAAAAAATTACGCAATGGTTTCTGGAATCACTTTTATTGTCTCAATATTCGCAGCCATACTACCAGCTTTAGTTGCTTCAAAAATAAAACCAATTTCAGCAATTAGATTTGACTAAACATGTTTGAATTTTTTATTGCCAAAAGGTATTTACGTTCCAAACACAAACTAAATTTCATTACCATTATTTCCATCCTTTCAACACTGGGAATTACAATTGGGGTTGCAGCTTTAATTATTGTTCTGTCGGTTTTTAATGGTTTTGGATTGTTGGTTACATCAATTTTGGTTAGTTTTGACCCTCACATAAGAATATCAGTAAATAACACTTCAGGATACGATAATATTAGTCTAGTTGAACAATCATTAAAATTAAATCATTACGTTGAATCAACCACATCTTTTGTTGAAGGAAAAATTATTGCACTAAACAAGCAGTCATATGAAATAGTAAACTTAAAAGGGATATCTACCACGATTGATGATACTTGGGGATTAAGTACCAAAATTATAAGTGGATCGTTCAAGCTTGATAAGGAAGACGGATTAGAAAAAATAATTCTTGGATTACCATTAGCATTAAGGCTTTCAGCTCGAGTTGGCGATACTATTATGGTTACGTCTGCTTTCAACATTGAAAAAACAATTACTTCTCTTTCGATTCCCAAAACAAAAAGATTCATAGTACAAGGTCTATTCGAATCGAATAACAGAGACTACGATATTTCATGTACTTTCACTTCCTTGTCTGCTGGACAAGAACTGTTTGGTCTAAAAGGTAAAACTTCCGGCATTGAGGTTAGACTGAAAGATATTGCACAATCAGAATTAGTAAAAAATAATTTGCAATCGAAATACAGTGAAAATATCTTCACAATAAATACATGGTATGATTTACACAAAGACTTGTATAGTGTAATGCTAATTGAAAGATGGGGTGCTTATATATTATTATGTCTAATTATTGCTGTTGCAACATTCAATATTTTTGCCTCACTTACGATGTCAGTTCTTGAAAAGAAAAAAGATATTGGAGTTATGCGTTCGATAGGTGTTAATAAAAAATCGATTCGAAAAATATTCATGTTTGATGGAATTCTTGTTGGAGCAATTGGGACAATTCTAGGTGTAGTTATAGGATTATTAATTTGTTATTTGCAGATTGAGTACAACTTCTATAAACTCGACCCTTCAAAATATATTATAAATGCATTACCAGTGAAAATAAATATTTCAGATATTTTTGCTATTGGTGGAATGTCAATGCTTCTATCCTTTTTAGCTTCGCTTTATCCAGCAAAAAGGGCTGCAAAAACTGTAATAATTGAATCAATTAAATATGAGTAACAATGAATAATTTTATTTTGAATGCATTTGCCATTACAAAATCTTTTACAAAGATTGACGGACAAAAGTTAGAGATCCTAAAAGGTATTTCTATTGACATTGAAGCAAACAATATCTCTATGATTATCGGCGCTTCTGGCGCTGGGAAGAGTACTTTGCTCCATATTCTTAGTGGTTTGGATTTTCCTGACGGTGGTCAAGTTAAAATTAAAGATGTCGATATTTTTCGGCTGAGTGATGATAAACTTTCTACATTCCGAAACAAGAATATTGGATTTATTTTTCAGTTCCATCATTTATTGCCTGAGTTTGATGCAACTGAAAATGTAGCAATTCCGATTATGATAGATGGCAGTCCATTACAAAAAGCAAAAAAGCGTGCTGAAGAGCTGCTTGAATTAGTTGGTTTAAAAGAAAGACTGCATCATAAACCCTCAGAACTTTCTGGCGGAGAGCAGCAGCGAGTTGCTGTGGCGAGAGCTCTTGCAAATAATCCTTCACTAATTTTTGCAGACGAACCTACTGGTAATCTTGACTCAGCAAATAGTGAGATGATTCATAAATTATTTATTGACCTTAAAAACATATTGAATCTTACTTTTCTTATTGTTACACACAATTCAGATTTGATAAAACTCGGTGATAAAATTTTCGAAATGAAGGATGGTTTGATTTTTACTAAATAAAAATTCCTAACATGGGATCATTATGGGAACGAGAAGAAATTTCTTAAAATTATCTATGCTCAGTGGCGCTGCATTAAGCGTGTCCGGTATTAAATCAATTGCTGAATCTAATTTGAGATTGAGCGATGCATTAACTGAATCGAAAAGAAAAACGAAAAATGTTGTTGGATTAACTTGTGAGCCATTAGAAAAAGTTCGAATCGGTTTTATCGGACTAGGAATGCGAGGTCCTGGAGCTATAGAAAGGATGATGAAAATTGAACGGGTGGAAATAAAAGCCTTGTGCGATCTCCTTCCAGAACGTGTAAAAAAAGTTCAAGAAATTATTCGAAAAGAAGGACGACCGGAAGCTTTGGAATTCCATGGTAATGAAGATGCTTGGATGAAAATGTGCGAAAGAGATGATATCGATTTAATTTATGCTTGTACACCTTGGCATCTCCATGTTCCCAATGCTGTTTATTCAATGAAGCATGGAAAACATGTTGCCATTGAAGTTCCGGCAGCGACAACACTTGAAGGTTGTTGGCAGATTGTTAACACTGCTGAAGAAACACGAAAACACTGTATGATGCTTGAAAATTGCTGTTATGATTTTTTTGAAATGGCTACTCTTAATATGGCTCGTAGTGGATTACTCGGAGATATAATTCATGCTGAGTGTGCATATATTCATGATCTCCGATGGTTAAAATTTGATAAAGAAAATGGATATCAAGGAATGTGGAGACTGAAAGAAAGCGTTAATCACACCGGAAGTTTATATCCAACCCATGGAATTGGTCCAATCGCTCAAATCATGAATATAAATCGCGGCGACAAATTCGAATACTTAACTTCTATGTCATCTGATCAATTTGGGATGACTTTATATGCAAAAGAAAAATTTGGAGAAAACTCTCAAGAAGCTAATCAAACCTATAAACTTGGAGATATGAACACAACACTTGTCAAAACTAAAAATGGTTACACAATTTTAATTCAACACGATACAACAAGTCCTCGTCCTTACAGCAGAATTCACTTATTAAGCGGTACGAAAGGGATTGCCATGAAATGGCCACAGCAAAAAATTGCTCTTGAACCTAATCCACATTCATGGTTGAAGGATGATGAATTCAAAAATATTATGGAAAAATTTGAACACCCACTTGCTAAAAAAATTGGTCAAAAAGCACGGGAAGTTGGTGGACACGGAGGAATGGATTTTATAATGGATTGGAGATTAATTTATTGTTTAAGAAACGGACTGCCTCTTGATCAAGATGTTTATGATGCAGCATCCTGGTCTTCCTTAATTGAGTTAAGTGAAATTTCAACTTTAAATAAAAGTAAATCTTTAGAGGTTCCAGATTTTACAAGAGGAGCGTGGAAAACTACTCTCCCATTTGGAATTTTAAATTACTACGATTACGATGTGGATAAATAATCAACCATAAGTCTTACACCAAAACCAGTATCAAATTCTTTTGTGTAATTGGTTAATTCATGCTTAATTGCTGGTCCAGCAATATCAAGATGTGCCCATGGAATTTTTTTATCTACAAAATGTTCTAAAAATTTTCCGGCCGTAATCGCACCACCCCAACGTGGTCCCAAATTTGATACGTCTGCTATTTCACTTTTAATTTGCGAATTGTAATCATTCCAGAAAGGTAAACGCCAAACACGCTCAAAAGTTCTTTGTCCAGAATTAATAAGTTTATTAGAAAGCTGATCATTTTTTGTAAATAATCCAGCTGCAATTAACCCAAGAGCAACAGCACATGCACCAGTTAAAGTAGCAAAGTCAATTATTTCATCTGGCTTTTGTTGCGAAGCATAATGTAATGCATCGGCTAAAATTATCCGGCCTTCAGCGTCAGTATCTTTAACCTCAATACTTTTACCTGAATAGGCTCTAATAATATCCCCGGGTTTATATGATTTGCCGCCAATCATATTTTCAGCAGCTGGCACAATTCCAATTATCTGTATAGGCAATTTAAGTTTAGCTGCAGCCATTAATGTTCCTATTACTACAGCACCGCCAGCCATGTCAGCTTTCATCTTTAGCATTCCAGACGTAGGTTTAATTGAGAGTCCGCCCGAATCATAAGTAACACCTTTACCAACTAAAGCAATCTTTTTCCTTGGTTTGATTTTTGGTTTGTAACTCATTACAATCATGCAAGGTTGATTTTCAGAAGCTCCGCCAACGGAAAGAATAGCATTCATTTTTCTCTTGATTAACTGTCGTTTATCTAAAATTGTCGTTTTAATTCCAAATTTAGATAATTTTTTCTTTGTTCTCCTTCCTAATTCAATTGGTGTTAATGTTATTGCTGGTTCGTTTACTAAATCCCGTGTAAAATAAACTGAATCGATAATATTAAGTGCGTTCTGAATTGATTTCTTAAGAGCATTTTGGTTGGTATAATGAAAAATGACATTTAATGATTCTGTTTTATCTTTTGAGGATTTGTATTTATCAAAACTATAATTTCCAAGCCCAAATCCTTCAACCATTGTTTGAAGAAAGTATACTTCATCACCAAAATGTTTTTTAAATTTATTAAATGAAGGAACAACAACATGTATAGAATTTATTTTGATTTTCCTAATATCTGAAATTAAGCCAGCAAAATAATTTCTGAAAAAATCAATCGTGAAGTCATCATCAATTTTTACTTTTTTGATATAAATATTGGAAGGCTCACCATATTCAGAGTAATAATTTAAAGCATCACCTTTTTTATCTAAAAAATTTTTTTTCTGAAGTGGATTAATATTTTTATTAAGTGATTCATAAAAATTATTAAAATGTTTTTCTAGGTTATTTGAATCAACAAAAAATTTTACTAGTCCTGAGTCTTTGTCAAATTTAATTTCATCTTTTGCAGATTGAATATTCAGTTTAAAGTACATCTTAACTCTCCTTTCTCAAATATGATTGAGCCTTCAATAATACTTTCTCTAAAACATCTTCAATTATTGTATTTTCTAGACGAGCACCTGAAGCATTTAAATGTCCGCCTCCGCCAAACTCACCAGCCAATTTATTAACCGGAATTTCTCCTTTTGAACGAAAACTAATTTTTAAACTGCCGTTTAATTCATAAATCAATATTCCTATTTCAACACCTTGAATTGAGAGACAATAATTAACAAAACCATCAACATCTGCTTCAACAGCATTATTTTTTTTCTGAGTCTCATTTGTTAAAATCATATATGCAATTTTCTTTGTTTCATCAAGCTTAACTGAACTTAAAACATTGCCAAGTAATTTAATTCTGCTGAAATGGAATTGATCATATACTTTATCATAAACTTCCATTGGAACAATCCCAAAGTCAAGAAGCTCTGCAATTATTCTATGAACTTTTGACGTGGTTCTATCAAATCTAAATGAACCAGTGTCAGTCATAATTGCTGTATAAAGTTGATAGGCTATTTTATTGGTAAAAGGAACAATTTCAGTCTGTTTTATGAATTCATAGATTATTTCACCGGTAGCTGAATAACCTGATCCGCCGACAAAATAATCATAAAATTTTTCTGGGTCTTGATGATGATCAATGCATATTTTTATACTCTTGGATTTTCTAATACCATTTTCCATCCTTATAACGCGGTTGATTTGATTCAGGTCTAGTAAAATAATCACATCAGTTTCTGAAAAAATTTTTTTATGAATTTTTTCATCATATCTTTCAATTATTTTCTCTTCATCCAAAAATTCAAGGTTATACGGAGTGAAGCTGTGATTTACAATATAAACATTTTTTTTTAATTGCTTTAAAATAAAATACATCGCCAGTTCTGACCCAATTGCATCAGCATCCGGATTTACATGGGTGGTTAGAAGAAATGTTTTATTCTTAAGAATTAGTTCTTTTAATTGTTCGTAAACATTCATAAAGTTTCATTTTAAAACAAGAAAGCGAAGATAAACTTCGCTTTCAAATTTATTATTGACTAATAATTTATTTCACTTCCCAGGTATTTTCGGAGAACATAAGAGCATCATAAGTACCAACACCCATTTTCTGTTTTAAGCCTTCAATTTGCTGGACATAATCACCATCATAAGTTTGCTTAGAATAATTACGAAATACACCAACTGGAGTTGGATAGCCCGGTATATCTGTAAAACGTGCCATTAAGAAAATACGAGTAGGGTTATCATCTGTTTCATCATGAACTAAACAATCATTTACTGAATGCTTTCCATCCTCAAGATCAATTATGATTGGATTAAGTCCGTCTAACTTAATTCCTTTATTTTGTTTTTCACCAAACACTAATGGTTTCGCATGCTCAAGATATACAACATTATCAGCACGAGTTTCTTTTTCAGTTAAATTGAAAAAAGCTCCATCATTAAAAATAGGACAGTTCTGTAATACTTCAATAAATGTTACACCTTTATGTTTTGCTGCGCGAGAAAGTATCTCTTGCAAATGCTTCGGATCTCTATCCATGCTTCGAGCTACAAAAGTAGCACCTGAGCCAGTTGCCAATTTAATAGCATTAAAAGGCCAATCAACTGTTCCGTAAGGAGAAGATTTGGTAACCTTGCCTTTTTCAGAAGTTGGTGAATACTGCCCTTTTGTTAATCCATAAATTCTGTTATTGAACATTACAATTTTAAGATCAATATTTTTTCTGCATGCATGAATAAAATGATTACCGCCAATGCTTAACATATCACCATCGCCAGTGGCAACCCAGACTTGTAGTTTAGGATTCGCTAATTTTACTCCAGTCGCAATTGCAGCGGCTCTACCATGAATTCCATGGAATCCATAAGTATTCATATAATAAGGGAAACGGCTTGAGCACCCAATTCCCGATACCCAAACTATATCTTCCTTTTTTGCACCAAAATCAGGAGAGGATCTTTGCACTTGAGCTAAGATTGAATAATCGCCGCATCCCGGACACCATTTGACATCAATCCCTGAAGAAAAATCTTTTGCAGTGTATTTAACTTCAGTTTCTACCGTATTTATATTATTTGCCATTATTGCCTCCTAAGACTTCCTTTATTTTATTCAGAACTTCTGCAACTTTGAATGGCTGTCCTTGCACTTTATTAAATTGAATTATTTCTCTTAAATAAATTCCTTTAATAATTGTAGCCAATTGACCTAAGTTTAGTTCCGG
Source organism: Ignavibacteria bacterium (assembly GCA_016873835.1). Taxonomy (GTDB): domain Bacteria; phylum Bacteroidota; class Ignavibacteria; order Ignavibacteriales; family Melioribacteraceae; genus DSXH01. The sequence continues at coordinate 12,845 of VGVY01000009.1, forward strand.
TATCATAACTTTATTAAAACTCTTCAGAACTCCTTCAAGATTTTTTGGAAATGGATTCATATATCTAAGATGTGCATGAGAAACTTCCAACCCTTCTTTTCTTGCTAATTTAATAGCTTCAATTACAGCACCATAAGTACTTCCCCAGCTTAAAACTAAAAGTTCTCCAGTTTCATTTCCATTTACAGCTAAATCCGGTATTACTTTTTGTACATTGATAACTTTCTTTTGTCTGTTATTGATCATAATCTCGTGATTCTGCGGATCGTAACTTATATTTCCAAACACATCCTTTTTCTCTAATCCACCAATTCTATGTTCTAATCCCGGAGTACCTGGAATTGCCCAAGGTCTAACTAAATTTTCGTCACGTAAGTATGGATAGAACCCTTCTATTTCAGTTCTAAATTTTACATTTATTTCTGGCAGCTCTTCAAATTTCGGAATTTTTAATGGCTCGGAACCGAATGCTAAATATCCATCAGTCAATAATATTACCGGCACCATAAATTCTAAAGCAATTTTTGCAGCTTCAATTGATGCAAAGAAGCAATCAGCGGGACTGCTTGCAGCTATTACAACGAGCGGTGCTTCTCCATGTCGACCGTATAATGCTTGGAATAAATCAGCTTGTTCAGTTTTTGTTGGTAGCCCAGTGCTTGGTCCACCACGTTGTACATCAATAACAACCAGAGGCAATTCTGTCATAATTGCTAAACCCATTGCTTCAGCTTTTAATGAAAGGCCTGGTCCCGAAGTACTTGTAATTGCCAATGCACCAGTAAATGCAGCACCTACTGCCGAAGCAATTCCAGCAATTTCATCTTCAGCTTGAAATGTTACAACTCCATAATTTTTATATTTACTCAACTCTTGCAAAATTTCTGAAGCTGGTGTAATTGGATAAGAACCAAGAAACAAGGGAAGTTTACTTCTTAAAGATACTGTTACAAAACCGAGTGCAACTGCTTCATTTCCAGAAATGTTGCGATAAATACCTTTGGGTAATTTTGCCGGCTGTACATCATATCGTGTAGTAAAAATTTCTGTAGTTTCGCCATAATTAAATCCAGCTTTTAAAACACGTTGATTTGCCTCAAGTATATCCGGTTTCTTTTTAAATTTGGACTCAAGCCAGGCTAATGTCATTTCTATTGGTCGGTTATACATCCAATACATAATGCCAAGTGCAAAAAAGTTTTTGCATTTATCTTTTTCTTTGGGAGAAAGATTTAATTCGTCCAAGGCTGTTGTGGTTAATTTTGTTAATTCAACTGGAATTACATTGTAACCGGCTAATGATCCATCTTCAAGTGGATTAGTATCATACTGAGCAAGTTTTAGATTTTTTGCATCAAATGAATTTGTATTAACTATGATAGTCGCATTAGGTTTTAGATCTTTCAAATTAACTTTCAACGCAGCCGGATTCATAGCAACTAAAACATCGGGTGAATCTCCTGGAGTTTGAATATCACTACTGCTGAAATGAATTTGAAAACCACTCACACCAGCAAGAGAACCAGCGGGCGCTCGAATTTCTGCCGGGAAATCTGGAAGTGTTCCTATATCCGTACCAACCATTGCTGTTGTATCAGTAAATTGCGAACCAGTCAATTGCATACCATCACCGGAATCACCAGCAAAGCGTACTGTTACATCTTCAAGTATTTGAATTGGTTTTGCCATATTTATCTCTTTAGTTTCCTATAAATGTTGTTATTTAACAGAGTTAAAATAGTGAATATTGTATAATATTAAAAAATGAGTCCTATTTAACTTTCTGAATTATACCTAAAAATTCATCAGCATTAACAAATCCAGTAATTCTCTCAATCTCATTTCCGTTTGAATCAATAATTAGCACTGTGGGCATTCCTAATATCCTGAACTTATCACGAATTGCTTCAGTTTCTTCAGAAATTGTTTGCGTCATATCCACTTTATATGCATCAAATTCTTTTGACAGTTCAACAATCCTTGAATCCGAAAATGTTAATGCATCCAACTCTTTACATGGAATACACCAGTCAGCATAAAAGTCAATAATCATTTTCTTTCCATCAACCAAAGACTGATTATAATTTGCTTCTGAAAATTCTTTCCAATCAGGTGAAATATCTTTAGATGGAATCAGTGAATAAACTGAAATTAATAGTACAATTATTGAGAAAATAATTTTAAACCATCGAAATCCTATAATTTGATTTGCTGTTTTATCAAGAAACAATAAAATAATCGCTGCGATCAAGCCGAACATTGGTAAAATGTAGCTCGAAATTTCCTTAGGTAAAATTGGTCCGACAAAATAAATTGCCATGCCGAGCAATAAAAATCCAAAAATATGTTTCACACCTTCCATCCAGTCACCGGCGCGAGGTAATTTTTTAATTTTTCCAGAAAACAAAGCAAGAACTAAATATGGTAATCCTAATCCAAGTGCTAAAACAAAAAACATTAGAAAGCCATTAAATGGGTCCCCTTTTGCTGCAACATAGGTGACAAGCCCAATTACAAAAGGTCCAATACAAGGAGCGGCAACAATGCCCATTGTTAACCCCATAAAGAAAGCTCCAAAAGTACCAGCTTTAGCTCCGCCAGCTTTTGCAACAAGTGAATCTGGTAATTTGAACTCATAGACACCAAACTGACTCAAAGAAAGAAGAACAAAAAGAAATGCAATTCCAACTATTACAAATGGATTTTGCAGTAAGGATCCAAAAACTGAACCGCTTAATGCAGTTACAACACCGACAACTGAATAAGTTAATGCCATCCCGAGTACATAAAGAATTCCAAGTAAAAAAAGCCGGCTTGTTTTTCCTTCACTTTGTCCGCCAAAATATCCAATTGTAATTGGTATTAATGGATAAACACATGGTGTAAGATTAAGTGCTAATCCTCCAAGGAAAATAATTAGGAGACTTAAAATTAAACCGCTCGATTCTAATGTTGAAGCAAGTGAATCTTCACTTTTTTCAACATTAATTTCAGGTTCTGCTTGTTCAACATTTTTAAATGTTTCTTGATTTATTTGTAAAACCTCTGATTTTACTTTGACAACTTCGATTGAAATTGTATCTGATACCGAAGTTGGAGGCATACAGCTCTGATCATTGCATGCCTGATACTTTAGTTGTATCGGAATGTTGTTGTTACCAATTTCTAAATTTTTATCAATTTGAATTAATCCAGAAATAATAACTTCTCCATCATAAACAGAAACTGGTTTTTCCGAAAATTCAAAATTCAACTCCTGGGGTTTCGGGAAATTTAATTTGGTGAAAGGAAATTTTGGATTTTTTGAAATCAACTCAGTTGGAATTAAAAATTCGTCATTTGGTTTATTTGAATTTATATGCCACTTTTCTTCAATAATAACTTTGACACTAAACTTAAATGTTTCACCCTGAACTGCTTTATTCTGTCCGGGTATTATTTCTAGTTTTACTAAATCACTTTGTAATCCGAACTGAGCAAATGAAAATCCGCTTGCAAAAATAAAAGCCAGTAAAAATAATTTTTTAAAATTCATTAAATCCTCTAACTATTTAAGATAATGAAGTTAATAAAAGAGTTTTGAAAGTATAATTAATTTCTCCACTTTTGTACAATAGGAAATCTGCGCCCATAACCAAATGCTTTCTTTGAAACTCGCAAAACCGGAGCTGATTGTTTTCTTTTAAATTCGTTTAAATCTACTATCTTTAACACTTTTTTAACCGCTTCAGGTTCCTTAATTATGGAAATAATTCCACTTAACTCCATTTGTTCTTCTAAATAAAGTTTTAAAATTTTATCCAACAGATCATATGGCGGTAAAGAATCTTGATCAGTTTGATTTGGTTTTAATTCTGCAGAAGGAACTTTATTTACAATTTCATATGGGATAATCTCAGAATCTCTGTTAATATAATTAGCTAAGGAATAGATCTGAGTTTTATAAACATCTCCAATTACAGCCAATGCACCGCACATATCTCCGTATAAAGTAGCATATCCAGTTGCAATTTCAGATTTATTTCCGGTTGAGCATAACAAATATCCATGCTTATTCGAAAGAGCCATCAAATATAATCCTCTAATTCTAGGCTGAATATTTTCTTCAGTAATATCTTCTGGTTTGCCATCAAATGAGTCTTTTAACATCTCTAATATTTTGTCAAATACTGGTTGAATAGAAATATTATTTGATTTGATGCCAAGGTTGGCAATAAGTTTTTTAGAATCTTTTATACTTCCTTCACTTGAATATTTAGACGGCATCATCACAACATGGACATTATCTTTTCCGAGGGCGTGTACGGCAATGTATGTTACAATTGCTGAATCAATTCCCCCGCTTAAACCAACTAATGCTTTTTTAAATCCATTTTTTTTTGAATAATCTTTTACACCTAAAATCAGCGAATCTAAAACTTCCTTTTCAAAGCTAGATTCAATTTGTAATGTTTTATTATATTTTTTTTCCGTATCAAAAATAAAATAATCTTCTTCAAATGGCTTTCCAATTAAACATAGCTCACCTTTTTTATTTAAGCACATACTTGCACCATCAAAAATCAATTCCGTTTGTGCACCTACACAGCATACATATGCAAGAGGAAGTTTATCGTTTATGACTAAAGTTGAAAGCATTTCAAATCTTTCTTTCCTTTTTCCGTAAGAATACGGACTTGCGGAAATGTTGATCAAAACAGTTGCACCATCATCAACTTGTTTTTGAATCGGATCTATAGGATACCTTCTGTGCTTCCAGTAATCAGCGTCATTCCAAATATCTTCGCATATAGAAATTCCTATAATTTCATTCTTGAATTTGTGCACTTCAACAACTTTTGCTGATTCAAAATATCTAACTTCATCAAATACATCATAGTTTGGGATCAGTGATTTACTTTGAACAAAATGTATTTTACCATCGTAACATAGAATTGCTGAGTTGTATACATTTGTCCCAATCAAATCCTCATAATCTTCAGTAATTGATCCAAATAATAATCCAGTTGAAGTAGTTTGAGAAGCAATTTGCTCGGCAGTTTTCATTACTGATTGACGGAATTCTTTTTTCTCAACTAAATCGAGCGGCGGGTATCCGCAAAGAAATAATTCTGGGAATACTACTATATCAGCTTTCTCTTCAATTCCTTTTTTATATCCTTCAAGAATTTTTTCAGCATTCCCTTTTATATCACCAATTATCGGATTAGCTTGACAGACAAATATTCTCATACATCACACTATTTTGAAAGTAAAATTAGCTAAGTCAAAAAGTTAATTCAAACTTAATAAAGCTATTCGAATAATATGGAAGCTGAAATAACAATATTTTGGGGTAGACCAGGTTCAAGGTATATTGCTTCATTATTAACAATATCAGGATTAATAAATGCCGATGCTGCATATTTGGTATTAAATAAATTATTAATTGTAAGAAATCCTCTTATTTTCAGTTTATCTGTAATGCTGATGAAGTCATTAATTCCAATAGTGGAATTAAAAACAAAATAAGAAGGTACTTCAATTTTATTTGCATCATCAACAAAATAACTGCTAACCGAATTAAGAGAAAAATTTAGAAAAAAGTCCTTCAAGAATTTGGGTTGAAATGATAAACCAATGTTATAAAAGAATCTAGGGATACCAGCTACTGTATTATTCTTGTAATTTGCAAATGAGTTCGGTTTAAAATAATGAACTGAATCAACCAAATATTCATTGTATTTGTTATCAGAATAAGTGAAAGCACCTTTCAAAGAGATTCCTTGTTCAAATTCAAGTTCTGCACCTAATTCAATTCCAATTCGAGATGTTTTACCGGCTGTAAAATAAAATCTGCCACCGCGATACGGTATAATATCATTTTTGATATCAATATAATATCCAGCAACATCAATTGAAGCTGTTTTTAGAAGATTCGAATTGCTCACAGCTAACAAATGTTTTGTACCTACTTCATAAGTTGTAGAAATGATTGGTTCGAGCAACGGATTTAATAAGTATATTTGATCTTGACTATAAGTGCTTGACGGATCAGTTTCATTTCCGGCTGGAACTTCAGTACCTCCGCCAATATTTGCATAAATACTTTGTGTTTGATTGAATCGATATGTTAATCCAAACTTAGGAGTAAGTTTGGAGAATGATTTGCTTTGCAACCCATAGGATGAAATTAGAAAGTCTTCACTGTAATAAGTTATATTATCATAACGGAGTCCAGCAATAAAACTAATCTTTTCATTAAATATAATTTCATCTTGAATAAAAGCACCAAAATTATTAGCGCCTTCACGTTTATTTGCTCTTAATACAGAACCTCTTTGATTTGTAGAAGATAAACTATAAAATAAAATTGCTCCATCCTGATATGCTTCATCAATTCCAATAATTAAATGATTCTTTAATTCATTTGAGAATTTCGAATTATTCTTGAACATAATATTTCCGCCAATATGATATCGTGTAAAATCACGGAATGTTCCTCTTTCTGATCTTTGTAAAAATTTTGGAGATGCAAACAACATTCCAGATATCTGATTAGCTTCATCAAAATTATGTTCTATAGTGAATCCAATTCTACCTAGTCGGTTATGTCTTCGTTCGTCTCGTTGAGAATAAATTGCATTTGCTTGTTGAGGATTGAGTTCAAATTGCTTTTTAGTTAGTGGACCAGGTACGTGGAAAAGATTTGAACCAGCTAATACAAGTACACTAAATTTTGTAATGTCCTCAATATTTGATGTAATTCCAAAATTAAAAAGAGTCCTATAACTGCTTGAATGTTCCCTCCATCCAGAAAAATTTGTATTAGTTAGTGTTGCAAAAATTTTACCATATGTAATTGGAGTAACCGCCTTTGTTTGAAAACCATAAAAACCAAAACTACCTGAAAGACTTTTTATTGAGAGATTATAATTATTACTTGACGGAATTGTTGAGAGATTGACTATTCCACCAGAAGCATTACCCCAAATTGCAGAAGCATTGGATCGGATAACCTCCATATTATCTACTGCCCCCAAATCAATCAAATCAAATGATGTTCTTCCATCAGGTTCCGTTTCTGGGATTCCGTCAACCATAATTCGAATTCCCCTCGTTGTACCATAGTTAGATCTATCACCGGCTCCTCGTGCGCCAAAACCTCTAATTACCAAACGAATATCTTGATTACCAGCTCGCGTTTGAGCCAGAACTCCAGGTACAGAAGTTAATATTTCATCAAGTCCGTAACCTCGCAAATTCATCAATGATTTTTCATTGATAAGTGTAACTGCATATGGAATTTCGATTATGTTTTCAGGGTATCTTGTAGCAGAAACTGTTATTTGATTCATTTCATATTTTAAAGTATCCGGGTAAATAAATACTTGTGAATAAATTGAGTTTGATAGTAGAATTAATAAATAAATTATCTTCTTCATTTTAGATTTTTTTCCTTTCCCAAAAAAATTCTTTTCATCTCATAGCAGAAAATAAATATTAATTTTTTTTTAATAGAAGGTCATTAAAAATTGCAAATTATTTGTGTAGGTTTGCCAAAGGAGCAGAAGTATTTCGCATTGAGTGAACTTTATTTGGAACTGGGATTGTAACTTCATTTTTAACGTATTGTTCAAATTCATCTCTAAATCTTTGAATCATAAATTTAACTGGCCATGCAGCTGCGTCACCTAATGCACAAACAGTATTCCCTTCAATGTTTTCAGCAACACTTATCAAAAGGTCGAGATCTTTTGAAGTACCGTTGCCTTCTAAAATTCTGTGAAGTGTTTTTTCCATCCAGCCTGTTCCTTCACGACAAGGTGTGCATTGACCACAACTTTCGTGATGATAAAAATGAGTTATACGAATTAAAACTTTTAGAAGATTTGTATCTTCATCCATAACCATTACACCACCAATACCAATTGCCGATCCAGCTTCTTTTAAAGATTCTGCATCCATTCGTATACCTTCTAATTGATCTCCACGCAACGGCGGCATTGAAGAACCACCGGGAATTACACATTTAACTTTTTTATTATTTGGAATTCCACTGGCAGTATTGAAAATTAAATCTGTAAGTAAAATTCCAGTTGGTAATTCATAAACTCCAGGCTTGTTTACATGTCCGCTGATTCCATACAAAAGTGTACCGGGATGTTTTTGCGCACCAATTTTCGAATACCATTCCCATCCATTACTTATAATTTTGGGTACGTTTGTAATAGTTTCAACATTGTTAATGGTTGTAGGACATCCCCACAAACCTTTCTGTGCTGGGAAAGGTGGTTTAACACGAGGATAGCCTCGATATCCTTCAATTGAATTCATCAAAGAAGATTCTTCACCGCAAATGTAAGCCCCGGCACCTTTATGAATGTAAAGGTCGCAGCTAAAATCATTACCGAAAGTTTTTTTCATTGATTCGCCAAGAAAACCACGATCGTATGCAACTTCAATAGCTTTCTGCATTAACTTAATCCACTTATGATATTCTCCACGAATATACAGATACGCAACTTTAGCACCTATTGCATAACAAGTGATTATTGCACCTTCAATCAATTGAAAAGGATTGTCTTCAAAAACTTGTCTGTCTTTAAATGAACCGGGTTCGCTTTCGTCACCATTTATACAAAGATACTTTGGCTTATCAGTTGTCTTTGGCATAAAGCTCCATTTCAATCCAGCAGAAAATGCAGCTCCGCCTCTGCCACGAAGACCGGATTTTTTCACTTGGTCGATTATATCATCTGGAGATTGTGATAAAGCCTTTTTGAAAGATTCAAAACCACCATTAGTCAAATAAACATCTATTTGATTTAGGTTCGGTATGTCGGGTAAAACAATTCTTTCCATAATTAAGAATTCAATTCAATGAATTTAATATCTCTTCAACTTTTTCTTTTGAAAGGTTTTCAAAATAATCTTCATTAACAGCAATCATTGGTGCGTAGCCGCAAGCACCCATGCATTCAACTTCTTCGAGAGAAAATTTGCCATCTTGTGATACATGCATATTTTCAATGCCCAATTTTTCTCTCACTTGATCCCATATTTCATATGCGCCTCTCAACATGCATGAAACATTAGTGCAGACTTGCACATGAAATTTTCCCATTGGTTTCGTATGATACATTGTGTAAAAAGTAACTACGCTTAAAACATTCACTTTATCAATACTAAGAATATTTGCAATCTCTTCCATCACCTCATTGCTGATAAATCCATTTTGCTCTTGAGCTATATAAACAGTATCCATTACTGCGGCTAAAGCAGTTGGATACTTACTTCTTGCTTTTTCAATTCTTTTTATATTTTCTTCTGTGAATTTGAACATGTGTTAATTCTTTATCTTATCTCATTCTCTTATCTTATTCTTTTTCTTACTCTTTATTTATCCGCTTCACCCATTACCGGATCTAAACTTCCAATAATAGCAACGACGTCAGAGATCATTGCGCCTTTGCATAATTTTGAAATTACTTGAAGATTACAAAAAGAAGGTGAACGAATTTTCATTTTCCATGGATGACCGGTTCCATTACTAACAATATAAAAACCGAGTTCACCTTTTGGATTTTCTGCTGAGAAAAAAACATCTCCTACTGGCGGATTAATCCCATAATTAATTAACATGAAATCATGAATCAGTTCTTCCATTTTCGTATAAATTTCAGTTTTATGAGGAAGAACATGCTTTGGATCATTTGCCATAATTTCCCCTTTAGGCATTTTATCCAAAATTTGATAAAGTATTTTCACACTTTCTCTTACTTCATCGCCTCTTTGGAAATATCTGGCAAGACAATCCCCTTCTGAAAAAGTTGGTATCTTAAAGTCTAATTCATTATAAAACAAATACGGTTTTGCACGCCGTACATCGTATTCAACTCCAGAGGCTCTTAAGTTTGGACCCGTAACACCATATTCAATTGCATCTTCTTTACTTAAAACCCCGATACCTTCCAATCTATCAATAAAAATTTTGTTGCCAAGAAGAAGTTTATCCATTTCATCTAAGGCTGAATGAAATTGATCCAAAAATTCTTTCACCATTTGCAATACTTCATCATCAGCATCAGCAGCTACTCCGCCAATTCTAGTATAGCTTGTTGTAAATCTTGCACCAATTAGTTTATCAAATATATTGTGAATTTTTTCTCGTTCTCTGAAAGTCCACATTACCATTGTAACTGCGCCAACATCCATTGCATATGTTCCAATTGCAACCATATGGGCAGCAATACGAGATAATTCAGCAACCATCATTCTTATATATTGAGCTCTTTTCGGAGATTCAAGTCCAAGCAATTTTTCTACTGCAAGTACATAAGCAACATTATTGCAAAGTGTGGCTGTATAATCAAGTCGATCGGTATGAGGAATGTATTCAATATAACTCATGTCTTCAGCCATCTTTTCATAACCGCGGTGTAAATATCCAAGCTCTGGAACTGCTGCCATTACTGTCTCACCGTCAAGTCTTAAAACCAACCTTAGCACACCATGAGTTGCTGGATGTTGAGGACCCATGTTTATCACCATTTCATTTTCCAATGAATCTTCAATGGTGATTTCTCTAATAGCATCAAGTTTCTTTAATAATTTTTCGTCGTTATATATACTTGAATGTAAATCCATATTACTCAACTTTTTTTGGAAGTGGAAGAGAGCCGGGAATTCCAATCACTGGGAAATCTTTTCTAAGTGGATGATATTGGAATCCTTCTGGCATGTACATTCTTCTCAAATCAGGATGATTAATAAACTTAATTCCGTACATGTCATAAGTTTCTCTTTCATACCAATCTGCACTTTCCCAAACTGATGAAACTGTTTCTATTTGAGGCGGTTCTTCATCAATGTTAGATTTAATTCGAATTGTAAAATTGTTTTTGAAAGAGTATACATGATAAACAACAGTGAATCTTTTTTTACGAGTAGCCCAATCAATTGCAGTAAGATCTTTGCAAGTCACAAATTGTAAATCGGAATCTTCTTTAAGGTATTTTGCAAAATCGACAATATTATTTTTAGAAATTGTTATTGATAAATCATTTCTAAATTCAACAACTTCTTCAACAGCATCGCCGAATTGATTCCTAACTTTCTTTTTAATTAATTCTTTGAATTCCATAGTTAGTTTTAATGAGCATCAACATTTATCAAAGGATTATCTTGAAAATCTCTTGCACGTGTTTTTGATATTTTCTTTTGAATCTCCATAACAGCATTAATCAAATTTTCCGGACGCGGCGGACAGCCAGCCGTATAAACATCAACCGGTAGAAATTGATCAATCCCTTGTACTACACTATATGAACGATACATTCCACCCGAAGATGTACATGCCCCCATTGCAATTACCCATTTCGGTTCGGGCATTTGATCATATATTCTTCTAACAACTTGAGCCATTTTATAAGTTACAGTTCCAGCAACGATCATCAAGTCGCACTGTCTCGGAGTAAACCGCATGACTTCAGAACCAAATCGTGCAAGATCATATTTGGGATCTGCTGCGGCAATCATTTCGATAGCGCAACATGAAATGCCCATCGGCATAGGCCAAACAGAACTTCTACGTGCCCAAGTTATTACTGAATCTATTGTAGTCGTAATAAACCCATCTTGTAAAAATTTTGCTTCTAATCCCATTTCAATCCGCCTTTCACAAAAATGTACAAGAATCCTAACTCAAGAACAATTAAGAAAATAAGCATTGGTATAAACGCAAATAAACCGTGCTCGCCAAAAAGTGTTTTGAATTGTACTGCCCATGGATAGACATAGATCACTTCAATGTCGAAAATAATAAAGAGCATTGCTACTAAATAATATTTGACTGAAATTCTTTCATGGGTAGTGCCTACTGGATCCTTTCCACTTTCGTATGATAATTGCTTTATTTTATTTGGACTGTAAGGACCGAATAATTTTGAGGAGAAAACTATTGCTCCCCCAATAATTGCAGAAAAAATTAGCACAAGGAAGATTGGTATGTAATCGAGAATCATTCTATAGATAATTAATTTTGGTTAGAAAAATAAGCCAAAACTGTCTATAAAGTCAAAGAATTGCTAGAAAAGAATTTTTTGAATATACTTTTTTCATAAAAGTAATCCCCTAAGATTATTTTAATACTTCATAAAGAACTTTCAACACTTCATCAAGATCTTCATAACTAATTACTAATGGCGGTAATAGTCTTAGTACCGTAGTTCCAGCTGGTAATGAAACGATTCCTTTTTCAAGTAGTTCAATTATTACTGGTTGAGATTTATCTTTTAGCTCAATTCCAATCATAAGACCGAGTACACGAATTTCTCTTACTTTAGATAACTCAAAACTTTCTAATTTATTTTTAAAATATTTTCCCTTTGCTTCAGCTTGTTCCCAAAGTTTTTCTTCCACCATAAATTCAATTGATGCATAACCAGCTGCACAAGCTAATGGATTACCTCCAAACGTTGAACCGTGTTTGCTCTTTTCAACTTTAATTTTTTCTGAACAAAGCAAAGCACCCATTGGAAAACCGCCAGCCATTGATTTTGCTATCGTCATCATATCGGCTTCTATCCCAACATGCTCAATTGCAAACATTTTTCCAGTTCTGCAAAATCCAGTCTGTATTTCATCTATTATAAGCAAAATCCCATTTTCATCACACAATTTTCGAACTTTTTCAAAATATTCTTTTTGACCTAAATTAATACCTCCTTCACCTTGAACAATTTCTAAAATAATACCGGCTGTATCACTATCAACAGCTTCAGCTAACTTTTCAAAATTATTAAAAGGGACGAAAGAAAAACCGGGAACAAGGGGTTCAAAACCTTCACGATATTCTTTTTTAAAAGTAGCACTTAAGGCGCCGTATGTTCTTCCATGAAATCCTTTCATAGCAGCGATAAATTTCGATTTCTTTGTGTTTAATCTTGCAAATTTAATTGCAGCTTCAATTGCCTCTGTCCCGGAATTTGTTAGGAATGCTTTTGTTAAATTTCTTGGAGTGATAGAAAAAAGTTTTTCAAGGAATTTTGCTTTTGTGTCGTTGTAAAATGTATTAGCACAAGTAATAAGTGTCGCTGCTTGATTAGAGATTGCCTCAACTAATTTATCATTCGCATGACCAATATTCGCAACACTAATTCCCGAGGCCATATCGATAAATTCCTTTCCATTCTCATCCCAAAGTCGAGCACCTTTCCCCTTAACAATTACTATATCTCTTCTTGGATATACGTCTACTTCGTATTGTTCAATAATTGATTTATAGTTACTCATTCGATCTCCAAATCTAAATGATTAATTAAGCTACTTCTAATCAATAAGACCATTAAGAAATAATTGTTCCTTTACCATTTAATGCGTCATTAATGGGATGCTCTGTTCTTCCGTCAGATAAAATTACAGTTGAATTTCCAGTTTCAAAAAGTTTTTTAAGTGCAAGAATTTTTCTTTTCATTCTTCCTTCAACCTTTTTTTCCATTTCATCAAGCTCAGCTTTTGTTAATTTTGGAACTAAAGAATTAGGATCATTTTTATCAAGCAAGAGTCCGGATTCTTCTATTAAAGAAATTATTTTATCAGCATTGAATTCTTGTTGAAGCAATGCAATTATGTCGTCATTTTCAGAATTTATTGCAAAATTGTTTTCATCAATCAATGGTACTGATAATACCGGAATATATCCGTTAACTAAAAGTAGGTTCAACAAGTGCCTATTTACACTTTTTGGTTTCCCAGAAAAATCTCTTACTATTAAAGTTTTCCCATCTTCACGAATTTTAATTCCAGCATTGCGTTTACCTTGGATCAATTTTCCATCTAATCCAGAAAGACCTACTGCATTTATTCCTTTCTGCTGACAAAGTTCCACGATTCTTTTATTTCTCAAACCAGCGTAGGACATCATCATCAAATCAATTGTTTCTTCATTACTCAATACTGAGTCATATCCCGAAACGGAAGTAACTATTCTTTTGCTGATATTCAATTTTTTTGCTAGTTCATCACGCAATGCATTTGCACCGTGTACAATAATAAATTTTTCATTTAAAGCAGCTAAATCAGAAATAATTCCATCAATATTAATTCCTTTTCCGCCGCCAATTTTAATTATAAGCATTTATACTCCGTTAGACTACCTTGTTCAATAGGATTCCAATCATTATCATTATCAAGCGGCTCTGAGCTGATTATTATATTAGTATCAGAATATTTTTTGTACAAAGTGAAATACTCCGGCTGTTCATTAAAATATGAATATACATAAGTTGCATTTTTTTCGGAAAGAATAATATTCATTGCTCGGATATAAGATGATTTAGCGATTATTATTTTAGTTCCTTTTTTAATAGCATCAAGAATTTTCCCTTTATCAAATCGTTTTATATAATTAAAAATTTTTTCTGCACCAATTCTTCCTTCTTCCTTTATTTTCACACCTTTAAGTTCACCGTTAAATATGAATATATACTTATCATCATAGAACGGCATATTGTTTTCAACAACAATTCCTTCATCACGAAACGCACTTCTGGCATGTGCAATTAATCTTGTTGTTCTACCAAACTTCGAAAAGTCATCTTCCCAGATTGGCAAAATATTTTTATAATGCTGCCATTTATTATCTTTCCAAAAACTGCAGCCCCAACCATGACCTTGAAATTCTTTGCTTTCAATAGAGATTTTGGAAAACTTTAACAAAAATTCTGCAATTGAAAATTCATGTTTTGAATTGATATAAAGTAATCTACACATTTAAAAATTATTGCTCTTTTCTCGAAGAATAAATTATTTGATCACAACAAATAAGAGGAATTATTTTTATAACGTACATCATTAAATTGGATGTAATCCAGAAAATTCAAGTCCAGTTTTTTCATCAAATCCATGCATAATATTAAACGCTTGCAAAGCTTGTCCAGCAGCACCCTTCATTAAATTATCGATAGCACTAATAACTACCAGCCGATTTGAGAATTCATCCTTCTTAAAACCAATGTCACAATAATTTGTACCGAATAATAATTTTGGTTCTGGATAGCGATAAATTCCATCACTCTCTTTAACAATTCTAATAAAAGGTTCCTCTCCATAAGAATCGCGGTAAATTTTCCAAATCTCCTTTTCGCTCAAGTTATCTTTTAGAAAAACATGCGATGTTGCAAGCAGACCTCTTACCAAATCAATTGCAGTAGCTGAAAAATGTATATTAATTTTTTTATTAAATGATAATTCTTGAATTATTTCTGCGGTATGTCGATGTTGCGTTGGTGCATAGGATCGAACTACTCCGCTTCTTTCCGGATGATGTGATCCTTCATTAATTTTATTTCCTCCTTCGCTTGAACCAACTTTTACTTCAACAACAGTTCTTTCTTCATCAGCTAATCCATTTTTGTATAGAGGATATAATGCCAAAATACTGGCAGTTGCATTACATCCAGCGCTTGAAATATAATTTGCGGTTTTCATTTCTGAACGATGAAGTTCTGGAATGCCGTAAACAAATTCTTTCAATAGTTCTGGCCGGGCGTGTTTATGTCCATACCATTTTTCATATTCTGATGGATCTGATAATCGGAAATCAGCACTAAGGTCAATTATCTTGGGTGCTAATTTATTAAAAGTATCAATTTTATTTTGAGAACTGTTATGCGGAAGACACAAAAATAAAAGATCGCATTCTTGAATTTCAGATATTGAACAAAATTTCATTAATGTTGTTTTTCGTAAGTTAGGATGTATTTTATGAATAAATTTGCCGGTATTGCTTTCAGAAGTAATTTGTTTTAACTCAACATTTGGATGAAATAGTAGAAGTCTAATCAATTCACCACCGGTATAACCAGAACCTCCTACAATTGAGACTCTTATTTTATCCATTATCACCCTCAACAACTTTTAAAACATAATCAACCATTTTTTGAGGAATATTAACTCCGGTTGTGTCAATACTATTTTTGTATTCCATTGTATAGTTTACTTCATTAACCATTAATCCATTTGACGTTTCGAATAAATCAATCGCAACTATACCACCTCCAACAGCTTTAGCAGCTTTTACTGAAATCTCATTCAATTCATCTGATACTACACATTTGGATGCAACACCTCCACGAGCTGTATTTGTAATCCAGTGTGGCGATGTTCTATAAATTGCAGCTATGCAATTGTCACCAACAATAAAACTACGAATATCTCTTCCGCTTTTCTCAACATATTTTTGGATATAAAAAATTGAGTGATGATATGAACCTAAAATTGTTTTGTGTTCTAAAATAGCTTCAGCTGCATCTTTGTCATTTATTTTAGAAAGTAATCTCCCCCAGGAGCCAACTGCCGGTTTGAGAACTACTGGATATCCCATTTCTTCAATTGCCTTTAGAGCTGATTCTTCAGTGAACGCAACACGAACTTCTGGTTGAGGAACTTTATTTTCGGCTAATGCCACAGAGGTTAATAATTTATCACCACAGATTGTAGCAACTTTATACGAATTGATGCATTTTATTCCGAAAGATTCATACAATCTTAATGCATGAAGCGCACGTGAGTGGTTAATACATCTTTCAATTACAACATCAATGTCATAGCTTCCATTTCCCAAACTGAAAGTAATTTCTCTATCGTCCATTAAAACTATTTCAATTCCTTTCCTTGATCTAAGCTCATCAATAAGAAATTTTTCATCTTTGCGAATTAAAGAATGAAGCAAACCAATTTTCATTTTATATTTTCCTCCGGCTCGATATAATAATTGCGAGTCTATTTATTGTAAGTTTTGTGATGCTTAACTGCGTCGACGATATGTTTCAATTCGGAAAGGTCTACTGTTCGTCCTCGTTGACCAACGAACTTAACTTCTTTTAATACTTCCATTTGATGTTCATCATCCATTGATTCTTCTCCAACAAGTTTAAGTGCATATCTTAATGAAGCGATTCCAGACATTTGATCGAGTGCAAAAGATCTTTCACGACCAAGCAGATTTGGATCTAAACTTTCATAATGCATTGGATTAATCGACGCAGCATGAGTATGTACTCCAGCACAGTGAGTAAATGCATTTTTACCAGTAATGGGATAATTAGCTGGTATTGGAATTCCTGAATGTTTGCTTACCAGATCATAAAGTTGCGTTAATTTGCTTATGTTCCACCTTTGTTCGTTATGATCAACAGAAAGTACAACCAATAACTCAGCAAGATCAACAATACCGGCTCTTTCACCAAGTCCGAGTGCGGCAGCATCAATAATATCTACACCAGCCCGGTAAGCATCTAAGGCATTTGCCAACGCAAGCCCCCTATCATTATGGCAGTGAACTGCAACTTTCGGAAACAATTTTCTCTTTGCAAATTCATCTTTAAGATTGGATATATAATCATACATACTTCTGTTTGTACCTGGTACCATATAACCAGTAGTATCTGCAACACTTATTATATCAGCACCAGCTTCAACGGCAGCCGAAGCAGCTTTAACAACATTTTCAAATTGGGAGCGAACTGTATCTTCCGGAGTATAACGAATCAATAAATTTGGTTTTTGACTTTTAGCATACTTTATTACATCTGTAATCTGAGTTATTGCGGTTTCAAGATCTTTCTTAAAAACAGTTTGAAGTCTTTCATCAGATACACAATAAAATATTCCAATAAAATCTACTTCACACTCTAACGCAAGATCAATATCATTTTTAAGAGATCGGGAATGTGCTCCAACAATCGATTTAAAACCTTTTTGTGCTATTGATTTTACAGCGGCATGAATTTCTGGTGTAACCACTGGATGACCAGCTTCAATGATATCCACACCAATTTCATTTAGAAGATTTGCAATAGCAAGTTTAATGTGCTTATCAAAATAAACACCAGGAGTTTGTTCTCCTTCGCGCAGAGTTGAATCTAAAACCCAGACCAACTACTGACCCCAGTCTTCTTCTTCTTGAGGAGCTTCATTAAGTTTTGGAGGATCAAGTGAGATTACTTCAAGTTCTGTTCCACACTCAGGGCATTCGAGCAATTCGCCTACTACTGTTCCCTCTTGCAAATTTATGCTTGCATCACAAACTGGACATTCAGCTTTCATATTCACTCCAAAAAAAAGTTTTGCAAAAGTAAAAAACTATTTAGTTGATAGCAAGAATGAAGTTGCTTTTACTCAATGACTCGTTACAAGAAAATTTACGTTCGATTCATTCAGTGGTCAAAAGTTTTTGAGTTAAAATATTTTTGAGAGAATCAAATTCAATTTTATGCTCTGCAGAAAGCGGTTTTACTGACGGCATTTTTTCACGAAGAGGATTTACTTGCCTACCATTTTTCCAAAAGCGATAACACACATGAGGACCAGTTGCTAAACCAGTACTTCCAACATATCCAATAATTTGACCTTGCTTAACAGCTTTTCCATTTCTAATACCTTTTGCGAATTTTGACAAATGTAAATATTGAGTTGAATAGACAGAGTTATGTCTCACTTTTATGTAATTACCATTCCCACTTGTATAACCAGCATTAACAACTACTCCATCACCTACAGACATGATAGGAGTTCCAGTAGGTGCCGCATAATCTGTTCCGAGATGTGCTTTCACCCTTCCTAAAACTGGATGAAGTCTTCGTGAAGAGAACCTTGAGGAAATTCTACTAAATTTCAATGGTGCAATTAAAAAAGCTTTTTTCAAACTATTTCCTTTTTCATCATAATATCCTACTTCGTCATTCTTTTCAAATCTGAATGCATTAAACTCATTCCCAGAATTTCTAAAAACAGCAGTTAAGATTTTTCCAACACCAGAAAGTTTATTATCTACATATAACTGTTCATAAACAACTTTGAAAGAATCACTTTTTTGAATTCTAAAAAAATCGATTTGCCAGGCATAAATTTCAGAAAGTTTAACAGCAATTTCCGGGTCAATCTGTTTTGATTCAAGTGTTTCCCATAAAGAATTTTTAATTATGCTTGCAACAGTTCGTTCTTTAATTTCAACTTCTTTTTTCCCAAAATACACATTAACACTATCCCGCAAATCATAAACAACATACTCAATCGGATTTCGAACATATACGAAGTACTGAACTGTTTCGGTTGTATCCCATTTAGCATAAATATAGTATTCATCTCCCGATCTAAAACTTCTTACTGGGAAAATTGACCTTGCTTTATCGGCAATGTTAAATATTTGTTTGTCCGAGAGACCATGCGGGATTAAAATATCACTTAAAGTTTCACCTGAATTAAAAGTACCATGCACTTCAATTAGTGAATCAACAACTAATCCGAATGAATTTTTTATGGGCTGGTTAATTGTTGTATAATCCTCGTTATCTGCACACGACACTATAAGAATAAAAATTAATAATATGAGAAAAGAAATTTTATTTAGCATTAGCATCCTCTTGCATCATCCCAAAAATGGTACCTTCAACATCTTTGCAATAACAGATATACCCAACGTTTGGAATAGTCATTTTTTCAACCACTTGTTCACCGCCATTTATTTTAACTTTTTCGATTGCTTCTTCTAAATTTTCAACTTGAATTGTATTTACAATTCCATTTCCGGGCATGGTCCCTTGCGGAACAAAAAAAGCACCATCAATTCCGGGTGAATTTTTATCTCCGGTAAAAGCAAGCCAATATTTTTGTTCACCCCATTGCTGAACATTCCAACCAAATACAGATTTATAAAAATTAATAACTTTTTCGGGATCATTTGCCGCGATTTCAAAGTGTATAACACGATTCATAACTAACCTATTATTTATCGGTGGAATTTTTCTTAGAATTACTTTTTATTCTAAAAGGATTGAATATGAATTCTAATATGTGAAAAATAAATTCAGTTATTGAAGACATTGTTTGTTAAAAAAATTAGATTAATCTTTTTATTATTTCAACAGAATTAATACCATCCGCTTCAGCAGAAAAATTTGGGATAATTCTATGTCTTAACACCGGCATCAAAAATTTTTTAACATCATCAATTGATGGTGTAAATCGATTATTTAATACTGCATTTGTTTTGGCTGCAAGAATTAAAAACTGTGATGCTCTTGGACCTGCACCCCAACTAACCCAATCTTTAATAAATTGGTCCGACTCGCCGTTGACTGGGCGAGTTTTATTTACAATATCAACAGCAAATTGAACTACGTTATCAGCTACTGGAACTCGTTTTATTAATTCTTGATAATTAATTAAATCTCTTGAGCCTAAAACTTTTTTTAATTTTGGTGAATAAGAACTTGTAGTTTGTTTAATAATTTCCGTTTCTTCTTTATTGCTTGGATATTCAAGCCAAAGATTAAACATAAATCGGTCTAATTGAGCTTCGGGAAGGGGATAAGTTCCTTCTTGTTCAATAGGATTTTGCGTTGCAAGTACAAAAAATGGTTCATCAAGCAGATGTGTTTGGCCAGCAGCAGTTACTCTGTGTTCTTGCATCGCTTCAAGTAATGCAGATTGAGTCTTAGGAGGAGTTCTATTAATTTCATCAGCTAAAATAATATTTGCAAAAATTGGACCTTGTATAAATCTGAAAAACCGTTTCTTAGTAATAGCATCCTCGTCAATAATTTCTGTACCGGTTATATCGCTAGGCATTAAATCAGGTGTGAATTGTATTCTATTAAATTTTAGATCTAGAACTTCTGCGAGAGTTTTTATTAAAAGAGTTTTTGCTAATCCTGGAACTCCTACTAAAAGACAATGTCCTTTGGCGAGCAGACTAATTAATAAATTGTCAATTATTTCGTGCTGTCCAATAATAACTTTGGCAATTTCTTCTTTAACTTTCGAAATACTCAAAGAAAGTTGCTCAACTCCTTTTACATCACTTTGGTTGTTTGCAACCAAATTATTCTCCTAATTAAAACTGTTGTTAAAATGTTAAAGTCTAGTTTCCCAAAATATTTTTTCTTTTAATTCATCCATCCAAATTGCATATAATTTTTGTTTCTTGTTGTATTCAGTAAGTCTTTTAATTTCTTCATAATCTTGATCAAGATTTGCACGATGTTCTGGAATTCGTTTAATTAATTTTACAATATGATAACCATAAGTATTTCGATCAATCTCTAACCTTTTAGGATAACCAATATCACCTTCTTTCAATTTATAAATCTGATCCAAAGTACTTTTATCCAGTTGATTTTTTTCAAAAGTACCAAGCTGTCCGCCAAATTTAGAAGTCTCTTTATCATCACTATATTTTTTAGCAAAAGATTCGAACGTATTTACATTTTTGATTATGCTGTCTCTAAGGTCAGTTAAAAATTCAATTGCTTTTAAATCAGCTTCATCATCAGATTTTAGTTTTATAAGAATATGTCTTGAGTGAATTGATTCTCCCCTTCTTTCAATCAATTGGATAATATGAAATCCAACGGGAGATTCAACAACGCCAGAAAGACTTCCGGGAGCTAAAGAATATGCAACAGCTTCAAACTCAGAATAGAATACACCACGTTTTACAAATCCGAGATCTCCGCCTTGAGAAGCACTGCCAGGATCATCTGAATATTTTTTTGCAAGTGAAGCAAAATCTGATCCTTTTTTTAGAGAATCAAGAAGTGCTATTGCCAACGAACGCGCTTTTGTTTTAATTCTTTCACCCGTTCTTGGATTTTGAAAGATGTGTGATATCTGATATTTCTCTGCTACTATTCCAAGTGAGTCTTTATATGAATCAAAGAAATCTTCAACCTCTTTTCTAGAAACTTGAATACTGCTAAATTTCTTCTGCTGAACCATTTGAGCCATTAAATTTTTTCTAGTATCATCTCTTAAGGTTCTTTTTATTTTTTCAACTGGCATTCCATAGACTTGCTCAAGTCTTTCTTTTGAACCATATTGACTGATAAAATAATTAATTTGATACTCAAGCTGCTGAGTTACTTGATCATCTGTAACATTTACAGAATCAAGTTCTGCTTGTGCATATAACAGTTTTTCTTCAATTAGCTGCAGAAGTATAGTTTTAAGGAATGTAGTATCCTTTAGGTTTTGATTTTTTTGCGCAGCTTCGAAACTAGCTCTAAAATCCAATTCCGATTTTAATATAATTTCATTGTCAACAACTGCAACTATTTTGTCTGCAATTTGTTGAGCAAAAATGGTTGTAGACATAAGAAGCAATAACAATATTCGTTTCATAAGATTACCTTTTAATTTCAACTTTGTAGTCAGAAATCAATGATTCAATATAGTTTTTAATCAATTCTTTTCTTTTGACAGTAATAAATCTCTCTCGAACTATATTTTGAATAAATTCGAATGATGGTATTGAATTACGATTATATTTTTCAAGAAATTGAACAACAGTAAATTTTGATGGTTCCGAATCAAATACAATGCTAACTTCATTGAGCAACAAATTATCGACTATTTTTTGGAATGCTAATGGTTTTATTTGATAACTGTAAAATAATTTATTAGCAAATTCTTCGATTAATGTATTATCCGATTTAATAATTTTAATTGTATTCTCCCATCTACTTTCAATAAGTAAATTTCTAAATCTAATGGCAGATTCCCGATTGACAAAAGAAGCTAAGTTTAATTTGTATAAATCATCCGTGAGCCTGAAGTCAGATTTATATACATCAAAATATTTCTTAATTTCATCTGTTGCTGGATTAATAGGTTTATTCTTAAGATATTTTTCAATTAATAATGTAGCAGCTAATTCGCGTTCACTCCTTTTTACCAAAGAAATATAATTAGGTTCAGCGATGATGTTTTCTTTAATTGCTTCTTGGTACAGAACTTCCTTTTCAACCCAATCATTAATAAATTCTTCTTTATACATTGATTTATTATTATAATCACCCAATGCTGAATCAAGCACTGCAGTAGTCAAAGTATGTTCTTCAACTTTTGCCACATAATCTTCTGTTTGTTCTTTTCTTGTGCATGAAGTTGTAAACAATACTAATGTTAAAAGAAAAAAACTAATTTTTAAACGCAGCTTCAAGCTTATCATAGTATAGATTAGGTTGATATATACTTCTAAGTTTATTTAAATAACTTTCTTCAAGCCGTTTGCTTTCACTTTCTTGGAGCAAACTTGCAATCTCAGCTTTTGCTTCATCAAGCGTCTTAAACCTTGCAACATCTCTGCTGACCAATTGTACTATAGACCATCCATCTTGAAAAGGGAATGGAGGTGTGATATCGCCAATATTTTCAAGTGCATTTGCCTTTATTGATAATTCATTTGCATCTATTTCTACTAACCCAGAATAGCCTGACGTGTTCTCATAACCACGTCTTTGAGTATACTTAACTGAAAGGCTGTCAAAATCATATCCAGACACTGCCATTGAATAGTAATTATTTGCAAGCGAGTCATTAGTTAAATATAATTCTTTGAATTCAACTCGATCTTTCCATCTAAATCTTTCTTTGTTTTTATTATAATAATTTTCAATCATAACACTATCGACTACAACTTTAGACCAGATTTCTTCTTCAAGTATTTTAAATAAATAAATACCTTTTTCATACTCGCTCATTAACTTTGCAAATTCTGAATCTTCATTGTCATACACCATTGCTTTTTCTTCAATTAATTTTTCACTAGCAAACTGTTCAATTGCATCATCAAGAACTGCTTTATCAAATTCTCTATTTAGAAATGCGCCTTTAAATTGTAAGAATCCAAATAGAGAATCGATCACATAATTATTTTTATTAACATTGAAAATGTTTAATGCTCCAAACTCTTTATTTATAAACGAACCTTTATAATTCGCATCAACTTTAATCGAGTCAGCATTAGCCAATAATTTGTTATAATTATCATTATTAACAGAATATTGAAATTCTTTTTTAAGTTTATCAATCAATAATTTGAAAGCATCCTTGTGCCTTACCCTTTGAAACATCTGTTTTAATTCTTCTTTTTCAGCTTCATATGTAGGTAATGGCTGAATTTCATTTACTTTGATTAAATGATAACCAAAACTTGTTTCAATTATTGGAGAAATCTCATTTACTTTTAAATTAAATGCTGTATTCTCAAACTCTGGTACCATTCTTCCGCGAGTAAAATATCCTAAGTTGCCATTTTGTTTTCCGCTGGCGATATCATCTGAATATTCAGAGGCTAGTTTACCAAAA
This sequence comes from Ignavibacteria bacterium, assembly GCA_016873835.1. Lineage (GTDB taxonomy): Bacteria > Bacteroidota > Ignavibacteria > Ignavibacteriales > Melioribacteraceae > DSXH01. The sequence continues at coordinate 36,977 of VGVY01000009.1, forward strand.
TCTTCACCCTCGGAAAGTTTTTTCTGAACCAATTTTATTTTTTCTAATGCTTTTAATGAGTCAATGTTTCCAGTTGTATCACGAAAAGCAGCTAAAATATGCTGTGCTTTCACTTGGGGTTTTCTAGGAACTTTGTTCAGAGCTTTTAAGATATGATACCCAAATTGTGATTTAACTAATTCTGGGAATATTTTTCCAGTTTCAGTATTATAAATTGCATCTTCAATCGGCACACTTACAATTAGTCCACTTGTAACCCAACCTACAACACCGCCTCTATCTTTTGTATAAGTATCTTTTGAATATTCTTTAGCAATATCTTCGAAGCTTTCACCTTTATTGATTCTTTCAATTAATTGATTACCCAGCACAACACATTGATCATCTGTCATTAAAGTATCTGGAAGCAAAAGTATATGAGCGGCATGAATTTCAGTTTTTCTTCTTTCGTAAATTTCTTTCATACCTGGTTCAAAAAGTCTGTCTTCAAGAAATAAAGTACCACCAATATTTTTTTTATATTCGATTAATTCCTTTTGCATATCCTGATCAACTGTATATCCTCTCACAACAGCATCTCGGAGTTTCATTTTATAATTGACAAATAAATCTAAAAATTTCTTAAGCGAATTAAGAGAATCATCTTTAGCGGCTTCTACCCCACCAGAATTTTTAGCGTATGCTTCTTCAAATTCACCCATTGTAATTTCATAATTCCCATAATCAGCAACAATAATTTTTGAATGTTCAGGTGTACAAGAAACAAGTAATGAGATCAAAAGCAAAACTAAGATTAGAAGTTTTCTGAAAATCATTAAAATTACCTCCTTATATTGATAATATCTTCATGTTACATGTTACAATTACAAAAAATTTATTTATCAATCGGTATCGGGATAGTATTTCTTTCCCAAAAGTGACCGAATTCATAACCTTGAATTTTTTTTTCATTCTCAGCAAGTTCAAGTCGTTTTTCTGTTAAGCAAACATAGAATTTATCAACTTCAACACCTACAAATTTCCGATCAAGTTTTTTAGCCACAACAGAGGTAGTCCCGGAACCTAAGAAAGGATCCATAACCACGTCACCTTTATTTGTACTTGCCAAAATTAATTTTGCAATTAGTTTTTCTGATTTTTGCGTTGGATGAACAGTATTTTCTGGCATTGACCAAAAAGGCACTGAAATATCCGTCCAAATATTTGATGGAAAAGTTAATCTATAGTTACCGTTCTTACTTTTTTTCCAATCTTTTGGTTCCCCTTTTAGATCCTTATATGGTGCGATTACACGACGTAAAATTTTAACTTCACTGGAATTAAATGTATAATTTTTAGAATGAGTAGCAAACCAGATATCTTCAGAATTATTTTTCCAGTTTTTTGATGAACCTCTCCCTTTTTCGCGTTCCCATGAGATTCTATTCCTTAGAATAAAATGCTTGTTCAACAATTGACCAATTGAGATTGATGAATACCAATCTGAACAAAAGTAAATTGAGGCTGTTTCTTTAAGCACTGGTTTTATTTCAATTAATAATTTTTCTATCCACTTTGTATAATCATCAACAGACTTAAGAGTAAATTTTGTAGAATTAAAAATCTTATTTAGATTATAAGGAGGATCAATTACTAATAAATCCACAAAATTTTTTGGAAAATATCTTAATGCATCAAATAAATTCTGACAGATTGTTTTATTGATTAAATCCTCAGCATTTGCTACCCTTTTAAGAACAATTGCTCTATCTAAGTAACTTTTATATTCTTTTTTGTTGATTGCTATTGAACGATTAAGCGGAGATTTACTTGTCTTCATTCGTTTCATTTACAATATTTACTTTGCATTAGTACCAAGAGGTATAGATTCATCAAGTTCAATAATCTTAACAATGCCTTCTTCATTTGAATCAAGTGCAAGTATCATTCCTTGGGAATCTAGCCCAAATAATTTTGCTGGTTTTAAATTTGCAACAACTAAAACTTTCTTTCCTATTAATGATTCGGGCTCATAACTTTTTGCAATACCAGCTATTAATTGTCTTTTTTCAGAACCAATATCAATTTGAAGTTTAAGTAATTTGTCACTTTTCTTAACTTTTTCTGCTCCAATAATAACAGCGGCTTTCAATTTTATTTTTTTAAAATCATCAATTGTTATTTCTTCATCAGCATCTACTTTCTCTTCCACTCTGCAAAATTTTTTGATTTGTTCATCAATCACACTGTCTTCAATTTTATTGAATAATATTTCTGGTTGATTTAGTATTCCACCAGCTTTCAAATTTTCTTTGCCACTATTATCCCATTCCGTTTTATCTGAATTCAACATTTGGAATATTTTCTCAGAAGTAAAAGGAATGACTGGTTCAAAAACTTCAGCTAGCGTGTAAATTGCATTTAGACAAATGTTAATTGTAGTAGCACATTTTTCTTTATCCGATTTTACAGTTTTCCACGGTTCAGAATCATTAAAGTATTTATTGCAAGTTCTAGCTAGGTTCATCATTTCTAAAACAGCTTCCTTAACTTTATACCTTTCCAGCAATGTACCAATGGAAGTTGGATAATCTAATAAAACTTGTGTCATTTCATTATCAATTTTACTAAGCTTACTTCTAATGGGTATTTTGCCGTTAAAGTGATTAAAAGCGAAAGTGAATGTACGATTTATAAAATTTCCAAGTATGTCAGCTAATTCACTATTATTTCTTGCTTGAAACTCTTTCCAATAGAAATCAGTATCTTTATTTTCAGGTAAGTTTGCAGCTAAAGTATATCGAAGAGGATCGGGTGGAAACAACTCTATAAACTCAAGCACATCTATACCCCATCCGCGCGATTTGGAAAATTTTTTCCCTTCAAAATTAAGAAATTCATTCGCGGGTACATTTTGAGGTAATATATATTTTGTTTCTGATACATCATTCCATGCCATCAGCATAGCCGGGAATACAATTGTATGGAAAACAACATTATCCTTACCAATGAATGAAACATATTTAGTTGAGCTATCTTGCCAATACCTTTTCCAAAGATCAGGATCACTTCGTTTTTCTGACAATTCCTTTGTTGCAGAAATATAACCAAGTACAGCTTCAAACCAAACATACAATACTTTGCCATTAGCATTCTCTAATGGTACTTTTACTCCCCAATCTAAATCCCTTGTTACTGCCCGGTCTTTTAATCCATCTTTAAACCAACCATAACAATACTGCAAAACATTTTCTTTCCATGAATATATCGAATTCATGTTATTGATATATTTCTCTAATCGTTCCTGAAATTTACCAAGAGGGAAATACCAATGCGAAGTTTCATTTAATACTGGTGTCTCACCACTGATCTTACTTTTTGGCTTTATTAATTCAGAAGGTTCATATAATGAACCACATTTTTCGCATTCATCACTTCGTGCTTCTTCATAACCACATTTTGGACAAGTACCTTCAACATATCTATCCGGTAAAAACATTTTTACTTTTTCATCATAAAATTGTTTTGATTTCTTTTCTAATAATATTCCGCTTTTATAATATGAAGTGAAAAATTGTTGTGCAGTTTCATGATGAATTGGTAAACTAGTTCTTGAATAAACATCAAAGCTTATCCCAAATTTTTCAAAGCTCTGTAAATTTAGTTCATGATATT
>VGVY01000010.1 GCA_016873835.1 Ignavibacteria bacterium
GGGGGACTCGAACCCCCGACCAATAGATTAAGAGTCTACTGCTCTACCAACTGAGCTAAGGAAGCGTTGCAAAAATACAGAAATTGAGAAAGACGCCAAAATTAGTAATGAATAAAGAGGGGAAAAACTGGTTGTTAACCTTTAGAAAGTTTTTTCTTCCAATAGCTAATTTGTTTTTTAACTAATACCGGATTTGGAGAGCCGAAGGTTTTTTTTCTCTTAAGAGAGGTTTCGATTGTTAGATAAGTAAGAGCTTCACTATTAAAAATAACATTGAATTCTTGCAATTCTAGAAGTGTTAGTTGGGTGAAGGACTTATTTTTCTCTTCACAATATTTTATTATTTTGCCAACTGTGTGATGTGCTTCTCTAAATTGCAAACCTTGTAATACAAGCCAATCAGCTATATCAGTTGCAAGAATAAAGCTATCCTTTAACTGATCTATGAATCTGTTTTTATTAACTACAATATCTCTAAAAATTTTTGTTAAGATTTGTAAACTTTCAGAATATATATAATATGATTCGAAAAGAGGAGCTTTATCCTCTTGCATGTCTCTATTATAACTAAGCGGAAGTCCTTTCAGTGTTGTTAAAATTGAAACATAGTTTCCAAAAATCTTTCCGCTCCGTCCTCTAATTAGTTCAGCCATATCAGGATTTTTTTTCTGCGGCATTAATGAAGAGCCGGTTGTAAACTGATCTGAAATTTTCACCAATTGCCATTCACTTGAAGTCCAGAGAATTAATTCTTCAGCTAACCGACTTAAGTGCATCATGCCAATCGAAACAGCATTTAAAAAATCCAAAATGAAATCTCTATCTGAAACGGAATCGAGTGCATTTTTTGTTGATTCTTTGAATCCTAATTTCTTGGCAGTAAAATTTCTGTCCAAAGGCAATATCGATCCCGCAAGAGCTCCAGAACCAAGCGGCGATTGATTAGATTCATTCTCTACAAATAAAAATCTTTTCTTATCCCTTTCTAACATTTCAACATAAGCTAAAAGATGAAATGCAAAAGAAATTGGCTGAGCGCGCTGAAGATGTGTATAACCTGGAATTATTGTTTCAATATTTTTTTCAGAAATTTCTAATAGGGTTTGTTGAAAAGATCGGATATTTTTTAATACTTCCTTTACTGCTTTCTTTATCCACAACTTGGCATCAGTAACTACTTGATCATTTCTACTTCTGCCGGTGTGAAGTTTACCGGCTGTTTCGCCAATTATTTCTGTAAGTCTTGATTCTATAGCAGAATGAATGTCTTCGTATTCATTTGGATTCGGTTTCCATTGGCCGGACTGAAATTCGTTTTTAATCTGCAAAAGTCCATTTATAATTTTCTTCTGCTCTTGTTTCGTTATCAAACCTATTTTACAAAGCATTTCCGAATGGACTTGCGAAACAAGAATATCTTCATCAAACAATTCAATATCGATGTGCAATGAAGATGAAAATCTCAACGCATCATTATCTAATTTTTCTTTAAACCTTCCACCCCAAAGCATTAAATCACTTTATTTTCTTTTTGTGATTGCAAAATTTCTGACATTGTTTTGTACGGCAATCCATAAATTTTTAAGAAGCCTTCACTCGAACGATGATCGAAAGTGTCTTCGTTTGTATAAGTTGCAAGTTTCATGTTGTATAAACTATAAGGAGATGTTCTTGAAAGTACTTTTAAATTCCCTTTGTAAAGTTCTAATGTAACGTCGCCGCTTAAATTTTCTTGTGTTGCATCAACAAAAACCATAAGAGATTTAAATAACGGTGTAAACCAAAGACCATCGTAAATCATATTTGCAACTTTATCTGAAATTACTTGCTTAAATCTAAATGTTTCTCTGTCTAAAATCAGTTTTTCTAATTCATTATGTGCATAATGTAAAATTACAGCGGCTGGTGCCTCATAAATTTCACGGGATTTAATTCCAACAACTCTATTTTCAATCATATCAATTCTGCCAATGCCATGTTTGCCGCCAATTTCATTCAATAATTCGAGCAGTTCAACCGGATCATATGTCTGTCCGTTAAGCCCCACTGGAATTCCTTTTTCAAATGTTAGTTTAATTTCTTCAGAATTATCGAGTGCAAATTTTGGATTTGTGGTAATTTGATAAGCATCTTCAGGCGGTGCAACTGTGGGATCTTCTAACACACCGCATTCAATTGCAATTCCCCATAAATTCTCATCGATTGAATAAGGAGAATCTTTTGTAGCTTTAACGGGGATTTTGTGAAGATTTGCATAATTCATTTCTTCTTCACGGCTTTTAAATTCCCAAAATCTTAACGGTGCCAAAATACTCATGCTTGGCGCAAGAGCTTGAATTCCCACCTCAAATCTAACTTGATCATTTCCTTTACCAGTACATCCGTGTGCAATAACTTCTGCTCCTTCAGCAATTGCAATATCGCACATCATTTTTGCTAAAAGCGGCCGGCCAATTGCCGTAGCTAATGGATAAGTTCTTTCATACAATGCCCCGGCTTTTAATGCCGGAAAGACATAATTGTTAACAAATTCGCTTCTCAAATCCATTACAACTGACTTAGCTGCGCCGGCAATTTTTGCTTTCTCTTCAAGATTTTCTAATTCAGCTCTTTGTCCAAGATTTCCGGTTGCTGCAATAATCTCTGCATCATATTTATGTGAAAGCCATTTCACCATTACAGACGTGTCTAGTCCGCCTGAAAACGCTACAACAATTTTTGTTTTGCTCAATTTATTTTCCTCTCTAATTATTTATCTACCATTAATTCTTTTATAAGGTCTACAACTCTTCTCAAATTTTTTATTGAACTTGGGATAACAAGCACAGTATCATCCCCGCCAACTGTTCCAAGAATTTCTTTTTTGTTTAATCGGTCAATGTAATGTGCAACACCTTGTGCTCTGCCAGAAAGCGTTCTAATAATTATAAGGGATTCATTATGTTCAACACTAATAATTTCAAAACCAATAAGTTTTGAAATTTGTAATCCAGATTCTTCAACGTTGATAACATATTTTGCGCCATTTTCACCAAATGCTCTTACTACTCCCATTTCAGCAAAGTCTCTGCTAAGCGTTGCCTGAGTGATATTAATGTTTTGCTCTGCAAGAAGCTGGATTAATTCTTCATGCGTCCCAACATTATTATTGGTTAGAATCTCTTTAATAATTGTTTGTCTTTTTAATTTTGCTTGCATTATTTATCTCGTTTGTTTGTTATGACGATTGAATAATCCATGTTCCAGAAGAATTATCATATAAATTTGTGAAAGTTCTACTTTCTAAAACCGATCCAATCCAAATCTTTTTAATTCCTTTGTTTAAAAGTTCTATGCAGCTATTCAGTTTAGGAATCATTCCCTCTGTAATTTCACCATTAATTATTCCATCTAAAATCTCTTGATCGCTTACTTTTCGTTGTATTTTCCCTCTTAGAATAACTCCATTAACATCAGACATAAAGAAAACGCTTTCGGCAACAATTGCGGTGGAAAGAACTTCCGTAAAAATGTCTGCATTTACATTAATCAAATTTCCATTCTTATCACTGCAAATACTTGAGAATACCGGGATCACATCTTCTCTTAATAAATTGTGTATCCACTCAATCGATCCTACTTGTTTAGGTACACCAACAAATCCCATTTCTTTATCAACAACTTTTGCTACAAAAGTTCTTCTATCGAAACCCGATAAACCCACAGCTTCATGACCAACTGAATTTAATCTGCTTACAATTTTTGAATTAAGCAGACCAGATTGTACAGCAGCTACAACATCCATTACTTCCTTAGAAGTTACCCTTTGGCCATTTTTGAATTTAACTTCATGACCAAGTGCTTTTGACCATTGCGAAATATCATTGCCGGCACCATGGACAATTACAATTCCGTCATAGAATTTTTTAATTTCAATAAGGGATTCTTTCCAAGATGAACTATTAATGAAACCGTCAATTGCTTTTCCGCTAATTTTTAAAACTGCAATTTTCATTTTAGACCTTTTTATGTTCGATATCTTGCATTGATTTTTACATAATCAACCGAGAAGTCGCAAGTCCACCAAGTGCAAGAATATTTTCCGCCGTTTAGATTTATGTTAATACTAAATTCATTTTTGGAAAGTATTTTTTTTGCTTCTTCTTCATCGAGTAATATTTTAAAATCGGGCTGCAAAACCGGCAGTCCATCAAAACTTATACTTACTTTTGATGGATTAAAATTTGCGCCGCTCATTCCAGCTGCAGACATTATCCTTCCCCAATTCGCATCTTCGCCATGCATCGCAGTTTTCAACAATGGTGAATTAGCAAGAGATTTACATACGAGTTCTGCATCTTTTTGTGAATCAGCTCCAGTTACATTTATTGCAATTAATTTTGTCGCTCCTTCCCCATCTGATACAATTGACTTTGCCATTGTTATACATAAGTCATCCAATGCTTCTTGAAAAATAACGTGGTCTTCTGTATTAAGTTTTATTTCTAAATCTGATTTACCATTTGCAAGAAAAATAACCATATCATTAGTACTTGTTTCGCCATCAACAGAAATTTTATTGAACGAAATATTTACAGCTTTAGACAACATCTCTCGCAATAATTCTTTTTCAATTCTGGCATCAGTAGTAATGAATGCTAACATAGTTGCCATGTTTGGCATTATCATTCCGCTGCCTTTGCACATTGCACCAATTGTAACATTACCGCTCAACAAAGAAACATCAACAGCAAAGGATTTCATTATAGTATCTGTTGTCATAATTGCTTCGGCTGCATCTAATCCGCCCTTTTCAGTCAATACATTTGTTATTTCATCAATTCCTAAAAGTATTTTTTGAACTGGAAGGGGCTGACCAATAACTCCAGTTGAACTAATTAAAATATTCTCTGAAGTCACATTCAATTTATCAGCACAATAGCTTTGAATAAATTTAGCATTATCAAACCCTTTTTGCCCAGTGCACGCATTAGCATTTCCTGAATTGATCAGAACTCCTTTTACTGAAATGTTTTGATTGGTTATTTCTTGCGAAATAAGAAGCGGCGCGGCTTTTGCCTTATTCAAAGTATATACACCAGCAGCGCTGCATAATGAATCAGAAACTAAAAGAGCAAGATCTTTTTTCTTTCTTTTTATTCCGCAAAAAATTCCTGATGCTTTAAAACCTTTTGGTGATGTTACACCGCCATTATTTATATAATTGTGCATTTTTAACTCCGTAGGGTACTATTCCAGTTGATTCATCCCAATTAAAAAGTTTATTCATATTTTGAATTGCCTGACCAGCGCCGCCTTTAATTAAATTATCTATCGCCGCTGTTATTATTATCGAATTTTTTCTTGTAGAAATATTTATGTCACAAAAATTTGATCCCACAACCCACTTTAATTGAGGAGGAGTATTTCTTAACCTTACAAACTGGGACTCCGCAAAAAAATTGCTATAAGTTTCCTCAATCTTTTTTTGGTCAACATTATTTGATAAATGAATTGTGCTTGTTGAATAAATTCCAACTGCAATTGGTAATAAGTGAGTAGAAAAAGTAAAATGAGAATTAAATCCTCTCGAGTTTAGCTCTTGTAGTATTTCCGGCTCGTGTCTGTGTTTGTGAACGTTATATGCCATTACATTTCCATCAAGTTCAGACAGAAGTAAATCAACTCTTGGAGATTTACCCGCACCGCTTGATCCTGAATAGCCATTAACACTAATTGAAACTATTTTTTTATTATACTGCTCAACGATTGGAATAATGGAAAGTAAAGCTGCTGTTGCAAAGCAACCCGGATTGGAAATTAAATTTGAAGTATAGGATTCATTTTTTACAACATCAGATAATCCATAAACTTTTTGCTTCAGAAATTCTGGAAAAGAATGTTCAAATCCATACCATTCAGGATATAAATCAGAGTTGTTAAGTCTGAAATCACCACTTAAATCAATTACTTTTTTCCCATTATCAATTAATGAGGGAACAATATTAAGGGACTCCCCATGTGGAAGTGAAACAAAATATAAATCAAGATTGAGCGACAACTCAGAAATATTTTTAACTTTTTTATCAAACGTAGTATTAGCCAATTCTGGAGAAATTGAAAATAAATTTTCACCCGATGAATTAAATCCATAAATCTCATAATCATCTACAAATGGATGACTCTCACAAAATTGAATTAATTTTTTCCCCAAATAACCACTACCGCCAATAATACCAATTGATATCATTTAATTTCCTTTGCTAATTAATGTGTATGTAATTGAAAAAGGATTTTACCTTTTAAGGGAATGGTTAAAACGCCTACGGCGAATTAAAACTGAGGTTTCTATGTAGAAAGTTATTACCACTTTTATTCATTTTTTAACTGTGGAAAATTAAAAATTTGAAAAGACATTGTCAATACATAATTGCATTATTATGCAAATTTTGTCGTTGATAAAGCTAATTTTTGATTATTTATGAATATTTATACGATTTTCGATTAAGTGTAAGAGATTGCTTAATTTTGAGTATGAAAACGCCCAATTTGAAGTCAACTTTACTTACTCTTCTTTTTTACTTTGTTATTACTTTCTTTTTAGTTTCATGTAAATCCGATACCGAAGATGTAAAAAACAAGGGTTATATTGTTACAGACGATCTGAATAACAAAATTCACTTCGAAGAAATGCCTAATAGAGTTATCACACTTGCACCGAATTTAACCGAAATGATTTTCGATCTTGGCTTGCAAAATTTTCTTGTCGGCAATACATTACATTGCAATTATCCAGACGAAGCTAAAAAAATTGAAAAGGTTGGAGACCTTCTAACGTTTAATTTTGAACAAATTGTTAAGCTCAATCCTGATCTTATTTTTATAACAGTTGAAGGAAACACAAAAGAAACATATGAGAAGTTTAAAGAACTCGGTTTAAAGATTTTTGTATCGAATCCAAGAAACTTTAATGGTGTAAAAAAAACTTTCTCTGATATTGGCAAGGTTTTCAAAATTGAAGAAAAGGTTGATAAAACCATTAATGATTGGGAGAATTCTATTGATAAAATTAAAAGTGACAAAAAAAGTTTTGTAAATATGACAGCGATGTTTCTGATTGAATTAAAACCGATAATGTTGGCTGGTAGGACAACTTTTCTAAACGAATATCTTGAGTATAACGGTTTAAAAAATATTGCGGATGATGTTGAATTTAATTACCCAATTTTTAACCGTGAGGAAATTCTAAGACGCAACCCGGATTTTATTATTTACCCGACCGGCGGAGATGATACGATTGAAAAAATTATTTCTGTTTACCCGGAATGGAAAAATTTAAAAGCTGTAAAAAAAGGAAACGTTGTTTTTATTAATAGAGATTTATATATGAGGCCTGGTTCGCGTTTTGTCGAAGCTTTAGCTGATCTTAATGCTCTTCTTCATCAGCTTCAGAATCTTCATTAGGCTCGGCAATAAAAAGCATTGCACACTTATCGCCTTTAAACTTTCCTTTTTCTTTACAAGTATGATATCGCTCTTTTACTTTTTCTATATTAATTTCTTTTTCAGAGACTCCAAAAAATTCTAATTCGTCCCCGCATTCAGAACAAAATAAAATTTGTTTGCTTTCAGCTTTATCCTTATCGTGAATATATTTTTTTCTACTTAGCTTCATCAAAAACCGGCTCCCATTCATTTCCATTACATGGAAGATTATTTACAGTAGGATGCTTATCATAAATTAAACAAATTATTGCTGTTTTGTCAAAATGTTTACAACTTGAACAAAGAGTATCTTCCGAAATTTCTTTGTTCTCTTCAACAAAAAAACGGTATTGAATCATTGCCGGGTGAATTACTACGCCATATACTGTCATTATTCCAAACCACCACCAATATTTATATTCAATATATCCTTGAAGAAGCCAAAGTGATGGAATCAGAATAGCGGTTCTCACTAAAGCCCAAAAAATTATAGCACCCATAAAATTTCTAATTTAAATACTCAATTACAACTTGCTTTTGTTTAAACAAAAAATACGCTTTAAGAATTCACAATTAAGATTTCATCTTCTGAAGAAGCAACTGCACAGCAAACGGCAGCATCGCCAGTAACATTTACAACTGTACGGCACATGTCTAATATTCTATCAACGCCCATGATTAATGCTATTCCTTCTTCGGGAATTCCAGCTGATTTTAAAACAATTATCAGCATTATAATTCCAACTCCAGGCACCGGAGCTGTACCAATTGAAGCCAAAACTGCCGTTAAAATAATTGTAAGCTGCTGACCAATTGTTAGATCCATTCCAAAAACTTGAGCAATAAAAACTGCGGCAACTCCTTGATACATTGCAGTTCCATCCATATTAATTGTTGCACCAAGCGGAAGCACAAAACTTGTAATGCTTTTTGATACCCCTAAATTTTCTTGGCAAACTTCCATATTTACCGGAAGCGTTGCAGCGCTTGAGCTTGTTGTGAATGCAATAGCTTGCATTCTTCTTATCCCTTTGAAAAATGTTTTTACTTTTATTTTAGAGAACAACCGAACTATTAATGCATAAACGCCAAATGTATGAAGTGCAAGTCCAATTAATAAAGTTGCTGCGTACCAAAACAGAGTTTGCAAAATATCAAATCCAAATTCAGAGACGGTTGCACTAATGAGTGCAAAAACTCCAATGGGCGCAATTAACATTACGACATCAACAAGCCGTATCATTACCTCACTTAATCCGTCAAAGAAATTAATTACAAAATTCGCTTTCTCTTTTTTTATTAATGTTAACACCATGCCAACCATTACTGAAAAAAATACAATTTGAAGCATTTGAGAATTTGCTATCGCGCCAAATGGATTACGCGGTACAAGATCAACTATCATTTCCTTAACACTAAAACCGACTTCGCTTTCCAATTTTGATTGCAAATCTGGCTGATATACAGACATCAATCTGTCTTTAGTTTCAGGATTCATTATTTCGCCCGGTCGAATAACATTTGCAATCATTAATCCAATTGCGATTGCAATTGCTGTCGTGATCAAATAAAATGCTAAGGTTTTAGAGCCGATACGTGCAAACTTTTTAATATCGCCAAGACTTGCTGCACCTACAATTAACGAAGCAAGTACAAGCGGAACCGCGATCATATTTAGCAGCCGAATAAAAATATCGCCAATCCATTTGATTGATTGCGCAATTGTTTCCTCTTTTCCGATAAACAGAACATTTTCAAATTTTTCTACATTGTCGGTTTCAACTTGTAAACCAAAGTCTGTTTCTTGCAGCTTTAGTTTTTTGAAATGAGAAATAATCTCAAGTTGTTGATCCGATTCAAAAGATATTTCTTTGAGTCCATCTATTTTTAAAAATGTAACTTTCTTCCAATTTTTAATAGATGATTCAACTAATTGATTATTCTTAATGGTTTTTATTATTAGCAGATGTGTGTTTACTTTGAAGATTGAGCCAAAGATGGCTCCAAGTATTAATCCAATCAAAATTTGATTGTGCAGTTTTGGAAGTTTTATTTTCATATAAGTTTATTCATTTAATTATCTAAATTAATTTTTCCAATTTCATTTTCGCTCGATGCAACTACGCAACATACCGCAGCATCTCCAGTAACATTTGTAGCTGTTCTGCACATGTCTAAAATTCTATCTACACCCATTATGAGTGCAATTCCTTCTTGCGGAATTCCAACTGCTTTTAAAATAATTATTAACATAATTATCCCAACTCCGGGAACTGGAGCCGTACCAATTGAAGCTAGAACTGCTGTTAAGATTATTGTTAGCTGTTGACCTATATTGAGATCAATTCCAAAAACTTGTGCAATGAATATGGCGGCAACTCCTTGATACATTGCTGTTCCGTCCATATTAATTGTTGCCCCTAATGGCAAAACAAAGCTTGTCAAACTTTTTGAAATACCTAAACTTTCGTGGCATACTTCCATGTTAACGGGGAGCGTTGCAACGCTTGAGCTGGTTGTAAATCCAATTACCTGAACTCTTCTTATAGCTTTAAAAAAATCAATCACTTTAATTTTAGAAAATACTTTTAATAGTAATGAATATGTTCCAAAAGTATGGAGAAGGAGTCCGCCAATCAAAGTTAATGAGTACCATATTAGTGTTTGAAGAATATCGAATCCAAATTCTGATACAGTAGCGGCAATCAATGCGAAAACTCCGATTGGCGCAATTAACATTACAATATCAACAAGTTTAATCATCACATCGCTAAGCCCATCAAAAAAATTAATAACTGGTTCAGCTTTTTCTTTCTTAATAAGAGTCAGTACCATTCCAAGCATTACCGAGAAAAAAACTATTTGCAGCATTTCGGATGATGCTATCGCTCCAAATGGATTTTTGGGAACTAACTCAACGAGCATGTTTGAGATGCTAAAACCAACTTCGTTCTCTAGGCGTGAACTAACGTCTGAATCATAGACAGACATTAATTTTTCTTTTGTTTCTACATTCATTATTTCGCCTGGTGCAACTAGGTTAGCCGCAATCAAACCGAATGTGATGGCAATAGCAGTAGTGCCAATATAAAGGGAAAGTGTTTTGGACCCGATTCTTGCAAACTTTTTTATATCTCCAAGACTTGCAGCCCCAACTATTAATGAGGCAACTACGAGAGGAACTGCTATCATATTCAAAAGACGAATAAAAATATCGCCAAGCCATTTAATTGATTGAGCGAGAGTCTCTTCTTTATCGATCAATAAAACATTTTGATATTGATTTTCCTCAATGAGCTTTTGTTGCTCTTTGTTAAAAAAATTAAAAACAACTACTTCATATTTTTGTTTGTTCTTTTTAAACTTTGCAAACTGAGCAATTATTTCTAATTGTTGATCAGAGCCATAAGTGAGGGAGTCAATCGTTTCACCGTGTTTAATAAAAACAAACTTTGACCATTTTTCAATTTTTTCCTCAATTAATAATTTTTCTTTTTCATATTTAAGTACGAGTCTGTGTGTATTAATCTTAAAAAACGATCCGAATAAAGCTCCTAAGAGAAGTGCAATTAAAATTTGATTATGAAGTTTTGGCATCTTTAATTTCATAACAAAATGATCCTTTATGAAAGAACCCTCAAAATTACAATAAAATGATTAATAAATTGAAACGAATTATTTGAATTTAATGGCTGGCAGTTCAGTCTGCCGAAAACGATTCGGCAGACCGAAGTAAAAGTTGTTCTATTATTTCTTGACTTTGGATTTGATAAGTTCTTTATTAAAATTAATTATCTCAGAAACATTATTAGAAATATTTTCAGTTTTAAAAAGAATATTAAGGAACAAAACATTCGCTCTTACTTTAGCTGTTCCTTTTTTAATATGCATAATTTGGTTCTTATCTAATTTCTTAATCGACTTTTTCATTTCTTGAATTTTTTCATCCAAGTCTTCAAGTTTCGATAAATCTTTTTTAGAAAACTTTTTTGCAACCAAGTCGAATTGAGCAGTAATAAGATTTCTTAATTGTTTGAAATCTTCTTTTTGTTCCTTTGCTAATCCAGTGTGATTATTATCCACATGCTCATACGTCATTTTTGCTATATCAGCAATCGAAGCAGAAATCTCGCGTACCGATGAAATTGCCTTACCGATATTTAAATCTTCATGTGCTTCAATTCCATCTAATATTTGTGCGCCTTGAATTATCTTGCCGATAATTACAGAGCTGCTGTCATCTAATTCTTTAGATGTTTTTACTGACTTTTTCAGTTTTTTTCTGCTTTCATTGCTAAGACCGGAAAAAATATCATCATAGATTTTGTGAGCAGATGCAAGAAAGTTTTTAATATCATCAGCTAAATTTTCTAGAATTGCTGATTTTTCACTAGCTATCATTGCAGATTCAAGTTTTGCTACTTTCTTCTCTCGCTTAGTGTGAAGAAAGTTAGACCTCGCAATAAGAACAATGGCTAATAATACTATTATAATAGTTACAATTAATCCGCCATAATACATTCCAAGCGAAAGAATGCTAGTACTCGTAAAAGCTAAAAATGCTGTAAAGAACCATCCAGATATAACAGTCAATACTCCGCTTACTCTATAAACTGCGCTTTCTCTCCCCCATGCTTTATCAGAAAATGAAGTTGACATTGCAACCATAAAAGTAACATATGTTGTAGAAAGAGGAAGCTTGTAAGCAGTACCCAGTGATATTAAACTACTCGCAACCATTAGATTTACTGTTGCGCGCATAAAATCAAATGCTGGTCTTTCGCTTTTGTCTAATTTATTGTATTCAGCTTTTGTTATATCAAATCTTTTTTGAATCCAACTATAAATTCTCAATGGAACTAATGATTGAACGTAATGACCAATCATCATAGACATCCTTACTAATCCACGCGCAACTCCGGAAGATTCAAATTTTTCGTAACCTTCAAATTGTCTTCCTAAACCAATTTCTGTTTTTGTAACAGATCGTGCTTTTTTATTGAACCAAAGAGTTCCAACCATTATTAATCCGGCAAGAATTAATATGAGTGTATCCGTTCTAGCTGGTTCGAGTAACGCATCTAATTTAATCCCTAATGGATTACTGCTTGCCGATGCAATTTGAAATGAACTTAATCCAGCTAACGGAACACCGATAAAATTAACAAGATCATTTGCTGCAAATGCTAGCGCTAAAGAAAATGTTCCGATGAGAACTATTGGTTTTAAAATATTAATTCTTGTAAACCACATTAATAGTTGAAGGATGATTGTCCAACCAACTATATTAATTCCTATTACTGACCAAGTGTGGACTTTAATCCATTCGATTATTTCAGATGAAAGAAATGTTGTTCCTTTAGCTCCCTTAACAATTATAAAGTACGTCAAAGAAGTTAAAGCAAACGAGCCCCAAATAGCACCGTAACGCTTCAAAGTTTTTTCATAATTGAAGGTAAAAATAAGCCGAGTGATATATTGTACAATCGAACCAGCTGCAAAAGAAGCTACAACAGACAACAGAATTGCAGAAAAAATACCTAATGCTCTTCCAGTGTTAATGTACTGTCCGATAAATTCAATTCCTTTGCCGGATTTTCCTAATTTCACTAATGCCATCATAACACTTCCACCCAAGAGCGATGACACAAGTGAAACTGTTGTAGAAGTTGGCAATCCAAAAGTGTTAAAAATATCGAGCAGTAAAACATCAGTAAACATAACAGCTAAAAATATAACCATTACTTCGTTAAGTGTGAGCATTGTTGGATTAAAAAATCCGGAACGAGCAACTTCCATCATTCCACTTGAAAATAACGTTCCAACAACAACACCCAAACTTGCAACAACTAAAATAATGTGGCGCGGCGCAACTTTAGATCCAATAGCAGAATTCAAAAAATTTACTGCATCATTTGCAACGCCAACTATTAAATCAGATGCGGCAAGGATAAATAATATAATTACAAAGAAAAGGTAAGTTTCCACAAATCAACTCCAATTAGATATTCTTATTTCGAGGGACAATTATGTTCAACTCGATTGTTAAAATGACAAGAACAACAGACGAGGAATTTACTCTACCAAGATAACGATACTTTGTAAATTATAAACAATTTCCTAAAATATTTTTTTGGACTCTCTGTTAATAAAACAAGTTTTTTCTAAAAAATTGATTTGAGAAATGAAATTCTATGTGTATTTTGCCCCAAATTTTGCGAGAAATCATGACCGACAAGAATAAAAAGACCGACCTTATTAGAGGACTAGGATTAACTGCCGCCGTAATGCTTGTTGCTGGCTCGATGATTGGCTCTGGTATATTTCGAAAACCATCAACTATGGCTGGTCAACTTGGCTCTCCAGAATTACTAATTATAGTTTGGATTGCTGCCGGGTTAATTACTTTAATTGGTGCATTAGTAAATGCCGAAATGGCTGGAATGTTTGATGCAACCGGCGGTCAGTATGTTTATTTCAGGAAAATGTATGGCGATTTTACTTCATACATTTATGGTTGGTCTATCCTTTCGGTAATTCAAACCGGGAGTCAGGCTGCAATTGCATATGTCTTTGCAGAATATATTGGTTATTTTGTTAAATTGCTTCAGCTTTCTCAAGCATGGCAAGATTTTACAGTTTATATTCCTCTTGTTGGTGATATCCACCCCTTCATAGATTTTGGAACCAAAGCAGTTGCAATTCTTGCTATCATTTTTTTAACAATTGTTAATTACATTGGGGTAGTGTTTGGCGGTACTGTTCAAACAGTATTAACCTACTTGAAAATAATTGCAATTGTATTTATATCTTTTCTTTTAATAGTCTTTGGTTCCGGGAGTTTTTCAAATGTATATACTGGTTTTTCAATTCCGGAATCTACCTTAACAAATCTTTTTAGTTTAATTGGATTATCATTTGCCGGTGCATTCTGGGCTTATGATGCATGGAATAATTTAACATTTGTTTCGGGAGAAGTTAAAGACCCTCAGCGAAACGTTCCGCTTGGACTTACATACGGAGTATTAATTGTAATCGGAGTTTATGTTTTAATAAATATTGCATATTTATATGTTCTGCCGGTGGGGCAAATGGCAGATTCTCCATTAGTTGCAGCAAGTGCCGCGGAAGTAATTTTTGGAAATAGCGGTGCCTCAATAATTTCTCTTGTTGTGATTGTATCAACATTCGGAGCATTGAACGGAAGTATTTTAGCAACTGCACGTGTTCCATTTGCAATGGCAAAAGCAAATTTATTTTTCAAAGGTTTTGGAAAAGTTCATCCCGGATTCGGTACTCCGCACATTTCACTTGTAATACAAGGTATTTGGTCTTGTGTATTAGTGATGTCCGGTTCCTTTGATACAATAACTGATTATGTAATTTTTGCATCCTGGCTTTTTTATCTTCTTGGTGCTTATGGTGTGTTTGTGCTTCGTAAAAAAATGCCGGATCACCCACGCCCTTATAAAGTTTGGGGTTATCCTTATACTCCGATAATTTTTGTTGTCTTTGCGTTTTTCTTTTTGGTTAATTCAATAGTATCTGATACAGAAAATGCAATGATGGGTTTAATACTTGTTGCAACTGGACTTCCAATGTACTTTTTCTGGAAGTATTATAAAAAGAAAAATATTGTTGAATAAGCCGTGCTCTCAACCGCATTGTTGAATCAATATGCAAGTAGTTCTATTTTAGAACACAACATTTATTAAACTTGCTATGAAAACATTTATCTCTTCTCTGCTAATAATTACAAACGTATTATTTGCTCAGTTCGGTTCACAAGATTCTGGCGGAAAACTAATCCCGGAACAAGCTTGTTATGATGTAAAATTTTATGAAGTTGATTTAACAATCATACCTACAGAAAAAGCTATTGGCGGAACTGTATCAATAACAGCTCGAGCGACTCAGAATTTTCGAGATATAATTCTTGACCTCGATCAAAATTTAAATCTTGATTTAATAGAATGGTTAAATGGGAGTGGAAACTTGATTTATTTTCATGAGCAAGGGAAAATAAAAATTTCCTTTCCTAAAGAAATAATCACAAATCAATTATTCACACTAATAATTTCTTATAGTGGATTGCCGCGCACTCCAAAACGCCCTCCGTGGGATGACGGTTTTATTTGGCAAAAAACTAATAATGGCGAGGACTGGGTGACATTAACATGTCAAGGCGGCGGTGCGGATATTTGGCTGCCGTGCAAAGATCATCCAAGTGATGAGCCCGATTCAGTTTCTTTAAGGTTTACAGTCCCCGATAATTTAATTTGTGTTGCAAGCGGAAAATTTATTTCTTCAATTCATAATTCTAACAGTACTAAAACTTGGAATTGGTTGGTATCCACTCCAATTAACAATTACAATATTGTGTTTTACCTTGGTCCATATAAATCAATTGAGCATGAGTTCAAAAGTATAACCGGCAATAAATTCCCATTTACAATTTGGACTCTGCCAGAAAATTATGAAAAGGCAAAAACACACTCGCTGCAATTTATTCAGCACATGAAAATAATGGAAGAATTAATTGGTCCATATCCATTTCGAGCTGATAAATATTCAGTTGTAGAAACTCCTCACTTGGGAATGGAACATCAAACAGCGATTGCATATGGCTTCGGCTGGAAGAATCATAAAGATTTTGAATTTGATTGGCTTCACCATCATGAATTTTCTCACGAGTGGTGGGGAAATTTAGTTACTGCTAAAGACTGGTCAGACTTTTGGATTCACGAAGGATTAGGAACATACATGCAGCCGCTTTATCTTGAAAAAGTTTTTGGAAAAGATAAATACATTAGCTACTTAAAAAGTATAAAGAGATTTTCTAATCAAAAACCAGTAGCACCTCGCGGTAAAAAGACTGCCGGAGAATCATACATGCTCGATGTCTATTATAAAAGCGCATGGATTATACATACTCTCCGCTTTTATCTGGGCGATGAAGTTTTTTTCAAGGTACTTCGAAGGTGGGCTTATATAACTCCTGAAATGGAATTAGCAACAGATGGCTCTCAATGCAGAATTACTACAACAGAAGAATTAATCGATATTGCAGAAAAAATATCTCAGCAAAAGTTGAATTGGTTTTTTGAGGTTTATCTTAGACATGCTTCAATTCCAAAACTTCATTATCAGAAAGATTCTCAAAAATTAACTTTATGGTGGGAAGTAGAGGAAAACTTGCCGTTTCAATTACCTGTTGAAATTAAAATCGGCGATAAAATTACTCGAATAAATATTTCAACTTCCAAAAGCGAAATAATTATTCCCAATAATTCTGAATTTGTAATTGATCCAAACGAAACTGTTTTGATGGATTTAATAAAAAATTAAGTTTTGTGCTACAATTTAAATAACAAGGTCCCGCAATGACAGAGATAATAATTTTATTAATAATTGGACTAGCCGCTGGTATAGTAAGCGGTGTTCTTGGAATTGGAGGCGGTATTGTTGTAATTCCTATGCTGGTCGGATTTTTAGGATACTCACAAAAAGATGCTCAAGGAACTTCGCTTGGGTTGCTTTTGCTGCCAATCGGAATTCTTGCGGTTATGAATTATTACAATGCCGGACACATAAATTTAAAAGCAGTTGGAATTATGGTCATCACTTTTGTAATTGGAAGTTATCTTTCATCGCTTTATGCTTTGGAACTTCCGGAAGCAACTCTTAAAAAAATATTTGCTGTTTTTCTCTTTCTTTATGCAATAAAACTTTTTTTAGATAAATAATATGGAGTAAATTATTCGCGATTTCAAAATTTCAAGGACTGCTGCTGTTTTAATTGCCCTACTTGTTACCTTTCTATGGTCAACTTCTTTTGTGATAATAAAATTAGGATTGAAAGAGATTCCTCCTTTAATTTTTGCCGGGTTAAGATATTTTATTGCATTCATCTGTTTGTTTCCATTCATTCTTACACAAGAAAAAATTTATGAGATAAAATCGATTGACAAAAAGGGCTGGGTAAAATTAATCTCACTCGGAATTGTTTTTTATACCGCAACGCAAGGAACACAATTTATTGGATTATCACTGCTTCCGTCTGTCACGGTAAGTTTGTGGTTAAACTTCACCCCAATAATTGTTGCTGTTTTAGGAATATTATTACTTTCCGAAATTCCTTCATTTCGTCAATGGCTTGGAACTATATTGTTCGTTCTTGGAATTCTTGTTTATTTCTTCCCGGTTGATTTGTCTGGAAATCAAATAACCGGATTGATTGTAATGACAATAGGAGTATTTGCTAATTCCGCTTCCGCAATTTTAGGAAGAGATATTAATAGAGATTCTAAACTTCATCCAATTGTTGTAACTGTGATTAGTATGGGTGTCGGTGCTGTAATTTTATTAATTGCTGGAATTTCAATTCAAGGTTTGCCTCCAATTTGTTTTATAAATATCCTCTATTTATTATGGCTTGCAATAATTAACACAGCACTTGCTTTCACGCTTTGGAATCTATCTCTCCGTAAATTGACTGCTATGGAATCGAGCATAATTAATGGAACTATGCTTATTCAAATAGCAATTCTTGCTTGGATTTTCCTTGGAGAATCAATTACACTGCAAGAAGGGTTTGGTATGCTGCTCGCCGCAGTTGGTACTGTTTTAGTTCAAATCAAAAAAAGAAATGCAAAAATTTAAGGTCACTTCAATTGGCGAGTTTCTTTGGGATATTTATCCTGATCAAAAAAGATTGGGCGGTGCCCCATTTAATTTTATTTATCACATCTGGAAATTATTGGGCACTGCGAATTTTATTTCCAGTGTTGGAAACGATCCTTTGGGAAATGAAATCCTTGCCTATTTGAACAAAATTAACTTTCCAACTAAAAATATCCATGTAAACAAAAAATATCCTACTGGAATTGTGAATGTAAGTCTTAATGAGAATAAAATTCCAAGCTTTAAAATGAAATCCGAAACATGCTGTGATTATCTTGAGCTTGATGGGGCCGACATAAATATAATAGAACATGAAACTGACCTTTTATATTTCGGAACATTTTCTCAAAGGAACGAAACAACGCGCGATACCATTCAATCTCTATTCAAATACAATATAAAATATTTTTGCGATCTTAATCTTCGTCATTCATTCTTCACAAAGGAAATGATTGAAAAATCGCTTTCAGTTAGTAATGTATTAAAAATGAACGAGGAAGAATTTGATCAACTGTGTAATATTTTTTCACTGAACAAAAATCTTGAAGACGCGGTTTATACACTAATGAAAAGATTTAAAATAGAACTGCTATGTATAACTCGCGGAGAGAATGGCTCAACAATGTATGATCTTAATTCAACCCACGAATACTTGGCGCCAAAAGCTGAAGTGATTGATACACTGGGAGCCGGCGATGCTTTTTCTGCAGTGATGTGTATTGGTTATTTGGACAATTGGAATATTGAGAAAATAAACAAGCTTTCTAATGAGTTCGCTGGAGAGATATGTAAAATTAAAGGAGCCGTTCCTTATGATGATTCTTTATATTTTAGTATACTATCCAAATTTAAAAACTAATCCGAGCTTATAATGAACCTTGAACATAAACTATCTGAATTAGCACAGTTTATTATTTCCGGCAAACATTTAGATGCTCAAAAAATTACTACAGAATTAGTTGAGAATAATGTTGATGCAGATACCATTTTAAAAGAATCATTGATGAAGGGAATGGACGTTGTTGGTCAGCGGTTTCGTGATAATATTATTTTTGTTCCGCAAGTTCTTGTTTCTGCAAGGGCAATGAAAACAGCAATGAAAATTTTAGAGCCATTAATGATAAAAGGAAATATCAAGTCAAAAGGAAAAATTTTAATTGGAACTGTAAAAGGCGATGTACACGATATTGGAAAAAATATTGTTGCTACTATGCTTCAAGGCGGCAGCTATGAGGTTGTTGATATTGGAATTGGATGCGACGAAAATAAATTTCTTCAGGAATATGAAATCCACAAACCGAATGTAATCGGCATATCCGCACTCTTAACCACAACAATGGTAAATATGAAGCCGGTTATTGATCATTTTAAAAACAAAAACATAAACTTGCCGTTTATTGTAGGCGGTGCACCAATAAATAAAAAATACGCCGATGAAATCGGTGCATTTGGTTATGGAAAAGATGCATATGAAGCTGTTAAAATTGTAGATAGTCTATTGGATAGTTAATTTTGGGGAATTCACATCTCATTCCAGGTTTAAACTTCCTAAAAACAAATTGAGATTTATTCCAAAGGCATTCAGAGAATTGTTTAAGTTACAATGAAGAATAAAACCTACACCTAAAAAATTCCATATGTTATAGCAATATTGAAATTCTCCAATAAACGACCTTAATTTTTTTTCTGTTCCTTTTGAAAAAAGTCCTTTTGATTCATACAATGTAGCTTCAGCAAACCCTCCAGAAATCAATGCATGTGAATCTTTCATTTTGAAAATATAGCCGGCTAATAAACCAAATTCATCATATCCACTTCCTAAGATTTCACCACCTCCACTGTATCTAAGTGTTGCCACAACTTTATCAATCGTAATGCTGCCATTTATGTTTACTCCTATTCCAGACTCATAAATTTTTGCATAACTAATTCCTATTCCAGCATTTACCCAACCATTGATTGAATATTCTTTATCTTGTGCAAATGTAGTTCCGATATTAAATAGCAGAGTAAAGATTAAATATTTGAATAAACATTTCATTACTAGTTAATAAACATCTCCCACCATTGAAGCATTTCTTTTGAGTATGTCCCTCTCATGAGAAGAAGGTGATTCCCTAATGGTTCTGTTAATAAATCGGAAGCCTTTGCGCTTCCATGAAGCTTTACAAGAAGTTGAGTTCTGCATAGATTTTCTTCGTCTGTAGATTGAAGTATTTCTGCGTTAGAAATCCAAATTTTATTCATGTTCTTTCCGCCAAGCCTAAATACTGTAGCCTTCCCTTTTGAAAATTCTCCTTGAATACCAACTCCAAGCCCAGATTCAAAATGTGTGCGGAGTTTGTATTTCTCTGTCATTCCAATCGGGACCGTACAATGAGCTAATAAAATTGAATTGTTTTGTTCATCTACTTTAGCTGGATTTGCCATCCAAACAGTTTGATTGGTTAAATAATTTGCCCAAATCATTCCAATGGTAGAAACTATATCTCCTTCGCATCCGGCTGTAATTCCATCATCGTTTAGCTTCGCTAATGCAAAACATCCGGTGGTGTTAAGATCCGTAACAAGATCAAAACATCGGACAGAAACTGCTTGTAAATTTTTTTCTTCAACTAATTTTTTAAGCGCAGCATAAACTTTTACAACTTGCTTTAATTCTTTTTTCTTCGGCTCTTTAATTTCTGAAGCATTTTTCAAAAATGTGTAATGAACATCTTCAATTTCTTCATCCGTGACATTTGCTATTTTCGTTTTCAATTCTTCTAGTTCAATCTGCTCAATTGCTGCGCCCCAGATTACGGATAATTGATTAAAATCTAGCTGGCTTGCAACAAGCCAGTCTGATGGACTGCCAATCAAACCAACTCTTGTTCTTTTAAATTGATAATAAACTTGATAATGTTTTAGTAACTGATCTAAATCTTTCCAGCAATCTTTATTCGAATTAGTATCTAAGTAAATAATTTTCCCTTTTACATTTTCTTGGTGAATGCGTGCAAGAACTTCCAAAGCAGCCGGTAAAGAATTATTGCCGGGATGTGCTAAAAGGAAAATCGGTTCGTTGCCAAATTTTTCCCTTCTTTTTTGCCACAAGCCTAGAATTTTTTGCTCGGTTCCGCCGGTCAGTACTAAAAATACTATTGGAATATCTGCCAAAATATCGTCTTCAGTTAGGTGCTCTAGCGAATGATGAAAAAGTTCGGTTTGAATGTCTGCGGCAATATCATTAGGAGAAATTTGTGTAATACTACTAGCAATAGAAATGTATCCGTACTTGGAATTTACGTCATGCATAACTACTCCAGATTAATTAAATCATTGGTATTGTTCCTTTCTTTGCCACAATTAAAACTGCGCGCTCATCCTTGAGAGTTAAAAGAATGTCTTTTGTCGAATTATTTTTCCAAATAATAATTTCCGTGCCGAAAATGTTTTTTAATTCAAATTCTTTTCCAAATAAATTTAAACCAATTTCCTTAAACTGAGTAAAAAATTTCTGTGCAGATTCTTCATCTCGTTTTCCATTGCTTATTGATTTCATTTTCATTTGATCTTGAATGTCGAACGAAAAACTAACCTTTATAGAATTCGGCTCCAGCCAACTATAATAACTTATCGATTTTCCCCTCTCGCTTTTTTTCTCTTCCCACTTTTCACTTGGAAATAATTTTATAATTTCTTTAGAGGATAGCTGCATATCAATATTAACAAAATTATCGGTGTTGAATTGCGCTACAGCTTTAACTGAAAATAAAAGGAAGGTTAGAAACAACAAATTGATTTTCATATTCGAATTAATGTTTTGTGTGGCTAAAAATAGAAAATTTTATTTGTTGATAATAGGGAAATCCTATTAAATCTAAGTTAGGCTTCTAAAATAATTGATGGCAGTTCGCTTATATCTTTTAATATTTTTTCTGCACCAGTGAAATCAAAATATTTAGTTAACTCAGTTGGAATTATGATGCATTTTAAACCGGCATCTAAGGCAGAGCGCAAGCCTCTTTCAGAATCTTCAACCACAATACAGTTATTTTTATCAAACCCTGAAAGCTGAAGTGCTTTTAAGTAAGGTTCGGGATCTGGTTTCACTTTTTTGCAATCGTCGCTTGTAACAACAAAATCGAAATATTTCAAAAATTGTGTTTGCTGATGAATTATTTCGAAATGATCCCTTCGAGAACTGGTGACTACGCCCATTTTAATTTTTCCAAATAATAATTTGAGCACATTATCTACACCATCTATTATCTCAATATTATCTTTTAAAAGCTGACTGTAAACCTTATTTCTTTCGTTTCGCATTTCTGAAATATCTTTATCACTAAATCCTTGTTCCTTTGCTAAGTGCCATGTGCCATAAGATTTTTTTAGGAAATACTCTCTATAAATATCTTCATTTATTTCGATACCAATTTTATCAAACGTAATTTTACATGACTTGTAGTAAAGTTTTTCAGTATCAACTAAAATTCCATCATTATCCCAGAATATTGCTTTTATCATATTGATTTCGACATGTTTTTATTTTTCAATGGGTAAATAAAAGGGATGCACATGCATCCCTCTTAAAATATTTCTCTAATAAAGTTCATCAGAGATTTACAACTGCCATCAGATACACCCAAGTTGCAATATCTTTACCGCGTCTCTCTTTAAATATTTCGCCTGGGGAAAAGAATGAAAATCCTCCCTCAAATGTCACATTACTATTATATTTATAGTTGAGTAGTAAATCCAGCTCTGAACCAAACTCTTTTGATGTTGAGCCGGTTTTTAGTTTGTAATTTCCATTTGCTAGAAAAATATGAAAATGTGCCGATGCTCTAAGTTTTTCAACTGGCGAAATCGAAAACCTTCCAATTAAATCTGTAACTCCAAGCCCGTATGTATCTATTGGAAGATTAATAAAATAATCCATGTATCCAAAATATTTATGACCGGTTGCGTAAAGGGTGTTAAATGATTTGTATTTTTTGTCGGTAGGAGTTTCATCTCCGCTTATGTAATCAATTCCAACGCCTAGAGAAGGTTGAGCTGTACTTTCAAAATTATAATTTGCATTGAATGCAAACATGTATGCATTAACGTCTTGTTTAATTCCAGAAGAAGTAATTTCTCCAAGTTGATATGCAAATTCTGTTTCGTGTGTTAATTGGTCCAAATCCCCCTTAACATAAAACCCCAAAGTAAATCTGTTTAACAAATCTGTGGGTACTCCTCGCTGCCAAATTATAAACGGCTGAATTTTATATGCTTTAATTAGCACAAGGTCTGTATAAATTCCGAGAATTTGTTGATCCAAAGAATCGCCATAATTAAATCTTTCGAATTCTTGTAAGTCGAAAATATCTGCTTTGAATTTTTCTCCATTGATTGTAAGAACAGCGCCTTCAAAACTACGACCAACATTGCTCCAATTTACAGCGCCAATTAATCTCTCCGGTCCATATGCTAATTCCATTCTTCCAATTTTAAGGTCAATCGGAAGAGCAAATAGGTTTTCTATTTTGAAGTATGCTTGATGAAGATCAACATTCTTAAAATTTGACAATGTGTTTGCTACTTCTCCAAATACTCTTGAATCTTGAACTTGAATAAATCCGCTTACATCTTTTAGCGGCATGAAAGATACACCAAGTCGTGTTCTTAAAGATGTATAAGTTTTGGCTTTGAAATTATTATTGAATCCTTTTTTATCGAATTCAAATCTCGGTCTTACTTGAGCTGATAACTTAAATGTTTCTTGAGCAAATGATAATGCTGTTGTTATCGTTAGTATTGTTAAAATCAATAAAAAATTTTTTTTCATTTTTGTCTCCAATCAAAAATTCTTTTTAATACTTTATTAATGTGCCTTGTCTCTCTTTTGCTTTTTTATCCCATTCGGGAATTACATTATCAATCAAATCTTTTTTATCTGCTCTTAATTCTGTCATATCAAGACCAATGTATCTCTGAGCCTTCTCCTTAGTTGAAATATCTGGAAATGCAATCGGATATTTTACACCTTTCTTAACTAATACTATAGCTAATTCTCTTCTAGCTTCTTCTGCTTTTTGAATTGCTGTTCCCAATACTCTAAAAGCTTCTACTGGTGCATGAAAACCAAGTCCGTTTGTCGCCGCCACATAATCCCATCTCCACTGAGCATGTCGGATCAATTTTAAAATTGGTTTCATTTCTGACTCAGTTGCGCCCTTATCCCAAGCGGTCTTTGCCTCCATATGTGCTTTTGCAATCCCTTTTTCTGCAATTCTTCTTGTCTCCTCAACTCTATCCTGAGTGAATTGTACATCTCTAATTAACGTTTCTGTTTTTTCTCGATGACAAACTGCGCATGAATTTTCAACATTTGCTAATGGACTCTGTATATGATGATCTGTGAACTTTACTCCGCCTTCAGATTTGTACGGCATATGACAATCGGAACATGAAACCCCTCTCTTTGCATGAATTCCGGTCATGAACATTTCATAGTCTGGATGTTGTGCTTTTATCATCGGTGCTTTGCTCAAAGCATGTGTCCAATCAGAAAATTCTATATCATCATAGTATTTTTCCATATCCTCCGTAGTAAAACCATTATCCCAGGGAAAAGTCAAATATTTCGCACCTTCAACTTTTTTTGCATTAAAATAATATTCAACGTGGCATTGTGCGCAAACCAATGAACGCATTTCGTTGTGTGAAAAATCATTTATACTTTTTCCTTGTCTTTCAAATGCTTCTACAAGAGCCGGTCTTGTAATTCTTAAGTCCATCGTCTTCGGATCATGGCAATCTTGGCATCCAATCGGATTAACAATTTCGTGTCCAAAATCTTTCCAGGTTCCGCTGTAATAACCGGCAACTCCTTTTTGTCCCATTACCCTTGGAACATCTGTGCTTTTACATGTCCAGCACGTTGACGGCATAGGGCTTTGTTTGGCCCCTCCAGTCCTTAAAGTATTTCTTGTATCAGTAATTGCATTTGCATGTCCTCGTCCTTGATTATAATCTCTTGAAAAGCCATAACCAGCCCATAGTATTACTAATTCTGGATATTTCTCAAGATAATCTGTCATTGATGACCCGCCATGCTTGCTTGCAAAATCACTATCTAGTGTTTTGCGGTATGATTCATACTCTCTTGGATAATTTTCTCCCCAAATTTCATTTCGTGGCTCCCAGTCGGAAATAGGCTTTACTGTTTGTAATGTAAATGATTCTCCTCTCCTTTCAACTATTGACGATGCAAGTAGCCCTAATAGAAACACTATCACTATTGTTAGTAAAAACAGAACCCATCCAACCCATGGTTTTTCTTTGATTAATTCATTAATTGGTTTCATATTGTTGACCTTCGTTTATTATTTTTGATTTTATTTCAGTTGTTAATCCATTCGGGAATTGCAGATTTCATTTTTGGCACTTTAGCTATTGGTGTGGAAGATAATCCTTTAACTTTTCCATGTGGAGTTTCTCTGTGACAGTCCCAACAATATTTTCCTTCATGCTGTTCAGCAATGCTTCTGTAATTAACCTTTCTATAAGAAACTGGATGGAGCTGTTTCTCATGACATCGAATACAATTTTCTTGCACTGCATTTTTACCGGCTTGCTTAATTCTTATAACTTGCGGTTCCATTCTTAATGTAAACATAGTTGCATGTCTTAGACCATCGCTTGCTTTAAATAGATATTTTCTTAGAAAATTATCTTGCGGAACGTGACAATCATTACAATTAGCAACCTTCCCGTGACTCCCTCTTTGCCAAGTCGCATACTCTGAAGTCATTACATGACAATTAATACATGCTTCGGGTTTGTCTGATAAATATGACACAGCATTGGAAATGTGGAAAATGTAAAAAATCAACCCAACAAATATTCCTACTATAACAAATACTTGAAATCTCCAGTTTCTAGGTGGTTTAATCACATTAATTGCTTTTTGAAATTTCTTAATATCTTTTACCATTTTATTCTCCGGGCTCAGATATATTATTTAGTTCTTCAATTTCCGATGAAGATCTTGGATGACCAAATGAGTTTCTATTTTGATGAAGCTCAATGTACTCTTGACTTGAGATATTTGACTGCCAGTTGCCAGTAAAAATTCCAATACTTGTTATACCAACATAAATAAGGACTATTACAAAAATAAGTGATTTTTTGGATACTTTTTTTTCAACAACTTTAGTATTTACATCAAGAGTATTTGCAACCGGACATACATCAATACAATTATAACAGCTAGTGCATTCATCAGATCGAACCGTTACAACCTTATCAACTTTTATAAATGACGGGCATGCTTTAGCACAAAGCGCACAATCAACACATTTGCTCACATTACGTTTTATTTTTGTTGGACTTAAAAATGAAATCAATCCTAGAAGCGCTCCGTAAGGACATAAATATCTGCACCAAAAATATCTTATATAAATGGA
The DNA here is from genome assembly GCA_016873835.1 of Ignavibacteria bacterium. Taxonomy (GTDB): domain Bacteria; phylum Bacteroidota; class Ignavibacteria; order Ignavibacteriales; family Melioribacteraceae; genus DSXH01. The sequence continues at coordinate 26,586 of VGVY01000010.1, forward strand.
GAGAAAAAATAGTATTGAAATTACAATCAAAGAAAATTGACTAATTTCTGCAAAGAAGTAATACATTTTTATATCAGATATTTTATTGTAAGAACTATCCAAAAAATATTTTAATGCTGCTGTAGTCATGGAAAAGAATATTGAGTAAACAAAAAATGCTAAGAGTAAATATTTCAATGAACGTAAAGGGTAATCCAAATAACCGGGTAGTTTTACTCTTCTCTTAAAAATTTTCTTATAAAACTTTTCACCAAAGTCGCCAACTACTTCTGATAATAAACCAATCGGACATATCCAGCTGCAAAATGATTTTCCTACAACGAACGATACACCAACTATAGCTAGAAAGATAAAAAAACCGGCTGGATGTGCTGCGTGGATATCCCCTGTAAGTAAAAAGTAATATACACTCATTAAAGAACTGATAGGTAAAAATGCTTCGACCCCAGCCGGTCGGGTGGAAATAAAATTTGTATCTCCCACTTCAAGTGATTTTACGAAGAAGGAAAATTCAACTCCAATCCAAATACAAATCAATGCAAAAATTAATTGAATAATAAATCGATACCTTTGTATCGGTTTTTCGGAATTTTTCTCAATTCTTTTCTTTTCGATCATAAAGGTTCTTTCGTTTCAATTCAGATTATAAAATCCGTTTCAAAAATATTCTTTTTCCTTTATTTTTCCAAGAAAATTAGTGTACAAGGATTAAAAAAGATAATAATGGCCTGGTTTTCTTTTAACTTGACAAAAAACTAAAATGTGCTTAGATTTAATCGGAACATTAAATCCGAATTAATGATTAATATTAAAGTAAAATATGGGCTGAAGGCTCTTATTTATCTCTCAAACCGTGGTATGCACTCAATTACATCTGCAGCTCAAATTTCTGAAGAGCTAGAAATTCCAAAAGAATTTACCTCTAAAATTTTGCAATCACTTACAAAATATGGTTATGTAGAATCGCGTAAAGGAAAAGGCGGAGGTTTTGGTTTATCACAAGATCCATATGAAATAAAAATTTCTGATCTATTTACATCATTAGGGAACTCATTTGATGATCAAGTTTGTCTTTTTCAAATCAATAAATCTTGTAAGGGAGAAAATTGCAGACTATGCAATGAGTGGAATTCTTTTAATGAAAAGTTTAAAGCTCTTATCAAAGAGTATACAGTTGGCAGTTTCTCATGTTTACTATAAATAAATTATAAAAACCTAAGGAGAATAAATGAAAAAATATTTAATCACAATAACAATTATCACCTTACTTATTTGGGCTTGCGGCGAGGGTAAAAATGAAAGCGGAAGCTCTGATTCAGCCAAAGAAAAGTTGGCTGCAAAATTTGGACTCACACTTTGGGAATATGAAAATGGTATTGGGCCAATTAAAGAAAAAATTCAGCTGAGTGAATTAAATATGTCGAAAGCAAAATCGGGTGAGCAAGTGTTTACAATTAAATGTACGCAATGCCATAAACTTGATGAGCGTTATACCGGACCAGCGCTACGAGATGTAACTACAAGAAGATCGTCAGAATATATAATGAATCAAATTTTAAATCCAGAAGAAATGGCAATGAAGCATCCCGAAGCAAAAAAATTATTAGTACAGTATGCTAATAAAATGACTTTTCAAAATGTAACACAAGAAGAAACACGAGCAATCTTAGAATATCTTCGTTCAGTAAACAATAAATAATAAGGAGGCAAAATGAAAAACAAAAAAATTCTAGTTTCTCTAATAGTATTGGTAATTTTTTCTGCTGTGCTATATAATTGTTCAGATTCAAATAACGGTTTTGGGGATGCAGCAAACCAAGTTTATGTTGCGCCCGGAACGCATGATGATTTTTACTTTTTTACTTCGGGTGGGTTTAGCGGTCAAGTTGGTGTATATGGCCTTCCATCAGGAAGATTATTTAAACAACTCAGCGTTTTCTCGCAGCATCCGGAAACTGGTTATGGATATTCAGAAGAAACAAAACCGATGTTGATGACATCACATGGTTTTATTCCTTGGGATGATGCACATCATCCAAAAATATCCCAGACCGAAGGAGTGGCAGATGGAAGATGGTTGTTTATTAATGCCAACAACACTCCTCGTGTAGCAAGAATAGATTTAAAAACATTTGAAACAAATGAAATCATTGAAATTCCAAACTCTGGCGGAAATCACGGTTCTCCATTTCTAACCGAGAATACAGAGTATGTGGTTGCATCAACCCGTTTCAGCGTTCCTATTCCTGACAGAGATGTTTCAATTTCATCTTACAAAGAAAATTTCAAAGGAACGATTTCATTTATTAAAGTTGAATCCTCGGGGAAGATGAATTTAGCTTTTCAAATTCTTGTACCAGGATTTAATTATGATTTAGCACATGCCGGAAAAGGACCTTCACATGGATGGGCATTTTTTACATCTTATAATACAGAAGAAGCAAATACATTATTGGAAGTGAATGCTTCACAAAGTGATAAAGATTTTATTGCCGCTGTAAATTGGAAGGCTGCTGAAAAATTCGTTGCAGAAGGAAAAGCAAAATCTTTAAGTGCAGAATATTATAGAAATTATTTTGATGAGGAAAAACAACATGCGTTTTCAGAAAAAAATTCTAAAGTTTTGATTTTAAGTCCTCAAGAATGTCCGGGATTGATTTATTACCTACCAACACCAAAATCACCGCACGGTGTAGATGTTGACCCATCGGGGGAATACATTGTGGCCGGCGGTAAATTAGCTGCCGTAATCCCCATTCATTCATTTTCAAAAATGCAACAAGCAATTGAGAGTAAAGATTTTATTGGTGATGTTGGCGGGATTCCAATTTTAAAATATGAATCTATTATCGCTGGTGAAGTTGAAGATCCCGGATTAGGTCCTTTGCATACAGAATTTGACGGAGATGGATACGCATATACATCAGCATTCATTTCCTCTGAAATCGTAAAATGGAAATTAGGAACATGGGAAGTAGTAGACAGAATTCCAACATATTATTCAATTGGTCACCTTTCAATTCCTGGCGGAGATACTAAAAAACCTTGGGGCAAATATGTTATTGCATTAAACAAAATAACAAAGGATAGATATCTTCCAACTGGTCCGGAATTAACACAATCCGCTCAGTTAATTGATATAAGCGGTGATAAAATGAAACTGCTATTAGATTTCCCAACAGTTGGTGAGCCGCATTATGCTCAAGGAATTCCAGCAGAAGTATTGGCAAAGAACTCTAAGAAATTCTTTGAGCTTGAGAAAAACAATCACCCACACGGAGTAAAAAGCGAAAAAGAAACAAGAGTTGAACGAAAAGGAAATGAAGTCCGCGTGTACATGACAACAACCAGAACTCACTTCAAGCCGGACAACATTGAGGGAATACGTGTGGGCGATAAAGTCTATTTTCATATAACAAATTTGGAACAAGACTGGGATATTCCACATGGATTTGCAATTAAAGGATTACAAAATGGAGAATTGTTAATTATGCCGGGGCAAACAAAAACAATAGTCTGGAATCCATTAAAAGCTGGAGTTTATCCATTTTATTGTACTGATTTTTGTTCGGCTCTGCATCAAGAAATGTCTGGTTATGTAAGAGTCTCGCCATCGGGAAGTAATGTTCCATTGTCATTCAATTAGTAAACTTTTTGGGCTGTCGAAAATTAATCGGCAGTCCAATTTTTTAAATATTGTATTTGGATAAGGGTGAAGAAATGATGACTGTGAAATCAAGAATATTAATGTTTGTAGCATCGATACTACTGCTTAGTACATTTTTATTCCCAATCTGGAATATTGATTTGCATGCGCCACAATATCCGGAAGGAATTGGATTAAGAATTTGGATAAATCAAATTACTGGATTGAATGAATTTGATCTTCATAATATTAATAAGCTAAATCACTATATAGGGATGAAAGAAATCCAACCTGATGCAATCAAAGAATTAAAAATAATGCCGTATATAATTATTGGCTTTGTGCTTTTGGGATTATTAATAACATTATTAAAAAGAAAGAAATTGGTGGTTGTTTGGTTGGTTTTACTTTTAATTACCCTTGGCGTTGGCTTATACGATTTCTATCTGTGGGAATATGACTATGGGCATAATTTAAACCCGAATGCTGCAATTAAAGTCCCAGGTATGGTTTACCAGCCTCCATTAATTGGATCAAAAAAATTATTAAATATGAATGCAGTTTCACTGCCCGGAATCGGCGGTATTTTTATAGGAATTTCTGTTGTTCTCTCTTCTTTAGCAATTTATTATGACCGAAAAAATAAGTGAGAAATAACATGCATAAAAAAACTATTAAAATATTTTACTTTTTTTTAATTACTCTATTGATATTTTCTTGTCAGAAATCTCCAGAGCCAATTGCTTACGGAGAGGATATTTGTGAAAATTGTAAAATGACAATTACAGAAAATAAGTTTGGATCAGAGCTTATTACTAACAAGGCAAAAATTTTAAAATTCGATTCAATAGAATGTCTTGCTGATTATTCATCGAAACAAGATGCTGAAATAATTCATTCGATGTGGGTTACAAATTTAACCGAACCATCCAAATTAATTGAAGTTGATGAGGCAATCTTTTTGCACAGCGATAATTTGAAAAGTCCAATGGGGTTGAATTTATGCGCGGTAAGAGAAAAGAGTTCTTTGGAAAAAATAATTGCCGATTATGGCGGAGAGGAAATGAGCTGGAATCAGGTTTTATCTTATGTTAAAAAGGAATGGGACTAAAAATATTGCATTATTAATTACACTTATTCTGATTTTCTTCCAATCAAACTTATATACAAAAGCAATTAAAGTTGGATCAAATCATAAAGTAAAAACCATTACAGCCGCATTATTATTTGCCGTAAATGGCGACACTCTTTTAATTGCTTCGGGTATTTATAAAGAAGGACCAATTGCAATTCGCAAATCTATAACAATTGTTGGGATTAATAATCCAATAATTTCTGGCGACGGTAAATACGAAATATTCTTGGTGGAAGCGAATAATGTGAAAATTACGGGACTCGTATTTCGTGAGGCTGGCTTGAATTACATAAAGGATAATGCAGCAATTAAACTTAACAACGTAAAAAATTGTGTTATCTCATCTAACAAATTCGAAAACAATTTCTTTGGAATATATCTTGCTAAATCCCAGAATTGTATAATTGACGGGAATATAATATCAGCAAATCATAAAAAAGAAACACAATCTGGAAATGGAATCCATCTTTGGTACTGTAAAAATATTATCATCAAGAACAATACGATTCGAGGTCACCGCGATGGCATTTATATGGAATTTGTGCGCAACAGCAATATCCATAATAATTTTGCAGAAAAGAATATAAGATACGGACTTCACTTTATGTTTTCTGACAGCTGCAGTTATTCCAATAATCATTTCCAGATTAATGGCGCCGGCGCTGCAGTAATGTATTCTCATAACGTCGAAATGAAAAATAACCGATTCGAAAAAAATTGGGGCAGTGCCTCTTACGGATTACTTCTAAAAGATATTTACGATAGCAAAATTTCAAATAACATTTTTTATAAAAATTCATGTGGAATCTATTTTGAAGGCTGCAATAGAATAACTTTTACAAAAAATGATTTAATAGAAAACGGATGGGCGGTACGTTTGATGTCAAATTCAATGGAAAATAAATTTAGTGAAAACAATTTTATCAGCAACTCATTCGATATTGCCACAAACAGCACAAAAAATTATAATTATTTTGACGGTAATCATTGGTCGGAATATAAAGGATACGATTTAAATAAAGACGGAATAGGAGATGTTCCTTTTAGACCAGTTAAGTTATTTTCATTTATAAGTGAAAGAATAAGACCCTCTTTGATTCTTATCAGAAGTCTATTCATAGAAATTGTAAATATTGCGGAGACAGTGTTTCCAACGTTCACGCCGGAAGCTTTGTTAGACAACAATCCAAAGATGAAGAGAATATAATGATTGAAATAAGTAACCTTTCGAAAAATTTTGGTGCTTTAGAAGCAATAAAGAATCTTTCGGTTAAGATTCAGCAAGGCTCTATAACTTATTTAGTTGGTCCAAATGCATCAGGAAAAACAACGCTTATTAAATCAATACTTGGATTAGTAAAACCCTCGTCCGGTTCGATAACAATAAACAAAGAAAGGTTAAATGGCAATCACGAGTATCGATCAAAAATAGGATATATGCCGCAAGTTGCATCATTTCCGGATAATCTTGCGGTTCAGGAGATCTTTAGTATGATAAAAAATTTGCGAGAAGGTTTTGTTGACTATGATGAAGAGTTAATAAATCTATTTAAACTTGAAAAAGAAAAAAACAAGAGACTAAAAAATCTTTCGGGCGGAACAAAACAAAAAGTAAATGCTGCAATTGCATTTTTATTTAATCCGGAAATTTTAATACTTGACGAACCTACAGCGGGTTTAGACCCCGTTTCCAGCAGCATTTTAAAAGATAAAATTGTTAGCGAAAATAAAAGGGGGAAAACAATAATTTTCACTTCGCATATATTAAGCGAGCTGGAAGAATTAGCAAAGGAAGTTATTTTTTTGTTGGAAGGACAAATTCGTTTTAATGGCACAATAGAAGAACTTATTAATTCAACCAGCAAACATAATCTTGAGCGAGCAATTGCTTCGATAATGAAAGGTGATTAATGTGAATATATTAGCGAAAATAATACGTTATCAAATTCATGATATTTCCCGAAGCATGTGGCTAATTATTTATACATTGTTTTTTTTACTGACTAGTTATGGGTTAATTTCTTTCTCTAATAATATTCCAAAGGTTCTTGTTAGCCTGATGAATATTACTTTAATAATAATTCCGATGGTGTCAATAATTTTTGGCACAATATACCTTTATAACAACAAAGATTATGTAGTATTAATGCTTTCGCAACCGATAAAAAGAACAGTGCTTTATTTTGGATTATACCTTGGGCTTGTAATTCCTTTGGCATTTAGTTTTGTTATCGGAATTAGTATTCCTCTGATTCTTTCGGGAAAAAATTGGTTAGAACACATAGCGGTGATTGTTTATTTATTTACATCTGGAGTTTTCCAAACAATTATTTTTGTTTCTATTGCATTCTTAATTTCAATAGTAAACGAAAACCGAATTCTTGGATTAGGACTATCAATTTTTATTTGGTTGTGTTTCGCAGTTTTATACGACGGTATGCTTTTGTTAATAATTGAGTTTTTTCAAGATTATCCTTTAGAAAAAATGCTAATTGGGTTTTTATTTTTTAATCCAATTGATTTAGCAAGGATATTAATAATTTTAAAATTAGATGTTGCTGCTTTGATGGGCTATACTGGTGCTGTATTTCAAAAATTTTTTAATACTGAATGGGGAATTATTCTCTCATTGAGTTCCCTTACTATTTGGTCAATTGTGCCATTGTTAATAGGAAAATCCAAATTTTTAAAGAAAGATTTTTAGTTTCAAAAAAAATATACTTAAATTCAATTACAGAGGATTAATAATGATAAGAGAAATAGTTAACATAGATGAACAATTATGCGATGGCTGCGGTGATTGCGTGCCGGCTTGCGCTGAAGGTGCAATACAAATTATTGACGGAAAGGCAAGATTAATAAGCGATCTTTTTTGTGATGGACTTGGTGCGTGTCTTGGATACTGTCCTCAAGGAGCTATAACAATTGAAATGAGAGAAGCTGCTCCTTACAATGAAAGATTAGTGATGGAAACTATTGTAAAAGGGGGGGAAGAAGTGATCAAAGCACATTTGAATCATTTAAGAGATCATGGTGAGCATGAATATTTTAGCCAAGCTATAGATTATCTAAATGAAATTGGAATGAGTTATGTAATCAGTGAATTAGCAGAATCAAAATCAGAATTGGTATGCGGCTGTCAGGGATCACAATCAAAAGAAATAGTGCGGCAAGAAAGCATAGAAGCAAATGGAGTCAGATATTCGCAGTTACGGCAGTGGCCAGTTCAGCTACACTTAGTTTCGCCGCTTGCAAATTATTTTAAGTATTCTGACTTATTGTTAACTGCAGATTGCGTTCCATTTGCATATGCAGATTTTCACAATGACTTTTTAATAAATAAAAGTCTTGCAATAGCATGTCCTAAATTAGACACTAATAAACAAGTATATTTAAATAAATTAGTTATGATGATAAATGACTCGAATATTAAATCGATTACAGTTTTAATTATGCAAGTTCCGTGCTGCAGTGGTTTGATGCAAATGGCACAGCAAGCTATAGAATTAAGTAAAAGAAAAATTCCTTTGCGCGTCAATGTAATTAGTATAGAAGGTGAAGTTCTACAAGATGTAGAAATTAATATATAGTATCTTACTACAACAATTACGGAGGTGTTAATGAAATCCAAAATGTTAATTTTATTAACCATGTATTTATTTGCCGGAATGAGCAATGCCCAAAATTGTATTAATTGTCACAAAGCAGTTACTCCTCAAATTGTTTCCGACTGGCAAATAAGCAAGCACTCTCAAAATGATGTGGATTGCGCTGTATGCCATGGAAGTGATCATAACAGCGGATCTAATGTTGCAAATGTAAAACTTCCAACGCCTGAAACTTGTGCTCAATGTCATGATACTCAAGTAACACAATACAAGAAGGGGAAGCATTCTTTAGGATGGGCTGCAATGAAGGCTATGCCGACAGCACACATGCAGCCAATGGCTTTAATGGATGGATTAAAAGGATGCGGCGGCTGTCATAAAATTGGCGACAAATCAACAGAGGAATTAAAACAGCTTAAAGAATCGGGTTCTAAATTTGGTCACTTTGCATGTGAATCTTGTCACACTCGTCACACTTTCAGTGCAGAAGAAGCCCGGCAGCCTCAAGCATGTCAAACTTGCCATCAAGGTTTTGATCATCCACAATGGGAAATGTATTCATCATCCAAACACGGTGTTCGTCATAATTTAAAACAGCTTGGTGTTTTAAGTAAAGATGCTTCAGCGCCAACATGCCAAACATGTCATATGTCTAAAGGTGATCATGAAGTAAGAACTGCGTGGGGCTTTTTAGCTGTAAGATTGCCAATGCCGCAAGACGAACAATGGGCAAAAGATAGGGCAACAATATTAAAAGCACTTGGTGTTCTTGACCCTGATGGAAAACCAACAAAGTTAGTTGATGTTGTAAAAGCAGCCGATGTAGCAAGGCTAACAGAAGAAGATTGGCAAAAGGAAAGAAATAAAATAATTAAGATTTGTGGTGATTGTCATTCTGAAAATTTGGTTAAAGCCGAACTTCAAAAAGGAGATGAAATGATTCGCCAAGCTGATCGTTTAATGGCGGAAGCAATAAATATCGTTTCGGAACTTTATAAAGAAGGTGTGCTCAAAAAAGCTGAAGGTTATCCACATGCTTATCCGCTTCTTTTAACATTTCATGATGCGCCAACTGTTATTGAACAAAAACTCTTTGTTATGTTTCTTGAACACAGAATGAGAACTTTTCAAGGTGCTTTTCATAACAATCCAGATTACTCACTATGGTATGGATGGAGTGAAATGGTTAGAGATCTTTCAGAAATAAAAGAACTGGCTGCAGATATGAGAAGAAATAAACATTAAAACATTCTTAATTGGTTGTCTCAAAAATTATCAGGAGTCATTCTTTTTTTTTGAGACAACCTTTTTTTTGAGGTAAAATGCTCACGTGTAGGAATTTTTATGATCATGTTTCGGGATATTACGAAAAGATGATTGATTATGAAAAAAACTTACAATTACGAATTGATGCTTATAAAAATATTTTCCCAATAAATGGTAAGGTGGCCGATATAGGATGCGGCACTGGTCTTGATTCTGTTGCACTTGCAAGAAACGGGCATACGGTTACGGCATTTGATATTTCGCCTAACATGATAAGTGAGTTAAAGAAAAAAGCCATTAAAGAAAATTTGCAAATCAAGGCTTATGTAAATTCTTTTAAAACAATTTCACAAAAGTATAATTACTCTTTTGATTATGTAGTTTCTGTTGGAAATACAATAGCTCACCTAAGACAATCTGAATTAAAAAAATCTTTTCTGCGAATGCACAACCTTTTAAAACCTGGTGGGAAATTATTTCTGCATATCCTTAATTATGAAAAAATAATAATGGGCTCAAAAAGGATTAATAATATTGCGTATAGAGATGGATTAACAATCATTCGTTTTTATGACTTCCTTAAATCATACTTAAATTTTAATATCCTAAGTTTTTGTGATGAGACCCCAAAAGAATATAGTCTAGTTACTACTAAGCATTTTCCGCATTCAATTAATACAATTAAAAACTGCGCAAAATATGGAAGGTTCAGAAAGATAAATTTCTACAGTACTTTTGGTTTGGATAAGTTTAACCAGAATGAATCGAAAGATATTTTTATACTTCTTAAGAAATGATTATAAGTCTCTTCCGCAATACCGGCACACTTTTGCTTTAGCCTTAATTTTTTCTGCACAATAAGGACATTCTTTTGTTTGCTCGCCTATTTCTCCATCAACTGCATCCGCAAATTTAAATGCTTGTTTATTCATATGAAAATCTTTGTAAAGCTCTTGTGCTTTGGATAATGCTTCCTTTAATTTTTTAGGATGAGAAATATTTTTGTAGGTTGTTTCTCCAAATTCGGCTGCGGTTTGAATTTGGACTGTTCCAAAACCCATTATTCTTCCCCAAATGGATTGATGATAGGAAACGTTATTAATTTTATCAATTGGACTTTCCTTAGAATTAATTGTAAACACACCGCTTTCATCTATTACTCTATTATCGGTAACCGCCCATAAATCATTTTTCCAAGAATAATATCGATACCAAAAATATATGAAGGCTAAAACCGGCAATAACAAATACCAGCTTTTAGCTTCTTCTAATCTCAAGTATAAAAAAATGGATAGAAAGATTAATGTTACAGCTATAAAGAAGGGAATAATTAAAAAGAACCAGTGTTTTCTAGTTTCGAAAAGTAGTTTTTCATCTGCTCTAAGTTGAGTTCTCATATTTTATTCACAATGAAGTTATTTTTTCAATTGTTTTTTCTCTAAGCTGCTCTAAGGTTTCAGCATTCAACATACTATAAGTTTCTTCTCTAAGTTTTCCCCATTTATCATGAACCGGGCAAGGTTTTTCAACAGAACAGCCAGGGAAGCCTAGAACACATTGTTGAAAAGCTTCTAATCCGTCAATAGTTTCAACAATATCAATTAACTTTATTTGAGAAGGATTTTTTGCAAGATAAAAACCACCGCTTTTGCCTTTTTTTGATCCAACAATACCGCTGTTTGTTAATATCTGCAAAACTTTTGAAACAAACTCTTTAGGAACTTTGAGCTCTTTTGAGACCTCAGCAGCATTATAGATTTTCTTTTCTTTTTTAATGGAAAGAAAAAGAACCGCTTGTAGCCCAAGCTCGCATGCTTTGGAAAAGAAGACAGTCATTTAATTTTCTAAGGTCATTTGTATATAAGATGTATAATTCTGAAATCAAATCTAAAATAAAAAGTTAAA
>VGVY01000011.1 GCA_016873835.1 Ignavibacteria bacterium
CCAACACTTTTGGTTTTATCAATGTTTTATTTTGGTTACACTGGTTTTAGAGAATTGAGAGATATTCCAAAGGATGCATATAAAATTAATGCAAAGGCTAGAATGTGGTCATGGGAATTTAATTATGATAATGGGAAGATTGCAGATACTCTTTATGTTCCAGTCAACCGGTCAATTAAATTAGAAATGGAATCTGCCGATGTAATACATTCTTTGTATATACCGGCATTTAGAATTAAAGAGGATGTAATTTTCGGCAAAAAAAATTATTTAGGTTTTACTCCTAAAAAAACCGGTTCATATGATATTGCATGTGCGGAATACTGTGGATTGCAGCATTCGATGATGTATACAAAAGTAGTTGTACTTACTGAAGAACAGTTTAATATTTGGTTAAACTCCAAACCCAATGAGAACTTGCAAAAATAATTAATAATTGAAAAAGTTTACCAACCATATCAGAATAATTTTAGAACTAGCTAAAGTTAGAATTACTTCATTTGTTGCTTTGTCTACCACTGTTGGCTTTATATTGTATAATGGAGCTTTATCGTTTCAAATGATTTTTCCAACTCTTGGAGTATTTTTACTTGCTTGTGGTTCATCTGCTATTAATCACGTTCAAGAAAGTGAATTTGATGCATTAATGGAGCGGACTAAGTATCGTCCAATTCCATCCGGCAGAATTAATAAAAAAGCTGCATTGTTGATCTCAGTAATTATTGTAGCGGCTGGATCACTTGTACTATATATAAGTTCGAACTTCACAGCTTTGCTTCTAGGATGGATAGCATTAGCTTGGTACAATTTTGTTTACACACCCCTTAAGAAAAAAAATGCTTTGGCTGTTATTCCTGGTTCATTAATAGGAGCAATTCCACCAATAATTGGATGGACAGCAGCTGGTGGAAGTCCATTTGATTTACAGATATTAACAATCGGACTCTTTTTTTTCATTTGGCAAATCCCGCATTTTTGGTTATTACTTTTAATTCATAGTAATGATTACGAAAAAGCTGGTTACCCAACATTAAATCAGAAATTTAACAAGCAGCAGATAAGTTTATATACTTTTATTTGGATAGCAGTACTTAATATAAGTTGTTTGTTAATTCCGTTGTTCAAAATATCTTCGAATATATTTTCCTCTTTATTGATCGTTCTGTTTGGTGTGTTTTTATTATTAACAACAAAAGACATTCTTACAAAATATATTGAGAAGGTCGTTATAAGAAGGGCTTTTATAATGATTAACCTATATGTTTTGGCAGTATCATTTGTAATTTCAATTGATAAATTATTACTAAGAGAATTTTAACGGTTATTTTTATGGAATTTTTAGATAAAATGGTTTTACAGCAATCTGCTCATCATATGGTGTTGTTAAAGTATTTACTTGTATTAACATTAATCATATTTTACTGTTATGCTGGTTTATTACTCGGGTCAACATTTTTATCTTTATTCTACAAATTGAAATCCAAAAAATTAGAAGATTCAAATAATAGTATTTTTTCTAAAATGCTAATTGATTTAGTAACTTTTAATAAATCAGTCGGCTTTGCACTTGGCATTATTCCAATTATTAGCGCTTCATTTTGTTATGCTCAATTATTACATAAAACTGGATTGGATTTACCGGAATTTATTCTTATCGCTGCTTTAATATTTTATTTTGGTCTTGGATTTGTTTATCTGTATAAGTTTCGAATGAAAAAAAACAAATCAAGTTGGTATTTTGGAATTATCAGCACAGTTCTATTAGCTGTTTCAACATTAGTCCTTATTGGCTCAACACAATTAGCTATTGATTCTGAAAATTGGAAGAATCAAAATGATATAATAAGTATAGTCCTTTCTGCTAGGACTATTTTTAGCTATCTGCATTTTGTAGTCTTTTCTCTTTTATCGGCATCGCTATTTTTTCTTTATAAATATTTTCGCAATAATTCAGAAGAAGAATTTCCTTCAGAATTACTCAGAGTATACTCAAGAAATCAATCATTAAAAATTGGATTGGTGTCAGTTATTATTTTACCAGCACTTGTTTTAATATACATTTTCCTTAAACCAATATCTTCTTTATCATTCAACTTTTTCGGTTACGCTGTTTTAGCATTAATTTCGTTATTAGTTATAAGTGTTTTTCTTTATGTAATGATAAAAGAAAATAAAACTGCATACGGCTCTAAAGCATTATTTTTTCTTGTTCTTTTTATTTCAATTATGGTAATTAAAGATCAATTCGCATTCGATACTGCCACCAAAAAACATTTTGTTGTTCTTGCATCTGAATATGAAGAGTATCAAAAGAAAGTACAAGAGGAATTTGGTTTGTTGGTTGAAACAATAAACGGCGCAGATATCTTCAATGGTAAATGTGTTGCATGTCATCAATTTGATAAAAAATTAGTTGGTCCTCCATATAATGAAACTCTCCCTAAATATGAAGGGAAGAAAGAGGCACTTGTTCAATTTATTTTAAATCCAGTAAAGATTAACCCAGATTACCCACCTATGGCTAGCCAAGGGCTTAAACCAAGCGAAGCAGAAGCTGTTGCTGATTATATTTTGAGTACTTACAAGAAATAAATTTGATTCAAATCATAATCTATTTATTCCGTGTTTATTATTTTTGCTTAAATTAATTTTTAGGTCTAATTGACAGTTCTCGAAATATTAAAACTCTCAACTGAATATCTTGAAAAAAAAGGAATTGAATCACCACGCTTAAGTGCTGAACTTTTATTAGCGGATATTCTAAAATGTAAAAGACTTAATCTGTATTTGCTCTTCGAACGTCCGCTTTCAGAAAATGAAATAAATAATTACAGAGACTTTATTGCAAGAAGAGGGAAGTATGAGCCAGTCCAATATATTATTGGTACAACCGACTTTTTTGGACTACAATTTAAGGTTAATAGATCTGTATTAATCCCACGGCCAGAAACAGAAATTTTAGTTGAAACGATATTGAATGATTATTATAATCCAAAAAAAAATCTAGTAGCAAATTCCAAAATAAATATTCTGGATATAGGCTGCGGCAGTGGAATTATCGCCATCACACTATCCAAAAAAATATCAAATTCTAAAGTTACTGCAGTTGATATTTCAGAAAATGCAATAAAAATCGCCAAAGAAAATGCAGAAGCTAATGAAGCACTTAATATTGAGTTTTTGACTTGTGACTTTTCTACATACCAATTCAATGAAAATAGATTCGATATAATTGTATCAAATCCACCTTATGTAAGTATCGACGAGTTTCCGACACTTCAAAAAGAAATTATTGACTATGAACCGGCGCATGGAGTAACAGATTTTTATGACGGCCTTTCTTTTTATCGACTGATTGCTGAACATTCTAATCATCTTTTAAATAGAAATGGAATGATTTATTTGGAAATGGGAAAAGGACAATCACAAATTGTAAAAGAAATATTAGAACAAAATAATTTTAATAATATTTATATTGTAAAGGATTATCAGCAAATTGACCGTGTGATAGTTGGAGAATACAAATGAGAGCTGTAGTTCAACGTGTTACAGAAGGTTCTGTTGAAATTCCAAGTGAAAATTATTTTGCTTCCATTAGTAAAGGGATGGTGATTTTGCTTGGAGTGAAAGAAAATGATACTGAAGCCGACTTAAATTTTGTTGCGGATAAATGTGCTAATCTCAGAATATTTGAAGATGATAATGATAAAATGAATTTGTCCTTAAAGGATGTGAACGGAGAAGTTCTTGTTATTTCTCAGTTTACTGTTTATGGAGATGCAAGAAAAGGTAATCGACCAAGTTTTACTGATGCTGCTAAACCTGAAATTGCCGAAAAATTCTACAACTTATTTATTGACAGAATGAAAGAAAATCTTGGTGAAGAAAAGGTAAAAGGAGGTTTATTCAGAGCCATGATGTTAGTAAAAATTTATAATGATGGACCGGTAACAATAATTGTTGAATCAAAATAACTCATCAAAATTTAGGACGGAAAATTGCACTCAACAATTTTAATTTTTATGGATGGCGTAGGAATTGGTAAAAAAGATAATGAGTATAATCCTTTTTTTAAGTACGGTTTTAAAACATTCTTTTCAGTTTTTGGTGAAATTCCAAATCTAGAAAATCAAAAATTAAGTTCTAATGGCTCTTACATTTTTCCAGTTGATGCATGTATGGGTATTCCAGATTTACCATTGAGCGGCACTGGCCAGACTTCAATTTTTTGCGGTGTAAACGCTTCAAAGATTATTGGAAAGCATTTTGGTCCATATCCATATTCGACCTTGATTCCCATAATTGAAAAGCAAAATATCTTTAAAGAATTTAAGCGGAAGAAATTAAAAGTAAACTTTGTAAATGCTTATCCGAAAGTATTTTTTGATTACATAAATTCTGGCAGAAGAAGATTAAGTGTCACTACTTTAAGCTGTTTATTGAGTAATGTTCGATTAAATAAAATATCCGACATTCATAGTAAGAGGGCATTAAGCGCTGAAATAAACAACAATCGTCTTGTTGAGAGACTTAAATACAAACTCCCTATAATTTCCTCTGAAACAGCCGGTAAAAGACTTATAAGAATTGCTTCTAATCATCATCTAACTGTTTTCGAAATATTTCATACTGATCATCTTGGTCATGGAAGAGTGGCTGATTTGTTAGAGCCTTTCACTAAAACATTGGATGAATTTTTATATTTTTTAATTAGTAATTTAACACAAAATATGACTCTATTGATTTGTTCCGATCACGGAAATTTTGAGGATCTTTCTACGAAAATGCACACACTAAATCCAGCACTGGGTTTAGTTGCTGGAAAGTATTCGGATATTATTTCAAAAAAGATTAAGAGTCTGGACAATATTAAACCAGCTATTATGGAGATGTATGATTGAATAACTATCCACTAATAAAGTATGTTTTATTCTTCATTTGTGGAATTCTATTTGAATCGATATTTCAGATCCCTTTAATCACCAAAATATTTTTTACTTCGATTTTCATTAGCTGTACAATCTTTTCTTTGATTAAAAAACAACAATTACAAAAATTCCAAATTGTATTTTCATTATTAACCGTATTTTTTATCGGAGCAATTCATTATTCATTCTTTAAGAATGAACAAGTAAAATACCCTTTCGAATTGCCAGTTAATAAAAGTGCGGTTGCATATGGAAAAATTACTGATCTAAATCTAATACGAGCAGATCGATTGATTTTTTATTTGCTAACTGACTCTGTAAAAATTCAAGATTATACCGCTAAATACAAAGTACAGATGATATGTACTGTCAAAGATTCAAAAAGAAGATTACAAGAACTTTATAATTCTATTAAGATCGGAAATGATATAAGAGTTGTTGGAACTATTGCAAGAGCAAGAGATAAACGGAACCCCGGGGAGTTCGATTATGAAAAATATATTACTGAAAAAGGAATTCATGGCTTGATGATTGTATATAAAACCAAAGACATAATGTTTGCTTCACATAATACTAAGCATATTCATCAATTTGTATTCGAAATTAGGAAATCGATTGATGATCTAATAAATTATTTTCATAATGAGTCTTCAGCTTCACTTTTGCGCGGATTAATTTTAGCTGACCGCAGCTTAATAGATTACGACATAAAAAATGAATTTATAAATGCTGGTGTCATTCATGTGCTTGCTGTTTCTGGTCTTCATGTTGGTTTTATTGCTATCATATTTGTGTTTTTATTTAAAAGGTTCAATCCTTACTTTCGTTACGGTTTTACAATTGCTGGATTAATTTTATTTCTTATCATTACAAACTCGCCAACTTCAGTAGTTAGGGCAACGATAATGGCTTTGGTTATGATATTATCCCCATTAACTGGGAGAAATTATAACAGTATAAATGCATTATCATTAGCAGCATTGATAATTTTGATTTTTTCTCCAAGTCAAATTTTTGACCCTGGATTTCAATTATCCTTTTCTGCTGTTTTAGCAATTGTAATTCTATATCCGCCGATTAACAAAGTTATCTATGCGATGAATATTAAATTTTCTGTTATTAACTATATTTTATTGTTTTGTGCAGTGTCACTTGCTGCTCAACTTGGAACACTTCCATTTACTTTGATTTACTTTCATCGACTTTCTATTGTCTCATTATTAGCGAATATTGTAGTTATCCCAACTATAGGTCTTGTTATTAGTATTGGAATTTTAACAATTGTTCTTGGGCCAATATTGTCCTGGTTTGGTTTAGTATTTGGTTCGGCAAATGAATTATTGACCTATTTATTATTTTCATTTGTTAGATTAATAGGTAAACCAGAATCTTCATTTATCTCAATTCAGCAATTTTCAGTTTATGATTCAATTCTATTTTATTTTTTTGTTTTACTCGTTTTTATGTTGTGGAAAAAATTATCAACAATAATCACTAAATTTATCTTCGCTGTTTTACTTTGCATTACTCTATTCCTTGGATTTAAGCTCGATGACTTTGAATTATTACCCGATAATCATTTATCAGTTTTAACTATTGATATAGGGCAAGGTGATGCAATATTGATAAAATTTTCAAATGGTAAAACTGCTTTGATTGATGCCGGGGATGCAACAGAATATTTCGATAATGGTGAAAGAGTGATTCTACCGTTATTAAATTTTTTAGGAATTGAAAAGATTGACTATGGATTTATTTCACATGTTGATGCAGATCATTACAAAGGATTCTATTCTCTAATTAAACATAATCGTATTTCAAGTATTTATAAACCAAAGTTAGATTCATTAGAAAATAAAGATGTCGAATTAGAAAAATTTATTTCTTCTTATAAAATTCCTATAAAATATTATGCAAAAAGCCAGATCGACTTTGAGAGTTCAAAACTTTACATTTTGAATGATACCCTTAGTGGATATTTCCAATCAATGAGCTCAAATGACCGAAGCGGAATGCTAAAAGTACAATTTGGAGAATCGACTTTTCTTTTTACGGGTGATGCTGGGATTCGTGCTGAAAAATATTATTTAGAAAATTATGTGCATTTTCTTGAAAGCACGGTTTTGAAAGCCGGACATCACGGAAGTAAAACAAGTTCAAGTCAAGAATTTGTAGATATAGTTAAACCTAAAATTGCGATTATTTCTGCCGGCATTTTAAACAAATTTAAGCACCCACATTTTGAAATCCTTGATAGATTTGGTAAATCAAATACTAAAATATTACGAACTGATAAAAGCGGTGCTGTATTGTTAAGGTCTGATGGCATAAAAGTAGAAATTATTAATTGGAAAAAGCTTGAAAGTGATTATATATTTTGAAAGATAATCCTATAGACTAATGAAATTAATAGAGAACCAATCATTAAAAAATCTAAACACATTTGGTGTTGATGTAAAAGCAAAATACTTTGCAGAAGTTGAATCTGAGATTGAACTTTTCGAGCTATTAAATTCATCATATTTCAAAGAAAATAAATATTTAATTTTAGGGGCGGGTAGCAATGTTTTATTCTTGAATGACTATGATGGTTTAATTATAAAAATTACCGATACGATTTTAAATGTAATAGATGAAACACCAACGGAAGTGATTATTGAGTGCAAAGCCGGCGCAATTTGGGATGATGTAGTGAAATTCTCCGTAGATAATAATTTTTATGGAATAGAAAATTTATCCCTAATACCAGGTACAATAGGTGCTGCACCAATTCAGAATATTGGAGCTTATGGAGCAGAGCTTTCTAACGTTCTATTGGATGTACAAGGAATTTCAACGTCATCATTGAATCAACAAGAATTACAAGTTTCTGATTGTAAGCTGAGTTACCGTAACAGCATATTTAAAAATGAACTTCGTAACTCTTTTATAATTACTTCAGTAAAACTAAGGCTAAGCAAAACGCCAAAAGTGAATATTAATTACCGTGATTTAAAAGAGAAATTTAATTTTCGATCGTTCGATAATATTTCATTACAAGAAATAAGAGATGCTGTGATAAATATTAGGAAAAATAAATTACCAGATACTCAAAATCTTGGAAATGCCGGAAGCTTCTTTAAAAATCCTACCATAAATAAAAATCATTTATTAAAATTAAATGATAAGAACAAAGACTTAGTATTTTTTAAACTTGATGAAGATACTTTTAAGATTCCAGCTGGTTGGTTAATTGAAAAATGCGGATTTAAAGGAAAACGAATTGGTAATGTTGGATCATATGAAAAACAAGCATTGATAATTGTTAATTTCGGAAATGCATCTGGTAGAGAAATTCAAAACTTTAGTGACCAAATAATTTCGCTCGTCGACAAGCAGTTTGGAATTATTCTTGAACCAGAAGTGAACTTTATTAGCTAAATGAAAATCAAGTTTAATTTCTTTTAATTATGGAGGATTAATGACAGCATTTGTTGGCATTTTATTATCAGTGTTAATCTTAAGCAGTACATCAGACAATTTGTATAAGAAAGCTCAGAAACTTGCCAAAGAAATTATCATAATAGATACACACATCGATACTCCTGGTATTCTCGAAAATGGTTGGATCGATATTTCAAAAAGGCATAATAAGGGAGAATTCGATTATGTCCGTGCCAAAGAAGGTGGATTGGATGCTCCATTTATGTCTGTTTACGTTTCTGCACGATTTGAAAATAATGGAGCTAAGAAAGAAGCTGAGAACATTATTGGAATTGTAAACAAAGTTATTAGTGATTTCCCAGATAAATTTGCGCATGCTAACAGCGTTATAGATGTACTAACAAATTATAAAACTGGAAAAATATCTTTGCCTATGGGTATGGAAAATGGCTCACCGCTTGAAGGCGACTTAAAAAACGTTAAATATTTTTATGATCGAGGAATTCGATATATAACATTAGCGCACGCACAAAGTAATCACATATCAGATTCATCGTATGATACCAATAAACAGTGGAATGGATTAAGTCCATTTGGTAAAAAAGTTGTAGAGGAAATGAACAAAGTTGGTATAATGATCGATATTTCTCATCTTACTGATGATGCAGCCTTTCAAGTTTTAAGTTTGAGTAAAGCCCCTGTGATTGCCTCCCATTCATCTTGCAGATTTTTTACTCCTGGATGGGAAAGAAATATGAGTGATGAATTAATAATAGCCTTAGCCAAAAATGGGGGAACTATTCAAATTAATTTTGGCTCCAGTTTTTTGAGACAAGACATATTAGACCGCGAAAATAAAAATAGAACTGATATTGCAAATTATATTAATGAACATAAAATAATGCAGAATGGAAAAGAAGCCCAAGAATATTCTGAAAAATACTGGAAAGAGCATCCCGTTGGTTATGCAGATGTGAAGGATGTTGTTAAACATATTGATCACGTAGTAAAACTTGTCGGTATTGATCATGTTGGATTTGGTTCAGACTTTGACGGCGTTGGAGATTCTCTTCCAATAGGTCTTAAAGATGTATCTTATTATCCAAACTTAATTTATGAATTGCTTAAAGCTGGTTACAGTGAAAAAGATATAAAGAAAATTTGCGGAGGTAATTTGCTGAGAGTTTGGAGTGAAGTTGAAAAAATAGCATCAAATAATTTTTTAAAATAGATTTTGAATTTTTTTAAAATAATAACATTATTTATTTTTATCGCTTTCTATGTTATAAGCTGTCGTGATTATCCGATTGAACCAAACAATAATGAGTCTGCTCCAACTATAGAAGAAACTAAATTAATATCATCTTCCGATGCGATCTTAGGGATTAATTCATTTATCATAAAACAAGATAGTTTAGCACAATTAACACAGTATGATGAAGAAAAACATAGAATCCCATCAATTTGGAAAGGAACAATATTTAATTCTGGGTTATGGATAGCCGGCGAACAGAAATCAATAATTCGATGTAATATTCTTGGTGCTACGAATTCTTTGGAAAGAAGTAACTATACAAATACATTCAAATCCGAAAAGCTTGGTGTATATTTTGTAAATAAAAGCATCATTGAAAATCCAGCAAATTCGTTTCCTTCAAATTTTCCACTAGAGGAAAATGGAAAACCGAAACTTTATGGTGATGCAATGCTCTTTTCAGTTTATCGCTCTGATACAACTAGAACAACTCCTATTCTTCAGAATCCGATTAGAGGGTTAAGATTTAATCAAATTGTTTATGCTTATAAAGCTCAAGAATTATCTAGATCAATTTTTATTCAGATAAATATTTTTTCAGTAAGTCAAGGATTGAACAATGCTTTTATTGGTTTTTGGATTGATGCTGATTTATCTCAAGAAAAAGTTGGATATGATTCAATTAATGGGATAAGTTATATATATAGAAACCTTCAGAACGGAGAGAATACTCACACTGTTTTTGGATACACTTTATTACATACTCCTAACAGTTTTAATAGGCAAGTTGGAATTACATCGCACAGAATTATGTTAAAATCATCACTTGAATTAGAATATGGACAGTCTTTTAACAACAGCCAGAACATTTACAGTACTTTGAAAGGGTTGTCAAATTCAGGAAAAAGAATGGTAAATCCAACTACAGATAAAAATACATATTTTGCATTCACTGGCAATCCCATTACTAATTCCGGCTGGCTTGATACAGAAAGGGATGCTCGACAGCTATTATCATCTGGTCCCTTCAACTTGAATTCGGATCAACGATTGGTGGTATTAATGACATATGAAACTGGCGAATCCTTATCTGAAGCATTAGTTAAGTTAAAATTGAAAGTAGCTGATATTAGAAACAAACCGCATCTTTGGCAGTTTTAACAAATGTTACAAATGACACGTTTGTATTTTCCACTTCTTTAATTTCGTTCTTAAATACTTCCAATAAATTCATTAAATTTAATGGTCTCATTATTACATTTCTTACATTTGGAATAGTTGGATATAACAAAATCATATATTGTTCAGTGCATTACTGCTGCAGCAAATAATCTTCGTTTAAGCTCTGAAAAAATTGAAACTGTTGCAATTCTGCGAGAAAGAATTACATCTTGTACAAATATTCTTGATGAAATCAAAAAATTTAAAAAAACTACTGAATTATCGAAGCTTGGAATTAAACTGAGTGATATCTTCAATTATGTTGAAAATGGCAAATTAGATTTTCTAAAAGTCTCAGAAAATTTTAGAGAACACAGTCATCTCTTAGTACGCGAATTGAATCATGTTTTGGATATAACTACACCGACTGTTATGAAAAGTATTTTTCAAAGATTTTATGATGAAACAATCAACATTGATTTAACAAAACGCGGTACATTAGAACCTGAATTTCGAATCGAAAAAAAGGAAGTTGAGTTCCCAAAGCGTTCTCATGCAGATGAATTAAAGGAGGCTTTGATATTTGATGAATTAAATAAAGAAGAAGGATTTAATTTTGAATCCTATGAAGAAAAAGTTTTGAGACCAATAAAAGAAATAGATTCATTCTTGAATAAAGTATTGAAGTATAATTACACTGAAAGTGAAATTACAAATTGTATTAAAAAAATGAATGAAAATGCACAGCTCTCTCAAAAGGTTGGTTTTGATATTATTTCTAATATGCACAAAATATTTGCCGATGGTTTGGAATCAATAAATCAAAAAAAAATTGCACCGAGTGTAAACACTATCGATTCACTACGTGCATGTTTAATTGTTATTGTTGCTGTAATCCGTGGTAAAGAAGTTGATATAACAAATTATTTAACTCGTGCAGAGAATTTTGGTAAAATGATTAAATCAAATAAAAGGGAATTGTAATGGAATTATTTGCAGTTATTATGGCTGGAGGAGTTGGATCAAGATTTTGGCCCCGTAGCAAAGAAAAAAAACCGAAACAGTTAATAAGAATTTTTGGCAATAATACGATGATTCAAGATACTGTATTGCGACTTGAAGGATTAGTAAAGAAAGAAAATATTTTTATCATTACAAACAAAATTCAAAAAATACGTGTTAAAGAACAATTACCTAATCTTCCAGAAAAAAATATAATTGACGAACCTTTTGGCAAAAATACTGCCGCATGTATTGGCTTAGCATCTATTTTAATTCACTCAAAAAGTAAAGATGCAGTTACAATTATTCTACCTTCAGATCACTTAATTAAGGATGATGAACATTTCCAAAAGTGTTTGCAAACTGCTTCCGAGTTTGCATTCAATTCTCAAGGACTTGTTACTATTGGCATCACTCCAACTCGTCCCGAAACCGGATATGGATACATTCAATTTGATGAAGAAAAAGTAGATGAAAGCATTTATAAAGTATTAACCTTTGCAGAAAAGCCGAATCTCTCAACTGCACGCAGATTCATAGAAAGCGGCGATTTTCTTTGGAATTCTGGCATTTTCATGTGGCGTGTTGATGTAATATTAGATGAAATTAAAAAATATTTACCTGATTTATATCAAGGCTTGCTTAAAATTGAAGAAAACATTGATACTCCGGATTTTGAAAAGCAGCTTGTTCAAGTTTATGGTCAATTAAAAAGTATTTCTATCGATTATGGAATAATGGAAAAATCGGATAAAGTATTTTTAACAAAAGCAGATTTTTATTGGAATGATGTTGGAAATTGGGAAGCCGTTTATGATATTTCAGAAAAAGACGAAGAGGGTAATGCTTTGATTGGTGACGTGTACGCTGAAAATACTTTTGGTTCTTATATCTTTTCACCAAGAAAATTTACTGCAGCAATTGGAGTTCAAAACCTTATTATAATAAACACTAATGAAGCCTTGTTAATTTGTGAACGTAATAATGCTCAAGATGTTAGAAATGTTGTTGATCATCTTAAAATGAATAAACGGACAGAATTAATTTAATGAAACGTGCAATTACGGAATATGAAATATTAAATTTACTTAAGAATGGAATTAAAGAACTGCATCTGACTAAAGATGATGTTCTAACTCCATTAGCGATTGATAGAATTAAACGTTCTGGGATGTTAATTATTAAGGAAGGGATTAAAGAATCTCAACCAACTGATTATAAAAATAAAATTGCCATTGGCTCAGATCACACCGGTGTAATTGCAAAAAAAGTATTAGTTGAATTTCTGAAAACAAAAAAATTTGAAGTAACAGATATTGGAACTTACAGTGAAGAATCTGTAGATTATCCTGATATTGCGACTAATATTGCTGTTCGTGTTAAAGGTGGAGAAGTTGAATTTGGGATTATTATTGATGCAACTGGAATTCCCTCAGCAATAACTGCTAATAAATTCAAAGGAATAAGGGCTGCAACGTGCTATAATGAATTTTCTGCAAAGAGTGCAAGAGAACATAATAATGCAAATATTCTTGTCCTTGGTGCAAAATCACTTGGCGAAGAAACTTTGAAATCAATTACTGATGTTTTTCTTAGTTCAAAATTTTTAGGTGATAGACACCAAAGAAGACTTGATAAAATTAAAGCAATTGAAGAAAAATTTTTTAATAAATCATAATTACGTTTTAGATTTTGTAATTCCCAATAAACTCCCGGAATAATTTTTGAAACAATCGAAGTTAAAAATCGATTCGATTGAAAAACTTGAGAGTAATACTTTTCTCATTTCATTAAAATCGAATCAAAGCAATGAAGTTATAACACCTGGACAGTTTTATAACATAAAAGTATCGGATAATGACTTCCCTTTACTAAGAAGACCATTCTCAATTTGTGATTTTATAAATGACAGACTTTATTTTATGTTTGACATTCATGGGGAGGGAACAAAAATGCTCTCCCAAAAAAGAATTGGAGAAGAACTTGATTTACTTGGTCCACTTGGTAATGGATTTGATTTAAGCGGTGATTTTGATACTGCGATTATTATTGCTGGAGGAATTGGAGCAGCTCCTTTCCCATATCTCATTAGAAAAATGCCTGAAAACAAAAATGTTGTAAGTTTTCTTGGTGCAAAATCTAAATCAGCAGTTGTTAAGTATGGATTGAAAAAAATTTTTATTTCAACTGACGATGGCTCGGAAGGATTTCATGGAAATGTAGTACATTTATTCAAATCTAAAATTTTAGATTTTGTTGATAAAAAAATTAAAATATATGCATGCGGACCCACTCCAATGCTAATTTCTTTACAAGAATTTGTAATTCAAAATAAAATTGATTGCCAAATATCGACAGAATGTTCAATGGCATGTGGTTTTGGAATCTGTCAGGGATGCCCAATTGAAAAATCAAGTGGTGACGGTTATTTGCTTGTTTGCAAAGATGGACCGGTATTTAATGCAAATGCGGTGAAGTTATGACGGGCATAGATTTATCAGTTAATGTTGGAAAGTTAAAATTAAAAAATCCAGTACTACTTGCTTCTGGTACAAATGGTTATGGAAATGAAATCTCCAATCTAACAGATTTAAGTAAACTTGGCGGTATTGTAACAAAGTCATTATCTCTAAAACCGAGAAAAGGAAATCCGCCTCAAAGAATAGTAGAAACTTCTTCTGGAATGTTAAATGCAATAGGACTTGCAAATGTAGGTGTTGAAAGTTTTGTAAAAGAGAAGATTCCATTCTTGAAAGAATTGAATACTACTCTAATTTGTAATATTGCAGCTAGTTCTATTGAAGAATATGTTGAGTGTACAAAAATTCTGACGGCTGAAGAACTAATTAGTGCTTTTGAAATAAACGTATCTTGCCCAAACGTTAAAGAAGGTGGACTCGAATTTGGAAATGATCTTAATGCAGTTGGACGAATAACTGAAAAAGTGAAAGCTGCAACTAATAAACCAATTATCATAAAATTATCACCGAATGTATCTCGAATTTCCGATTTTGCAAAGGTTGTAAAACAAGAAGGAGGCGATGCTGTCTCTGCAATTAACACTCTCGTTGGCACTGCTTTTAACATTTGGACTAAAAAACCAAAAATCAAAAATGTAACTGGCGGGCTTTCTGGTCCGGCTATTAAACCTGTGGCTCTTGCAAAAGTTTTTGAGATAAGTCGTAATATACAGATTCCAATTATTGGTATTGGCGGTATAATGAATTGGCAAGATGCAATAGAATTTATTATTGCTGGTTCGACAGCCATTCAACTCGGAACTGTTAATTTTATTAATCCTAATGCCGGAGTAGAAATAGTTGAAGGAATTAATGCGTTCTGTGAAAAAACTTCTGTGGGCAAAATATCTGACTTAATCGCATCTTATCAAATTTAAAATGGATCTTCAAACATCACTTCAAAGAATATATTCTCTTCATCAGTTTACTATTAAACTAGGTTTGGAAAGAATAACTTCGCTTCTTGAAAAAATTGGGAATCCACACAAAGGATTAAAATATATTCATATTGCTGGTTCTAACGGGAAAGGAAGTACAGCATCTTTCATTGCAAGTATTTTAATGGAGGCTGGTTATAAAGTTGGGCTATATACATCTCCTCATTTTGTACGTTTTAACGAAAGGATAAGAATAAATGGTCAAGAAATTAGTGATGAATATATTGCAGATTTTATTTCTTTTGTTGATAATTTAATAACTGAATTAAATCCTACATTTTTCGAAATTACAACTGCTTTGGCATTTAAATATTTTTCAGAGAAGAAACCGGATGTAATAATTCTTGAAACTGGGCTTGGTGGAAGATTGGATGCTACAAATGTAATTGAACCATTGGCTTCATTAATTACTTCTATTAGTCTGGAACACACAAATATTTTAGGGGATACAATTGAAAAAATCGCCTATGAAAAAGCCGGAATAATAAAACCAAATTCCATTTTAATTAGTGGTATTGTTAAAGATCCAGTTCGTAAAATATTTGATGAAATATGCTCTAATTTAAGAACTTCTCACTACAATTTAGAAGATGATACTATGTTCTTCACAGATTCAATCTTACTCAGCTTTGGTAATAATAAGTTAAATATCTATAAAACTGGATTGGTAGGTTTTCATCAAGTTTTGAACGGAGGATTAGCCGCTTATACCGCTTACAAAATATTTGGGATAGACGATATTAAAACAATTAATGATGGATTAATGAGAGTTGTCCAAAATGTCCATTTTGAAGGGAGGTTTGAAATCATTAGTGAGAAACCTATTATTATTTTAGATTCGGCTCATAATCCCGATGGAGTTAAAACATTTATTAAAGAGTTTTCTCAAATATCTCAACGGTATAATGATAGGATTTTAATTTTTGGAGTGATGAAAGATAAAAACTACATTGAAATGCTAGAGTGCCTTTTCCCCCATTTCAATATGATATTTGCTTCAGAGGTCAGGAATGAAAAAACCTTAAAAATTAAAGAAATAATAAAGATTGGTTTACAGCTTGGAGTATCTATCCAACCACTTGGCAATCCAGCGGATTTTATAAGAGATTTTAAAAAAGAGAGTGGAAATTCTTGCCTGGCTATCCTTGGAAGTATGTATTTAATCGGAGAAATAAAATCTGAGCTTGCCAAACAAAATACTTGACATTAATCCATATGGGAATTAATTTAGTGGTGTGCCGCAATAGTCTTCATTTTATAACAATTAATTCACGAATTCATAATCATTAATCAATAAAATCCCCAAATTGTAAACCAACAGATAAAATCAAATTGAATTTTTCACTAGATGTAGGATAAATTATGCCGATGGATATTTCAGAACTGCAATCAAAAAAAATTGTTGATCTATATAAGATTGCAAAGGATTTCGGGTTAGCTGGATACAGCGATCTCCGAAAACAAGAGTTAATATTTAAAATTCTCGAAGCTCAATCGCAGAAAGATGGATTGACCTTCTCAAAAGGTGTTTTGGAAGTACTGCAAGATGGATATGGTTTCCTTCGATCTGCAGATTACAATTACTTACCTTCACCAGATGATATATATGTTTCTCCTTCGCAGATAAAGAGATTCAGTCTTCGTACTGGTGATTTTGTAAGTGGTCAAGTAAGACCACCAAAGGAAGGGGAACGATTCTTTGCTTTACTTCGTGTTGAAGCTGTTAATGGGAAGGATCCAGAAGAGATTCGAGAAAGAACATTGTTTGATAACCTAACTCCAATTTATCCTACTAAAAGACTTAAGCTTGAATCTGCACCTGGTGAGTATTCAATGAGGATAATGGATTTACTTTCACCAATCGGAAAAGGACAGCGCGGATTAATTGTATCGCCGCCGAAAGCTGGTAAAACAATTCTTCTTCAAAAAATTGCTAATTCAATTACAAGAAATCATCCTGAAGTAAAAATTTTGATGTTGTTAATAGATGAACGCCCAGAAGAAGTAACCGATATGCAGCGCTCTGTTCAAGCAGAAGTTATTAGTTCGACTTTTGATGAGCCGGCAGATAGACACGTACAAGTAGCTAATATGGTTATCGAAAAGGCAAAAAGAATGGTTGAAGCGAGTGATGATGTTGTGATTCTACTTGATAGTATAACAAGGCTCGCACGTGCACATAATACTGTTATTCCTCACAGCGGCAGAATATTATCTGGTGGAGTTGATGCAAACGCCCTTCATAAACCAAAACGCTTTTTTGGTTCTGCTAGAAATACCGAAGATGGAGGAAGTCTTACAATTATTGCTACTGCTTTAATCGATACCGGAAGTAGAATGGATGAAGTAATCTTTGAGGAATTTAAAGGCACTGGTAACATGGAATTGGTTCTTGATAGGAACCTTGCTGATAAGAGAATTTTCCCAGCAATTGATTTAAATAAATCTGGTACAAGAAAAGAAGAGCTTTTACTTAAAGAAGACGAATTAAATAAGATTTGGATTCTTAGAAAATTACTTGCAGATTTTGACCCAACAGAAGCAATGGAATTTATACTCGATAAAATGAAGGGAACAAAAAACAATAAAGAGTTCTTACTGAGCATGAACAGTTAAATATAATGTCAATTCCTCGTAAATCCTTTTTCTATGTACTATTATTGATTACTGGTTTATGTAATAATTTTCTTTATTCTCAGCCCCAACTCAATAATCCGCAAATAAAAAATCTAATTTTCGTTGAAAGAAATATTTTGCCGAGAGGTGATTCTCTTGAATGTATTGTTTCCTACAGAATCCCTTATTCCGAACTCGTATTTGTAAAAAATGGTAGTTTCTTTGAATGTAATGTTAATTTTGAATGCGAAGTAAAACAAAACTCTAAAATTGTAAATAGGAAAAGCAGCAGTTCAATAGTAATTACTGAAAACTATGAGAAGTCGCGAGATTCTGAAAAATATTTAGAAGGATTTGTTTCTTTCCAATTGAATCAAGATAACCATTATCTATTCCCAAATCTCCAAATATCAAATATTGAAAGAAGGATTGAGCTTGATTCAATTTCAATTTTTCCAAAAAGATTAGTAAAAGATAATTTCATACAACCGATTAGTGTTTTAAAGGGAGAATCTAATTGCAATGACCTCACATTGTACAAACTGAATAATTGGGGAAATTCTATTCCTTTCAGTACTGATGAAACAATTCTTATAGTCCCAATTCTACGAAGAAAGAGTGGTAAAGTTAAATATTTCATTCAACAAAATAATTCTCAGGTATTCACTGGTGAAATTAGTGAGTGTGTGAAACAGCCAATTAAATTTGATTTGTGCAATAATGCATTGTTTTTAATTAATGGTAAGTTAGACACTCAAACTGAATTTTTTATTATTAAAGATTTTTCACACCTTTTAAGTGAGGGGAATGCAAAACTGGTTATTGAAAGTGAGGATGGGAATAAATCTGAATTTAATCTGAATGTGACATGGCATAATAAACCTAAATCATTGTCTAACCCAGAATTTGCTATCGAATTGATTAAATATATTTCTGATGAGTTGACTCTTAAAATGATATTTTCTAAAAGTTCTGATGAATATTACAGTGAACTGTTAAAGTTTTGGGATTCCAGAATACCCAATAGAAATTATAAGTTTAATAATCTTATGGAGGAATATTACAAAAGAGCTGATTATGCTAACGCTAATTTTAACACAATTACCAAACAAAATGGGGCGTTATCAGATAGAGGAAAGATTTACATTTTATATGGTAAACCTGACCAAACAAAAAGAGATTATTCTTTAAAAAATTTTGTTGCAGAAATATGGTTTTATAATAATATTAAGAAGGAATTTGTATTTCTTGATGAAACTGGACTAGGAAATTTTATATTAAGTAAATAAATGATAAAATTAGTTTTTACATGCGGCGATATTAATGGGATTGGCCCAGAAATATGCATAAAAACTTTCAATCAAATCTATAATCCTAAAAATCGTATTATTATTTATTTAGCACCCAAAGATGTATTTCTTAAATCAATTAAAATTATCAAACCGAAGTTTAAGTATCGCATTCTTGATACAAAATCGGTTTTTCAATTAAGTGATTCGAAAGTTAATATTATAAGTCTTGGAAACTGTAAACAAAAAATCGGCAGTCCTACCAAAGAATCTGGGATTATTTCTTTCACTTCAATTATCGAATCCGTTAAATTAATAAAGACTAAAATTGCTGATGCATTAATAACTGCTCCGATTTCCAAATCTTCATTTAAGATGGCAAAATTAAATTATCCGGGGCATACTGAATTACTTTCTGAATTATCAAACGAAAAAAAATATCTAATGACATTTCTTTCAGAAAAGATGATCTGTGCTTTAGCAACTATACATGAACCGATTAATAAAGTATCTGCTATCATTACTAAGAAACGAATTCTTGATTCTATAAAAATTCTTCATACAATGCTACAACGTGATTTACAAATCAGCAATCCAAGAATTGCCGTACTTGGGCTTAATCCTCATGCCGGGGAAGATGGGAATTTAGGAAAGGAAGAAACAGAAAATATTAAGCCTATTATTAATTCCTTAAAAGGATTGAATGTATACGGACCATTTGTACCCGATGCTTTTTTTGGAAATCACTCATACAAAAATTATAATGCAGTAGTTGGAATGTATCACGATCAAGTATTAATTCCATTTAAGATGATGAATTTCAACGTAGGGGTTAACTATACAGCTGGACTGCCGATTATTCGTACCTCGCCTGATCATGGAACTGCATATGATATTGCTGGTTCTGGTAAAGCTGATCCATCCAGCATGATTGAAGCTGTTAATTGGGCAGAAAAAATTGTTCGAAACAGAAGATAGTGTAATGCTGGAAAAGCCATATAAAAATGTTTCTTTTATTTATTCTCATTTAATGAGATCGATCGATTATGTAAAATGGGCAAATTACATTTTTGAATTAAGCAAAGAATTAAAACGAAAACCGAAAAATATATTAGAAATTGCTTGTGGTAATGGTAAGATAGCAGAATTATTAGCAAAGAAATTCAAAAATTATACTTCATGCGATTACTCATTGAATATGCTAAAACAAGTTAGTTCGAAAAGAAATTCTCGTGTTTGTGCAGATATGGCAGCGTTACCTTTCAATTTTACGTTTGATTTTATTTTCAGCACTTTTGATAGCATCAATTACATCACAAATCGAACTTCTTTGCAAAATTTTTTTAATGAAGTTGCTAAATGCCTTTCAGAAGATGGAAGTTTTACTTTCGATGTTAGTTTGGAAAAAAATAGTCTGAAATATGTTCGGTATTTAAATAGATCTGGAAAATTTAATGGTATTAAGTTTAGTCAGAAGAGCAATTACAATAAAAAAAACAGAATACACTATAATTACTTTGATATAACTTTTTCTAATGGTACAAAAGTACAAGAAATTCATAAACAAAAAATTTATCACTTTAATGATTATTTTGACTTAATTGAAAATACTTCTCTATATGTATCCAAGTGTTATGATGCATTTGCATTTAAACAAGCTACAAGTGATTCTGAAAGAGCTCAATTTGTTCTAAAGAGGAAATGAGATAATGCTAATATTTAACCATGTAGATTTCAGTTATCAAAATCAGCCAGTATTCCAAGATCTAAATTTGCAAATCGACCAAGGTGAATTTGTTTTTATGATAGGTAAAAGCGGCGTTGGTAAAACAACTTTACTCCAAATGATATACATGGATCGGCTTCCTCAATCGGGATATGTACAAGTTGGCGAGTATTCTTCAGAAAATATAAAACCTAATGAACTACCTTATTTAAGGAGAAATATAGGAATCATTTTTCAAGATTTTCAATTATTAGAAGATAGAAATGTTTTTGAAAATTTATCATTTGTGCTTAAAATTACAGGTACCCCTCAAAGGATGATAAAAAAGAAAGTTTATAATGCGTTAACAGAAGTTGGGCTCACTCATAAACATAATAATATGTCTTCCGAACTTTCGGGAGGTGAAAAGCAGAGAATTGCAATTGCACGTGCGATAATTAATGATCCATTTCTTGTTTTAGCTGATGAGCCAACTGGTAATCTTGATCCAGAAACTGCAGATGAGATTTTGAGTATCCTTAAAAAAATTAATTCAAGAGGGACTTCAATAATATTTGCGACTCATAATTATGATATGGTAAGAAAATTTGAAACTAAGATTGTTCGACTAGAAGGAGGAAAAGCTGTAAAGGTTTTACTAAAGAAAAAAGAATCTTAATTCATTTTCAGCTGGAAAATAATTTGTTCGGTTACTTTTTCAATCGGTAAAGTACCATCAACTTCATGAATGTGTAATTTATCCTTATAGTAACTAATTACTTGTGCAGTAGTTTCATGGTATACTTTTAATCTTCTTCTTATTACTTCTTCCTCATCATCTTTTCTTTTAATATAACTATTCTCTGAGCCGCAGACTTTACATTTCGAGTTTTCTTTTAGTTCATGATTTACAATAATATTTCCGCATTTTTTGCAAACTAATCTGTTCGAAAGTCTTTTTACAATCACATCATCATCAGCATCAAGTTTAATAAGGTGAGTTTTATTCTTGTTGAGGTTATTTAATATATTGTCAAGAATTCGTGCCTGAGCAACTGTTCTTGGATAACCGTCTAGTATAAAACCATTTCTACATTTTTCGTTATGAAGTGTATCTTTGACTATTTCACCCATAATATCATCCGGCACAAGCTCTCCGCGTTCTACAATTTCTTTTGCTTTATTGCCTAATTCTGATTGATCATTAATCGCTTCTCTTAAAATATCTCCGGTAGAAATATGAGGAATATTAAATTTTAGCGCTATAATTTTTGCTTGAGTTCCTTTGCCTACTCCAGGTGAGCCGAATATGATTATTTGCATATGGTATTTAATCGATTTTAGGTTTGAGAATATTTCCAATCGAAAGTTAAACAGAATTGTTTGGAATGACAAAATTAAATTTTAATTAATGTTTATTTTTCTCTTCACCTTTTCTTTTGGATCGAAAAAATTTCTGCAGTAATTCTTTGGATTCCTTTTCGTAAATACCCGAATATATATTAGGTGTATGGTTGTAATTGCTTTTTTCAATAAGATTGTGAACAGAGCCGCATGCTCCATACTTGGGTTCAAATGCACCAAAGTAGATATTCCTTATTCTAGCCAATATAATTGCACCAACGCACATTATACATGGCTCAGCAGTGATGTACAAATCACAACTATCTAATATTTTTGATTTCAAATGATTAGATGCCGCTGTAATAGCAATCATTTCTGCATGCGCTGTAGGGTCATTAAGATTTTCAGATTGGTTGTGCCCTTTCCCAATGATTTTCCCCTCATAAACAATAACAGAACCAATCGGGACTTCATTTTCTTCAAAAGCTTTTTCTGCCTCTTGAAGTGCTGCAAACATAAATTTATATACATATTCATTAAAGATCATGTTTAATTATTGTCTCAATAAATTCAATTACAATATTGCACTAATTTGATTTAATTCCCAAATAGTGATTACTCAATTAAAAATTAAAGCCCCTTTCAAAAGCTTATGTATTAGTGTTAATAACAAACAATAATTATATTTAAGTTATGATCAATAATCGTTATAAAATAATTAAGAAAATTGGCGAGGGACGGAGTAAAGTTTTTCTTTGCAGTGATGAGTTAATAGGTACAAAAATTGCCATTAAGGTACTTCCTTTTGAAATCGATGCAGCTGAAAAACAAACATTTCGACAAGAATTTTTCTACTTGAAGAAATTCAATCATCCGAATATTATTAAAGTTTTAGACTATGGTAATATTATCACAATTTCTGATGAATTAAGAAACAATCATGGCATTAGTTTATTCTCACAATTTATTTCGTTAGAGTATTTTGAAGCCGAAACAATTGCAGATTCTTTTGACCAATTAAATAAGGATATTATACCACGACTAATCTATTCAGTAGCATCAGTTCTATTTCATTTACACCAAGCAAATTTTATTTACTACGATCTTAAACCAGAAAACATTCTAATAAAATTTGTTAATAATGATGTTCAAATAAAATTCATCGATTTTGGATTTACTCGACATTTATTATTAAATAATACCAAAAACATAATGGGTAGCTTAAAATTTATTGCTCCAGAAGTTCTAAATAGGGAAGCAAGAAATCATAAAGCAGATCTCTATTCTCTGGGAGTATTAATTTATAGATTAATCTATAATAAATACCCAATAGAATTCGATGAACCACTGATGATTTATAAAGCTCAGGTCGAGGGTAAAATAAATTTTCCCAGGACTTCAATTTTCCCAAATTTAATTGAAATAATGAAACAACTATTAGATAAAAATGTTGGTAATAGACCAACTTCCAGTTTTGAAGTTATAAGAGAATTAAAAATATCGTCTTCAGAAGAATTCAAATCTGGCTGGAACTCGCCAAAAGTCCATGCTGGAAGGAAAACTGAGCTTGAACAATGCAAAGCATATTTAACAAATGATGATAACCAGAAACCAATTAAAATAGTGGGTCCGTATAATTCGGGTAAATCTTTTTTACTTCAAGAATTACATAGTAATTATGATGAGAGTATTTTATTAACTCGAAAATCTTTTAATAAGAACCTTCCCGTTTCTAATCAAATACTAAGTCAATTTTTCTTCAATTTAGATGTGTCTGCAAGTTTACGAGATGAGCTGAAACTAAGGTTAAACGAGTTAATAGATAATAAAAGCGACCTTCCAATTGATGAGCTCCGTTCTATCTTGGTAAGTATATTGAAGAAGATTAAAATTATTTTATTAATTGATGACATCAATAGATTTGATCCAGTTGAAAAAGAGATAATTTCAAATATTCTCCCTTTAATTATAGTCAACAATGGTAAAGTTATTTGGACTGCTGATAATGAAAACGCAGATAATGTTATTAAACTATTTAATGTAGAAGAAATTGAATTAAAACCCTATTCCATTACAGAAGTAAATGAGTTCCTCGACTTTAATTATGCGCATTTCCTTCCCAAAGATAAAATCTTTCAGTTGGTTCAAAAATACTCCGAACTTCAACCCGGCAGTATTGAAAAATTTATTAATAATTTAGTTTTTAATAAGATAATATCCTTTGACACTGAAAAAGGAATAGATATTAGAGATGATTCTAGTGTCCATCAAATTTTGCAAAGATCACTTGAAGAAATTTATTCTACTCAATATAGAGAATTAACTGATGCTCAAAAATTACTACTTAACTATTTTTCTTTATTTCAAAACAATTATAGTAAAAGTCACTTATGTGAATTACTTAATATAAATATCGGTGCGCTTGATGAGATTTTGGATGTATTAGAAAAAAACAATGTTGGTAAGTATAATCATTTCAACAATGGATTTGAGTTCTATTCACCGGGATTGAAATCATTTATTATTTCTGATATGGATAATCCCGAAAGTTATCATAAAAATATAGTTGATTGGCTTGTAAATGCTTATGAACAAAAATATAACAATGACTTAGCCTACCATTGTGAAAAGGCCGGTATATATCAGAAAGCCTTTGAGCATTATCAATTAGAAATTGAAAAGGCGAGAAAAGCTTCAGCCAATCATCATTTGATAAATCTTATCAATCATGTTATAAACTTACCATTAGAAATAGATCAGATTAACAAATTGAAAATTGACTTAACTGAAATCTATTTTTTAATTGGTGATATGAATGCATGTTATTCTTTAATCGAAGAGCTGCTTAGTGACTCTTTAAATGAAGATCAAGTAAAATCATTAATGATATTAAAGGGCAACACACAAATAAAATTAGGGGACATTCAAAAAGGGATTGATACACTTCATTTCTCGCTAAATATGATTACTCAGCCGCATATTAAAGAGGAAATTAATGTTTCGATAGCTAGTGCTTCCCTTTATTTAAATAGATTTGATGATACAATTAATATTTGTTATGAAATTATTAAAAAAGATTTAGCAAGCAATACAGTTATTGGAAAAGCTTACAATCTGCTTGGATTAGTTGAGCTATATAAATCTCAAAATCTCACTGAAACAATTAAAAATTTTTCAAAATCAGCTGACTACTATTTAAAAGATAAAGATAATTCAAAACTAGCTGGAGCTAACCTAAATATTGGGAATATTTATGTTATGATGCATGATTATGAAAATGCAAAAAAATATTGGGATGAGGCATTTGATATTAATAATAAAATCGGAAGCCTAGATCAAGAAGGTTTACTATTGCTCAATTATGGAATTTTGGACTATGATCTAATTGACTTCGAATCAGCTTTAAAAAGGTATGAGAGAGCAAAACTTATTTTTGAAAATTTGGGTGAGAAAAATAGCGCTGGTTTAGCTTATCACAATTTGGCTGAGTGTCATTTAAAGCTTTGTAATTTTAATGCAGCATTAGAAAATATTGATAATGCTCAATTCATTTTTGAAGAAATAAAAAGCTATAGAGAACTTGGTGAAGCTTTATTTCTAAAAGGGAATATCTATTTTAAATTGAATGATCACGAGGAACTTGATCAAATCATTAAAAGCCTGGAACAATTAGTTGGTAAAAAACGGCTTCCGGAAAAATTTGTATTACGAATCAATCAGCTTGAAGCACAATATCAAATTCTTTTGAATAAAAGTAACGATGCTATTAATTTGTTAAATGAGCTGTTAAATAAACTATCTGAATCCAATGAAAGAGAAGATAATTATAATTTTGCGGCCTCATTATTCAACTTGATTAGTATATATATAAATCTAAATATGCTGAAAAATGCTGAAGAAGTTTTACAGAATAAAAAGTTAGACAAAATTGCAATACACAATAACTTAATCAGCATTGAAAGAGAGTTTTGGCTTGCAAAATTTAAATTTATTAGCAAATCAGATGATCCATTTTGTATCATTGAAAATATTTTGAAGAAAATTGAAGAGATTAGTATAACTGAACTGACATGGAAGGTTTTATTTCTTGCTGGAAATTATTTTGAAGAGAGGGGAAATAAAATTAAATCTGAGAAGTATTATTCTTTGACCAAAGCAGTACTTTTAAATATAGAAAAATCGATTCCCACCAAAGATATTCTTCGAAAATTTCACCAAATGCCAGAAATTGTTGAAGTCAGAAAACTTTGTTTTTAGAAAATTTTCAAGCTTTTTGTCATTAAGACGATTTTCTAAGACAACTTTAATTACTTTTTCAAGTGACATTTTTCTTAACCGCAGAAAACCTTTGAAAATCGAACTATTCACAAGCTTTTTACAGACTCTTTCGAATTGACACATTATTCATCAAATTATTATTCTGAGACATTTTTTGAGATTTTGAAGTTAAACAGTTGGCTACTCTAATTTGTTAATAAGACTGCAGATGGTTTTTAAAAATATTTTTCTCCTTAAATCATTAGACCATAAAAAAATACTCATAAAACGCAAAATTCGGAGAAAATAATTTTCTATAAATAAGGCTTATAACTCTTTTTTAGTCAAAGGACTAATTAGCCTTTTTTGAAATTCGGACATGAAAATAGTTTTGGCACGGAAAGTGGCTTATTCTACCATCAACAAAAATCCTTAAAGGAGGTTAAAATGAAAAAATACTTTTTACTCCCGTTGTTTGTCGGATTTTTGGCTTTAAGCTGCACTGACAACAATATCGTAGAGCCAGTCTCTACAGATGCTACCAGCCAATCGGTCAGCGAATTAAAGTGGTTGGACTTACCACAATTTGCAAGTAATAGACTGATGAAGGTTGTATCAGCCAGCAAATTAATTACTGGTTCTGTTGGTGGGAAAATTGACGTTGAATGCAAAATTGAGAACAGCAAAGCTTATCCATTTCTCATGAAAGCTTCATTAGACGTTCCGCCAAATGCTTTTGATGGTAGTCAAACATTACTTTTCACTGTAATACTAGACGACCAAACAATGACTGCAACTTTTTCTCCTTCACCAATGACCTTCAAAGTTCCACTTTCTCTTGATCTGGAATATAGTGGAATTGATTTGAGCACGATTGATCAATCAAGATTAAACTTCGCTTATTTAGCTGGTGATGGAAGTATTCAAGTTGCATCGTATCAGAAACTTGATGTTAATACAAGTATTCTGAGAATCCGTGTAAAAAGTGCAAAGATTGAACATTTTTCAAGATTTGGATTTGTACAATAATTATATACTAATATAAGGGCATTAAAAATGAAAAAGTTAATATTGGTAATCTCGTTAATCGGTTTTACTTTTTTTGGCTGTTCCGACAGCAACATCGTAGAACCAAATTCTACAGATAATACATCAATACAAGCAAATACAGTTAATTTTATTGAATTGCCGCAAATATCTGAATTGCGATTGATGAAAGAAGTTTCAACAAGCAAATTGATAACATCAAAGGATGGCGGAAATCTTAAAATCGATTATAAAATTGATAAGGCTCCTTTTGGTGATTTTCAAATGAAAAGTGAATTGAAAGTTCCTAAAAATGCATTCAGTGAAAATGAATTACTATTCAATATGATTCTTGATGATCAGACTACATCAGTTTCATTTTTCCCAAGTCCTAAGAAGTTTTCAGTTCCATTGGAATTAGATTTAGAATACAAGGGTTTTGACGCATCTAAAATTAATATCCAAACTTTATCATTCATTTATTTGGGTTCCGATGGATCTGTTGAAAAAATCCAGTTCGATGAAATAGAATTTGTCAAAGGCGATTTGACAGTAAAAATAAATAAGAATGGTATTATGGAAATCAAGGGAATTGACAATTATGATACAAAAATGGAAAGTAAGCTTAAAATTAAGAATGCTAGAATTAATCATTTTTCAAGATTCGGATTTGTTCAATAGTTAAATAATTTTTTTTAATGGAGTATGAAATGAAAACAACAAGTAAAAATAGTGGTAAGCAGAGATTGACAGTAATCAATTCAAAGTTAGAGACCTATTCTAACAGCGAAAAGAATGCATCACCTTTTTCTTCTAATGAAAAAATAGATGCAGTTTATTTTGTAATGATGTTAGATAAGAAAAACTCCATTAATAAATATGCTTGCGGATTAGTTCCGCAAAATAGTTAAGAGTATTAAAATGGTTTATTTAATAAACTATACAACAACGAGTAAACAGAAAGGTACAAGTCATGAAAAGTAATAAAGAAATAATTGCCGGAGACTTGAAGGGTTTGCTCTCTAAATATTTGACGCAAGAACAAATCAACGAATACATGCGAACTATGGCAATGGATTTTCTGCCGTTGCAGCCGTTGCGCCTTACTTCCACTGAAGATCAGTTGAATAAATTTTTTAATGAAAATATTCAGACTAATAAGGTTAGGATTCTATCAGATACATTAATTACATTTATAGAAAAGAATTTATCCTTTGAACATTTTATGAAATTTCTACTCGAGTTCAGCAAAATGAATCTTGTTCAAGGTGAATTTAATCTATCATTTGAATTAGCAAATTATGTTTATAATTCAGTGGAGACAAAAACTGATTTCGAAGTATTCAAAGCTCATGCGTTAGTATTAATCGCTGAGTATTATCTACGTCAAGCATTACAGAAAGATGCTTTCAATTCTCTTAAAAGTGCCAGAGCTATCTACGAAGCTCTTGATAACAAAAATGGACTTGGCAAATGTGAATTTCTTTTAGGAGCAATGTATATAGAAAAGGGGGACCTAAAAGCTGGAAAAATTAGACTCGAAAATTGCCTCAGTTATATTGACCAATCCAAAGAGATTATGACTCTAGCTCAAGTTGAAACTAATTTAGGTATAATTAATTATATAGAAGGAAATCTTGAAGTAGCCCTGGAGTTTTATAATTCTGCTCAAGCAAGATTTTATCAAATGAATGATCATCGCAGAAAAGCTGAAGTTATGCTGAACAAAGCTATGATTTTTAGAAAGCTTGGAAAGCGAGATGAAGCTCTAGAGTTATTTAACGAAGCAAGTGCAGTTGCTAGATGTTTTGGCTATGCTCCAATACTGAATTTATGCTTCTTAAATAAAGCTGAGCTCTTTTTAGAAATGAATGAGCTCGATAGGGCTGCCAACTATACACAAAAGGCAATCGAAATGAGTTATCTGCTTAATGATAAGTTATCCATTGCAGAAGTTCACAAGCTTTATGGTATAATTGCCAAGAAACAGAAAAAATATACTGTTGCTGAAAACTATTTGTTAACAAGCCTTAGACTAAATCATGAATTAAATCAAGAGTTAAATGCAGCAGAAACAGAACATGAATTAGGAATTCTGTACAAAGAACGCGGTGCAAAATCTGAAGCATTAACTTTTTTGACTAAGGCGCTAAGTTACTATAATAAAAATAATTCAAAGGCAATCGCTTCTGAAATTCAAGAAGAGGTTGTAAATTTGAATAACTAAAAGTTAGGGGATGACAATAATGAAATTGGCCGAATTCATTAGTGATCTGAATAAAACTGAAAACAAAAGTAATACTTCTGATTCCAATATCAAGTTAATATTGGAAATATTGAGAAAGATAAATAGTTCTCTGGTTTTAGCTGATGTATTAGATCTAGTTTTGAAAAATGCTATCAGCATTACTAAATCTGACAGAGGTTTTATTGTTTTACAAGATGATAAAGGAAATCTAGAATTTGTTTTATGTCTTGATTCGGAAGGTCAGCCCCTTTCTGAGGAAATTTTTAATATCTCTACAACTGTTGTAAATGAAGTTTTCCAATCCGGTCAATCGAGATTTATTGAATCTGCTCAAGACGATACAAAGAATAAAAGTCAAAGCATAATCAACCTGGAATTACAAACTATCATTTGTGCTCCATTAATTACAAAAGGGGAAAAAATTGGGGTTGTTTATGTTGATAGTAAAACTCTTAATAAATTGGAAGGCAAAGAAGTAATTGAACTCTTTGAAATCTTTGCCAGCCAAGCTGGTATCGCAATCCATAATGCTTTAATGCATCAGAGACAAGTAAGAGCAAACTTCGAGTTAAACCGCGCGAATAATGAATTGGAAATGGCAAAACAACAAGCAGAAAAATTCGAAATGCTTAAAAATCATTTCCTTTTACAAATGTCCCATGAAATTAGAACTCCATTCAATATTATTCTTGGCGGTATTCATTTGCTTAGATCCGGAAGTTTGCATTTAGAATCGTCAGAGGTTAAAGATATTTTTGATATGATTGATAGTGGGGGGAATAGGATCATTAGAACTGTTGATGAAATAATGGAAATGGCAAAAATTAAATCTGGTAATTATGAAGTGAGGCATGAAGCTATACATTTAGAAAAGGATATTTTAGAAGAAGTTATTAAGACTTACAAAGGTTTGTCGCAAAAAAAAGGCATTGATTTACTTTTCGAAAAAACTACTGAAAAAAATGAAATAATTTGCGATAAGTTTACAACGTACCAAATAATTCAAGAAATTATAGATAATGCAGTAAAATTTACAAAGAAGGGATTTGTGAAAGTTAAAAAGTATGCTACTGATGATGGGAATCTTGCTGTAGAAGTTTCTGATACTGGAGTAGGAATTTCTGCTGACTACATGGAACATATTTTTGAACCGTTTTCTCAAGAAGATACTGGTTACTCAAGGAAATTTGAAGGGAATGGATTAGCATTAGCTCTAGTGAAAAAATATGCAGAGATGAATAATATTTTTATTGATATAAGCAGTAAAAAAAATGCTGGAACAACTGTAAGATTAATTTTTAAGTAAACGTTTTTAGTAAGGATGGTTGCAATGTATTGTTGAACTGTCATTTTGAATAATTGCAACTTCTGAAATACATTTTTCACTTTTTTTATCACATCGTTCATAGTATTCACATGCTGTAGGCTGCTGAGAAATGTTTTTTTTGAAATCCTCACGCTTAATTTTATAATTCCCGCTTTCTAACAGAAATTGTGAATAAGGATGCTTCAGAGACGTGCTGAAATTATTTGTTATCGAAGTTTCAATAATTTTTCCTTTGTACATTACCATAATTCTATTAACAAAATCATTTAATAGATCTAATTCATGAGTTATACAGATAATAGTGATATTTTGCTTCCTATTTATATTTCTAAGCAGCTCTATGAAATTAATCTTTGACTTATAGTCCTGGGCAGAAAAAGGTTCATCTAAAATTAAAATCTCAGGTTTAACAACCAGTAAACGGGCAAGAGCAATTCGTTGTCTTTCGCCGCCGCTTAATTGATAGCCCCAGCTATTTAAAAGTTTTTTATCTGCATTGACCTCAGATAAAACTTCAGTTAATGATTCATGGTCATTTGAAGCATCGTTTAAAATACTTCTGCATTTTCGAAATGGATTAATTAATTCTTCTGAGTTCTGAAATAATATTTGAATTGGACTGATTTTATTAGTTAATAAGTGCTTCTTAATTTCACCAGAAGTATTTAAGGTAACACCAGAAATTATTTTTGCTAAAGTAGTTTTACCGCAGCCTGATTCACCTACAATCCCTAATATTTCTCCTTGATATAGTTCAAATGATACATTTTTAATGATATCAATAGTTGTGTTTTTTTTGAGCAGAGAAAATGAGCTCTCAGCACTATAAGAAATATTTCTGGCTTCAATTAAAGTATTCACATTCATTCAGACAATAATAAAGCATTTAATAAAGTAGTTTTTATTTCAGTAGTATTATCTCGATTTGTACTAAACTCTGTTATGCCATGTTGGGTTAAAAGACCAATTTTGTCCGTTGTATTCAAAGCAAAGTTAATATCCTGAGTAACAATGAGAACAGAAGATTGATTTGCTCTAGAAAAATCGATCAATTTTTTACTAAGTAAATTGGAAATTGGAATATCAACTGCAGAATTAGGCTCATCAAGTATAAGAAGTTTTGGTTTAGAAATAATACCTAAAATAATGGCTAATCTTTGCGCCATTCCGCCGCTTAATTGAAATGGATAATAATTAAGCACTGTTTCCTTTTTGGGTAAAATAAAATAATCCAGAAGCTCGTCAAGTTGGGCACTATTAGTGTAATCTTTAAAGTAGTAATTGATTTTTTTAAGAGGATCGAAAGAGCTTAACGCATCTTGGAAAATATATTTTACAATCTTATGACGAAGTAAAATCAAGTTAGCAGAATCACATGAAAATGGATTAATGCCATCAATTAAAATATTTCCTTTTACTCTATAAATTTTTTCGTCTAATAAATTCAATAATGCGTTTAGTAATGTTGTCTTCCCAATTCCATTTTTACCTACCAAACAATAGATTGAATTCGAATTGACTTCAAAATTGATGTGCTCAAAAAGTAAACTGTAATTTGATTCTCTTTTTAATTCCAGAGAATTTAGCTTTACCTCTAATATATTATTGTGTTTGTTTGTCACT
Organism: Ignavibacteria bacterium; assembly: GCA_016873835.1. GTDB lineage: Bacteria > Bacteroidota > Ignavibacteria > Ignavibacteriales > Melioribacteraceae > DSXH01. The sequence goes on from VGVY01000011.1 coordinate 32,662, forward strand.
TTATTATGCAACTTAACAAATCATTTTAGTATCTTAAATATAAGATAAAAAATGAGCATTACTTAAAAGCAAATATTGTATCATATATTTGAGGAAACATGATTACAAGAATCAAAGCTTTTTCGACTTTAATTTTATTATCTTTTCTTTTGCTAACATGCACAAAGACTCACCAAAAATCAACCGACCGAGTTGTTGTAGGATTGCAAAACGATTTAGAAACCCTTAATCCACTGTATTCAATGAGTGAACCTGAGCTAAACATTTCAGAACTAATTTATTTATCATTAGCCGGGCATGATTGGGATGCAGAGTTAGGAACAGTAACTTCTTATCCTTTATTAGCTGAAGAATGGAAATGGAACTCAGATTCTACAAGTGTTTCAATAAAATTGCGAGATGATGTTTACTGGAGTGATGGGAAAAAAGTGAGCTCGGATGATGTTGTTTATTCATTCGATTTATATTCCGATGCAAATGTTCAAAGCCGTTTCTTTGGTATTTTTTCAAACTACTTTACGAAACCTGATTTGAGCATTGATTTAAAAAAATCTTTTGAAAAAATAAATGACTTAGAATTGAAGATTAAATTCAAACCTCAAAGCGTGCCTAGTGTTTTTGATTTTGACATGCCGATTTTACCAAAACATATTTTTGAAAAAAATGATCGAAGGGAATTAGCAACTTCCGAGATAAATGTAAAACCAATTGGCTGCGGTCCTTATCAGTTAGATAATTGGACGAGGAATCAAAACATACGATTAGTTAAGAATGAAAATTCATTTTTGATTAAAGAAAACAGCGTTAAAGAAATCTACTTTAAAATTGTCCCAGATTACAATTCACTATTAAATCAAATAATGAAAGGGGAAATTGATTTAGCTCAAAACATTCGACCAGAAGATGTTGCTTCGCTAAAATCTCAAGTGCATTTACAAATTTCATCTAGAAAAGGGAGATCATATGATTATGTTGGGTTAAATAACATTGATCCGAATGAATTTCAAAAATCTGGTAAACTATCGCCAAACCAATATTTTGGTAATGCAAAAATTAGAATGGCTGTCAGTCTTGCTATTAATCGTAAATCTATTTTAGATGAATTTTTATTAGGTAATGGTGAATTAATGGTAACTCCCATTTCACCAATTTTTAAAAGTGAAATAGATAAATCATTGAATCCAATAGAATACAATTTGACCAAGTCGCGAGAAATTTTAAGGAATGAAGGTTGGACTGATACAAATGGTGATGGTATTATAGAAAAGAACGGAAAGAAATTTGCATTAACGTTAAACGTACCGAGCGGAAATCCCTTAAGAACTTATTCTTCAACAATTGTGCAGAATAATTTGAAAGCCGTTGGAATTGATCTACAAATTGCAACCTTAGAACCTTCAATCTTCTTTAACAAAATGTTTAAAAAAGAATTTGATATTTGGATTGCTGGCTGGGGAGTTCCAATTCCATTGGATTTGAAACCATATTGGCATTCAAATCCTTCTATTGGCGGTGCAAATATTGTGAGCTATACAAATAAAAATTTGGACAAAATTCTTGAACAATTATCTAGAAAAGTAAGCAACAATACTCGTACTGAATTACTAAAACAGTTTCAAAAAATCATTGCAGATGAGCAGCCCGTATCATTTCTTTATTGGATAGATACAATTGTTGCATCAAATAAAAAAATACAAAATTTGCAAATTAATCCTCTTGGTTCAGTTCAGCAGTGTTGGAATTGGGTTATAGAATAAAAATGAATAATTCTTGGTTCAAGTTTAGCAAAAGGCTACTTTCATATGTTGTAACTCTTTTTCTATTAATTAGTATAATTTTTATCCTTTTAAGGATTTCACCAGGAGATCCAGTCCAAAAATTTATCTCTCCAGATTTACATCCATCAGTTGCAGAAAAAATGATGCATGAGTTTGCATTGGACCAACCTTTATTTGTTCAATATGGAAATTTTATTAAAAATTTATTGTCAGGAGAACTCGGGTTTTCGTATAACTTTCGGCAGCCGGTTAGCTCAGTAATTGGAACTGCATTGCCGTTTACACTTTTGTTTTCACTAACAAGTCTAATATTTCAGTTAGCAATTTCAATTAGTCTAGTGACTTATGTTTCAAAGAGAAAAGGTAATTTTTTGGATAAATGTCTGGAAAAACTTTCTCTTGGAATTTACTCTGTTCCGACCATGTTAATTGGATTAATGCTTCTTTACATATTTTCAATGAAGTTGGAGTTGTTTCCATCTTCTGATTTGTATTCGCTCGACTATCCTTATTTTAGTTTTTTTGAAAAAATGATTGATATTATTTGGCACATGACTTTACCTTTAATAACTCTTTCATTACCGGGAACTCTTATTTTTTATCATTACTTAAAAAGTAATGTAGATATTTCATATCGTAAAAATTTTATTCTCTTTTTAATTGCTAACGGAAAAAGTGAAAAGGAAATATTTTCTAAACATGTACTGCCTAATTCACTAAGCACCCTTATTTCAGTTGTTGGTGTGGAACTTGGAATTCTATTAGGAGGTGCTTTAATAACTGAAACAATTTTTGGGCTGCCTGGAATGGGAAGACTTACAGTTAATGCAATTTTATTGAGGGATTATCCATTAGTAATGGGAGCTGTTTTAATTTCGGGAATTTTTGTTTTGCTATCAAATTTTATTGCAGACATAATTAAGATTAATTTAAATAAAAGACTTAAAGCTGAAATTTTATAATTATGATTAGAAAGTTTTACATATGGCATTATGTTGTTTTTATTACTAGTGCAATATTCATTTTACGTTTTCAAGAAGTACTCAATTCATTTACTTTACTTTATTATTCTATAGTCTGTTTTTTTACAGTAGAAAATTTTTTCATAAACTACTATTCTTTTTCTCAATTAGATCAAATCCTCTCACCGATTATTCTTTTTGCAATTTTAGTTTTAGTTATATTAAAACGAAATCGGTGGAAATTTTTGTCCAGTAGAATCTGCTTTTCAAATGCCATGTTGATTGTATTAATATTTACTTTTTTACTTACTCCATTGATTGCTCCATATAATCCGAATCTTCAATTCAATCTTTCGGTTTCTAAATTACTCTCGCCATTTTCATCAAAGAAAATTGGATTAATTGTTGATTACAGCGATGATAATTATACTCCGACGAAAATTGAAAAATATATTCACTTTAAAAGTATATTTGAAAGAGAAGTTGTTGATGAAAATTACTTTCTTGCAGATAGTATTATTACTAGTAACGATATTAATATTTACCAAAGAAACACGGAAATAACCTTACCTAATGGGAGTAATTTAAAAACTCAAAATGCTCTTTTCATTTTTGGTACTGATGAGTTTGGCAGAGATATTTTTTCGAGGCTAATTTATGCAACAAGACTTTCACTATTTATTGGGGCACTGGCCGTAGGAATAACATTCATTTTAGGATTAATCTTAGGATTTATTTCAGGTTATTTTTCAAAATTAATAGACGGGGTTCTAAATAGATTTACAGAAATGCTTGTCAGTGTGCCTACAATCTTTTTAGTAATTCTGTTTTTAGCAATGTTTGGCAATTCATTAATGGTAGTAATTATTCTACTCGGTTCAGCCGGCTGGATGAGTTTATTCAAAATTGTAAGAGGTGAAGTAATTTCAATAAAAAATAAAAACTTCATTACTTCTTCTAAATTAATTGGGATGAGCAATTGGAAAATACTGATTAATGATTTTCTACCACTACTACTTCCTTCAATAATTGTGAATTTAGTTTTTCAATTTGCAAATGTAATTATTGCAGAATCTGCATTAAGCTTTCTTGGATTGACTGGCAATCATTTATACCCGACTTGGGGTGCAATGATTCATCAAGGACAATTTTATTTGGAACAAGCCTGGTGGATTGTCTTATTACCTTCAATATTTCTAATTTCTACATTAATTGTAATTTATGATTTTGGTAGAAAGTTTGAGCTAAAGGAGATTTAGTAGCAAAAAAATTATGACGATTTGATAAAAAATGAAGATGAGTACGCCCGGAAGGATTCGAACCCTCAACCCTGTGATCCGAAGTCACATGCTCTGTCCAGTTGAGCTACGGGCGCGTTAAATAAATAACTGAAAATTTCAAACTGTTACTCTAGAACGAAAAAAAATAGAATTAGAATTATATGTCGCAATTCTCAATTCTACGTTTTTAATTTGTTCTTCATTTGTACACCCGTAGGGATTCGAACCCCAAACCTTCTGATCCGTAGTCAGATGCTCTATCCAATTGAGCTACGGGTGCAAAAATCAATTGTAAAGATACTGCATTCAGAACTTCATTTCAATTTGGCAATTCTGGTAAAAATTATTAAAGTAATTGAGTATTCGGATCAAGATTTACCGCTTCGATATCTTTAAAATATTTTACGGTTCCGACTTTTAATTCATGAGTTGAGTCTTCGTCACAAACGATCATTCCTTTCGGATGCAACTGTAAAGCACTTACAGTCCACATGTGATTGACACCTTCTTCAACAACTTGAGCAAGGGCACGAGCTTTGTTATGACCGCTAATTATTATCACAACTTCTTCAGCATCAAGAACAGTTTTTACGCCGACTGTTAAAGCTGTTTTTGGAACTTTATTTATATCATTGTCAAAAAAGCGTGAGTTGGCAATAATAGTATCCTTTGTAAGTGTCTTAATTCTTGTTAAAGAACCTAAAGAGGATGCTGGTTCATTGAATGCAATGTGGCCATCCGGTCCAATTCCGCCAATAAATAATCTAATTCCTCCAGATGATTTAATTTTCTTTTC
>VGVY01000012.1 GCA_016873835.1 Ignavibacteria bacterium
CCCATGTGCTTTTTTATCTCAGAATTACTATTTCATTAGAGATTTCATTTAAAATACCCTCATTTTTATGGCTCAATTCTTGAAAATATTTTTAAAATACCATTCAGTTAATTAAGCTTATAAAGATTGTTAATGTTATTAACAACAGAAATTTATATTTATTCCCACTGCGAGCAATTGAAAATTAAATTGTGTTTTATTAGATAATCATAAAGTAGGAGTAAGGTATGAAATCTCTTTATACTTTTTTTGCTCTAGTTTTTTTAACATTTTTAACTTTTGCACAGACTACATCGATTGTTGTTGATGATGTTGCCAATGTTGGGTCGATGTATTACTTCCACGGACGGCATGTTACCAGAACACCGAATGGTTTGTTGATGATTTTATGGACAGATAAAACTTCTCAGGGGGGACAAGTAAATTATTCTGTTTACGATAAGGATTTTAAAATATGGTCTCCTGGAGCTCCAGTTTCTGCCGCGCAATATAATGCAATGAATCCAGGAATCGCTGCAGATGAATTGGGTAATATTCATGCAACTTAGCAAGAGCGATCTTCATCATCAGCTGCCTATGTAATAATGTATTCCAAGTTCAATGGAGTGAGTTGGAGTACACCAAAGAAAGTTTCCCTATATGACTCTAAAGCATGTGAGGAACCATCAATTGAAGTCGATTCTAAAAATAACATTTGGGTAGTTTATAATAATGATGGTGCTGGTTCACCAAATGAATTTGTTTTCATCGTTAGCAGCTCCGATGGAGGAAATACATGGAGCAGTACAGCCACACAACTTTCAAAGAGCAGAAATATTGGAACATCAATATCCAATGGAAGATGTGCATTGTCTGCTGGTCCAAATGGTAGGTTAGTTGCAATTTGGCACGATGGACAGAGTTGGAATCAAGATAGAAGAGAAATTTTTGCAAATCAATTTGATGGAACATCTTGGGCTGGAGAAGTTTTAATTTCTGATACAAAATTCTCAGATAGATCTGCAAATTGGTATCCTACAGTTGCAGTTGATAAGAATAGTAATATATATGCATTTTATCATACAAATGATAAACCAACAGACGCGGTACCAACAAGATATGTTATCATGCAGAAAAAAACTTGGGATCAAAATTGGACACAATCAGTTAAAAAAGTTTTACATTCAGAAACTGCTTGTGACATGCTTTCAACTTCAGCTGTTGCAGATGAAGATGGTGTAATTCATTTTGCATTTCGCAAAGATGTGCCAGTTGATATGACTGGTATTGATGCTATCTATTATACTTTTCCAAAGGATGGCGGAAATACTTGGTCTAATCAAACTCGATTGGGCAGACAAAATCATGATGGTGGCTATGTTACTATCGCCAGCCGAGTAAGAAAACAATATGGAATTGATTTTGCTTTCAGAAAGTCCAAGACTCCTTTTATTAATGATGAATCTATTACAACTGTTCATCATGTAAATGTACCTTATAGTTTTATAACAAATCTTTCAAAGGAAGATCCAATTCCAAATCAATTTGAAGTTATTACAAATTATCCGAATCCATTTAATCCTTAAACTACAATTCAATTCTCAATTCGTAATTCTGAAAGTATATGACATGCTCGGAAGAGAAATTGCAGTTTTGATAAATCAAGAATTACAGCCCGGAATGCATCAGATTTCATTTTCTTCAAGTGATTATGATTTATTTTTTGGAGGTGCACAATTTGTAATTATTGATCCCAAAACTGGTCGTTATTTTGGCTCTGCCGATAGAAGAAGAGGTGGTGTTGCACTCGGTTATTAATATTATTTAAGCATGATCAATTATCTATACCTACAATTCTAATATTATTAATAATAATTTTATGTCTGCTTGTATTTGAAAAGGTTACTATTTCTCGTAGTGTTTCTAAAATTCCACTGCGGATATTAGTTAATGAAACTCGCGGAAAATCAACTGTCGTAAAAAATATTTCTTCAATCCTACAATACAACAACTTAAATACATTTCATAAGATTACCGGAACATTGCCTACGTACTCATTAAATGAAAAATCTTTCCAAATAAAAAGGAAAGGCGCTGCTAGAGTTACTGAACAATTTTAAATGATTAAAAGAGCTGCCAAAAATAATGTAGATGCTATTATATTAGAGTGTATGTCGATCAAACCTGAATTACAAATTATTGAAAGCAAAGTATTGAATCCCCATTATTATGTTATTACGAATATTAGGGAAGATCATTTAGAAGAATTAGGAATATCAGAATAAGGAATTGATGTTTTAAATCAAGCTGTTCTGAGAAACTCTGCAAGAATATTTATTCCGCAGAATCTTTCAGAATCAATACTCAAGAGAACAGAAATACTCGTAAATAATAATATCGATTTGTTAATAAATATTGGAGGAAATCAAGCTAGTATGGGGTCTTGCATTCATTCCGCATCAATTCCAATCGGATTGAATACAAGAGTGAAAAGTTGTAGTGATCCTGGCAGAGGAATTATCAGCAGAATTTCAGAAAAAGAAATTCCAGTTATTCATCTATTAAATATCAAGAATATTTTATTAGAAAATACACTACACAATTCGAAAGAAAATAATGTTAGTGCACAAGTGCTGAGTATTATTTTTGTCTTAATAATTATTGTCTTGATATTTAACTATCATAGGCATCGAAAAAGAAATAGTGAGATTTATTAATGTCCCTAAAACAATCCGAGATTGTGTTTTAATTGAAAGATGCGCTTGAATGACTCATCAATTCTTTGTTCGGTTAATTTCCCCTGAACGACCAAATTTATTATAGCAGTTATTGTTTTATCTGAAAGTTCTGAATTAAAATCAACATTATTTCCTTGAATAATTATATCAACACCAGCGTTTAGAGCAAGACTTATAGCTTCTTCAAAAGAATAATGGTCGGTAATTGCTTTCATCATTAAATCATCAGAAAAAATTACTCCATTAAAACAAAGTTTTTCTCTTAGCAACCCAGTGATAATCTTTTTCGATAAAGTTGCCGGAAATTTATCATCTAGGTTTTTATTAAATATATGTGCAGTCATTATTGCATCAACCAAACCTTCTTTGATAAGTAATTTGTATGGAAACAATTCTATTTCTGTCCATTGATTTGAAATATCTACAAATCCATTATGAGAATCGTGCAATGAACTGCCATGACCAGGAAAATGTTTCAAACAAGTTCCAATATTATTTTCTCTATGAGCTAAAATAAATTCTCTTGCATTATTGAAAACAACTTCGGGATTACTTGAGAAGCTTCTGCCTTTCAAACCAATTATAGGACAATTCGGATTTACATTTATATCCACAACAGGAGCCAGATTCATATTTATCCCACATTCTCTTAAAATTGTCGCAATGTTATTTGCATTTTCTCTTGTTTTAGATAGATCATTCAGTTCACCGAAATACTGAGCACTTTGAAATTTCGGGAAACCGTATTTTTCTTTTAATCTAATTACCTCACCGCCTTCAGCGTCAATTGTTAGAAAAAGTGAATTACCGCTTAATGTTTGTAAATCAGAAGTCAATTTTTTCAATTGAGCTGCGGATTGGATATTCCCTATAATTGAATCAGCAGTTTTATCATTATCAACTAACCAAATATTTCTAAGATTAAACTTTTTTATCGAGTTAGTGATAGGGGAGAAATTATCAATTGATGATCCTCTAAAACCGGTCATCACCAGATGACCAATTTTCTGTTCAATACTGATTACTTGGTTATGATTTGATGCGTTCAAATAGAATCACCGCATATTTGATTTATTATTGATGTTTCGAAGAAGAGAAAATTGATTGAGCAAGTTCTTCGTTTGTAGGCTTTTTGGTAATTAGTTTTTCAGTTCCATTCATAACTAAAAGTTCTGACGGCATTGCTCTTAAATTGTAAATGCTGCCCATAGAATAACAATAAGCACCAGCATTTTTAATAACTAATTTATCGCTTTCTCGAATTTCACGAATTGATCTTTGTTCAGCAAAACAATCGCCGGTTTCGCATAAGTTACCGCAAATATCATAATCATAAAATTTACCAGTCGGATTGCTTAAGTTTTCTATATGATGAAAAGAACCATAGAGCAAAGGTCTTATTAAGTGATTAAATCCAGAATTTGTTCCAGCGATTAGTCTGCCCCGGTTATTTTTCAATGTGTTAACTTCAATAACTAAATAACCCGATTCTGCAACCACATATTTACCAGGTTCAAAATACATATAAAGTTCTTTGCCATACACTTTACAGAATTTAGAAAATATAGAACTTATTTTTTTGCCGAAATTTGAATAATTAATTTTTTTTGTTTGCCTATCATATGAAACTTTAAATCCTCCTCCGAAATCAACAAACTCTAAATCTGGGAATAATTTTGGATTGGCAATTTCTAGGAGATTTGTCATACTCTCATAAACCTTTGCAGTTTCTCCTATTCCTGAACCAGTATGCTCATGGAGCCCAACAATTTTTAATTTATATTTTTGTGAAATTTCATAAACTTGGTTTGCTTCAGAAAGCAAAACCCCGAATTTTGTAACTGAACCGGCCGTTTGAACATGTTTATGTTCGCCGGCATACACATCTGGATTAAAGCGAATACAGACTTTGCTTCCAGGATAAGCGGCGCCAAATTTTTCTAAACTGCTTAATGCACCAATGTTGAATAAAACTCCAGTTTTTTTTACTTCGTGCATTTCATCATCTGTAATATTGTTTGAAGTAAAAAGTAAGTCTTCCTTATTGAAACCTAATTTTAGAGCTAGAAATACTTCAGCGGGACTAACTGTATCGAGATAGGCTTTATGAGTACGCAATAATTTTAATATTCCAATATTATAATTGGCCTTCATGGCATATAGGATTTTTAGTTTTGGCCAAGTGATATATTTATAGAGTTCATTGTAACGTGCAATTATTTTATTGCCATCGTATATATAAATTGGCGTACCATACTTTTGAGAATATTTAAGAAGTAAATTCCTTTCCATTATGTTCCGGTTAGTTAGTTTGCATTTATGAAAATATTTTTTGTGATTATCTGCTAAATGATTTTATTCAAATGAAAAATTAAATTATCTATCTGTTCGAAAGTATGAGTGGAAAAAACAACAATTCGTAATGTACCTTCTGAATGAGAACCGATATAGTTTAAGTATTGTATTAGAATATTATTGCTCATGAGTTTGTTCTTTATTCTTAACATATTCGCTTTATCATTTAATGTAAAAGCAACTATAGGTATTGGAGAATTATCAACGATAATTCCGATTTTGGACAGTGAAGTTTTTAAATGTTTAGTATTGCTGAAAAGCTTTTCCCTCAATTCAGAATTTGATTTAAATACTTTAATGCCAGTCAAGCTTGCAGCAATGGCAGAAGAAGGTGCTGGAGTTGCACCATTTAATAATTCACCATTTTTAATTGCAGTTATAAATTCTTTTTTACCTGGAATAATTCCGCCAAATCCACCAAATGCTTTAGAGAATGTTCCACCGTAGTAAATATTTTCTGAATTCAAATCGAAATGTTCATATGTTCCACGTCCATTTTTACCAATAACACCAATGCCATGAGCATCATCAATCCATAAAAGTCCATCTATTCTTTCCACAATCTTCTTGTAATTAGCTGCCGGTGCAATCTTTCCGTTTAATGGAAATACTCCATCAGAGATAACTAATGGTTTTTTGTGGCTCGTAAAGGTTATTTTCTTTTCAAGTTCCTCAAAATTAAGATGAGAAAATTTATAGACGGGTTTACGGCTTAACGTAGCAGCATAATGATTACTATAGTGAGAAAATTCATCTATGAATATTGCGTCAAACCTATTTTCTTTTGTAAATATATTGAGCGCTGCCATATCAGTTAAAAAGCCAGAAGGCAAATAGACAGAATCTTCAGTTCCAAAAAAATCTGAAGCTTCTTTTTCTAAATCAAGCAATAATTGATTGGTGCCAAAACTGCTTCGGGAAGATGATGTGGTAATTCCGTACTTTTTTTGAGCTTCAGCCGCAGCATTTAGGACTTGATCATTTTTATGCAGTTCATAATAACTTGTGCCTCCAAAGTATGAGTATTCCACTCCAGCTATTTTAACAATTGCACCGGGGGCTCCTTCAAACATGTATTGCTTTTCGGTTGTCATTTTTTTGTATTAATTTTTTATCAATGCATCATAAATAACTTCAATTGGGTGAAATGCAATTTTATCAGTGCCATCTTTAATTTGATGACGGCAGCTAGTTCCCGAAGCACAAATTATGGTTTTATCGTCTTCAACATTTCTGAGTAACGGAAAAAGTGAGAGTTCACCAACTTTCATTGAAATATCATAATGTTCGGCTTCATAGCCAAAAGCACCAGCCATTCCGCAACATCCAGAATCTATTTCAGCAACAGAATAATTTTTTGGTATTGATAAAAAGGATTTAGTTGCGATGGTACTTGCAATCGCCTTTTGCTGGCAATGACCATGTAATAATATTTTTTTTGCTTCATCATGAAAGTAGTTTGAAGAAATCTTTCCTTTTTCAAATTCAGAAGCTAAAAATTCTTCAATTGTAAATGTTGAAGCGGCAACTTTTTCTGCTGCGGCTCTCAAATGAGAATCTACTAAGTCAAGATATTCGTCTCTAAATGACAGTATTGCAGAAACTTCTATTCCAACTAAAGGAGTGTTAGGACCAATGATATTTTTTAACAAGTTAATATTTGCGATTGCAATATTTTTAGCATTACGCAATAATCCTTTAGTAATAAATGTTCTGGCGCTTTCAAAATGTTTCGGAACTATTACTTCATAACCTAAAATTGATAGTAGTAAATAAGCTTTTATTCCAAGTCCAGCTTCATTGAAGTTTGTGAATTCATCTGCAAATAAATAAACTTTACCGTTTGCGTAATCAGTTTTATTATGTGAGGAAGAATTTTTTTTGTACCATTTTTCGAAAGTAACTTTTGATAATAGCGGAAGATTGCGCTTTGTAGTAAAACCGATTTTTTTTGCAAGCCATTTAGATTTAAAAAAGAAGTTACTAATACTCGGAAAAATTGATGCAATTGAATTTAACCTTGGCAAGTAGGCAATTAATTTAGTTCTAAGTGGAATACCATTGCTGTCATAATAATGTTGAAGAAATTCACTTTTCAATTTTGATATATCAACACCAGTCGGGCATTCAGATTTACATGCTTTACATGATAAGCATAAATCCATTACTTCATAAATTTCTTCATGATCAAATGGGTTTGCTTTATTTGATCGAGTTAAAAATTCCCGGAGTGTATTTGCACGAGCACGTGTAGTGTTTTTTTCATCTCTTGTTGCTCTGTAACTTGGGCACATAGTTCCGCCAATTAGAATCCCCTTTCTGCAATCTGCCGAACCATTGCACTTTTCTGCTGCTCGTAAAATCCCTTTTGCTGAAGAAAAGTCATAAATGGTAGAAATTTCTTTATGTGTTTTATCAGTTTCATATCTTAAACTGGAATTCATTGGAGCAGAATTGACAATTTTACCAGGATTGTAAATATTCTTTGGATCCCAAACCTTTTTAATTTCTTTGCATAACTGATAATTATGTTCGCCAATCACAATCGGAATAAATTCTGCACGTAATCTTCCATCACCATGCTCACCACTTAAAGAACCTTTGTATTTTTTTACGAGATGCGCTATTTCCTTTGTGACGGAGTAAAATAATTTTACATCAAAAGAATCTTTCAAATTCATCATTGGTGTTAAATGGAGTTCCCCAGAACCTAAATGAGCATAATATGCGCTTTCAAGATTATTTTTTCTTAATACTTCTTGAAATTCCCGCATAAAGTCTGGTAAATCAATTGGTCTTACACAGGTATCTTCAATAAACTGTTCTGTTCTTTTATCTCCCGGAATGTTACCTAAAAGTCCAAGACCAGCTTTTCGCAATGCCCATACCTTATTAACATCCTCGTTGATAAGTAATGGATAATGGTAACCGAATCCTTCTTTTATTAATTCAGCCTCTAAATTTTTGGCAATATATTCAATTTCTTGAATTGTATCTCTAGCAAACTCAACCACTACTAAAGCTGACGGATCTCCTTTAATAAAAAATCGATTTTTTTTCTGTTCAATATTTACTTTTGAATATTCTAAAATTTTTCCATCAATTAGTTCAACAGCTCCCGGATTAAATTTTAATGCAATTAAATTTGCTTTGAATGCTTCTTCCAGAGTATTCATATGAATTGCAACTACACCAATATACTTGGGCGGCAATGGAATTAAGTTCAATTTAATCTCAGTTGTGAAGGCTAAAGTTCCTTCAGAGCCGGCTAATAATTTACAGATATTAAAATTATCAGCACCAAAACCAAAAGTATTACATTTTAAAAGCTGATCTATAGAGTAACCGTTATTTCTTCTATTTATATCTTGTGAGGGGAATTCATTTATTATTTCATCTTGATTTTTTGTATTCGATAAGATCTCATACAAATTTTTATATATTTTATTTTCGAGAGATTCACCACGGCATTTTTTAAGTAAGTCCTCTTTTCCAATAGGCATGAAAGTTACTTCTGAGCCATCACTTAAAATTACATTTGCTTCTAACACATGATCTCTTGTCGATCCGTAAAGAATTGAATGCGCACCGCAAGAATTATTCCCAAACATACCGCCAATATTGCATCTATTGCTTGTCGCTGTTTCAGGTCCAAATTGCAATCCATAATTTTTCAAAAATATATTTAACTCATCTAACACAACACCGGGTTCAACACGAACCCATTTTTCATTCTCGTTTAAATCAATAATTTTATTCATGTATTTAGAAACATCAACGACAATTCCATTTCCAACAACTTGACCGGCCAAAGATGTTCCGGCAGCTCTAGGAATAATAGGGAAGCTGTGTTTATCTGCAAACTCTACAATTTTTTGAATATCATTTTTATTCTTTGGAAGGACAACAGCGAAGGGTTTTTCTCTATAAACAGAGGCATCTGTGGAATAAATTACACGCGTTAAATCATCAAGTAAAATATCTCCTTCGAATTCATTTTTCAATTCCAGAAGTTCTTTCAATATGTAGTTATTGCTTTTCATCAATCTCAATTATTTGTCAATAGTTTTTGTAATACATTATCAAAAAAATCCTTACTTATAGAAACTTGTTGAAATATGTCAATCACTAATTCTTTGGTAATGTGTTTAAAATCTTCCTCTCTTGGGAAAATTAAAACTCCGCCAAAATCAACCGCAGCCGGGCTAATTAAAATCTGTTTGTCATTTTCCTCAAAAAAATATGAAGGTCTGTGCTTGCTTCGCGGGAAAATTAATATGGTCCATTCATTAGTATAGTTGCATATGATATTCAGCATCGGCTCTTCAGAGGAGCTATTATTTAATAATGCTGTGTAAATTTTGTCAAATTCAACTTTGAGATTTGAGATTTTATTTCCTTTTAACACAAAATAATTTCGCATTGAATCTGAGACGATAAATAATTTAATCTCCGAATCAAAAAGAATCAATTGACCATATTTTTTGATGATAGATTCTAGTTCATTTTCGATAAGCATGAATCCGAAATTGCCAGCTTGAAAATGCATATGATCTGGTGCAGAAGCGCCGCATTTAGGTCCATTATAAAACACCGAATAATTTTTACCGAGCAATGAAGAAAGATTTAGAAGACTTTCAAATTCTGCGTGAATTGATTGAGAAACATGTTTGAGTAAAGGAATTGTAAAATGTTTATTGAAAATTGGAAATGGATTAACAAGTAATATATAATCATCAAATAATTTTACTGCTTTTTGTTCCTTGGGCAAGTTGGCTTGACATAAAAAACAAGGTCTTTGTTTTATTGATCTATCATCTACTTTGGCGGAAGAAGAAACTATTCTTCCGGCATTAAATTGCGCTTCGATAGAAAACCCATCGAACATAAATATTTTTTTTCTTACAGATTTTAAACTATTATAGCCATCTGAAGCAAGTTTCCAATTTTGTAATTGGTCTTCAAATAACCTTGCGATAAGAATTAATAGGTCTTTTGAATTATCTTTGATCTCGAGATAAAAATTTTTTTCAGAGAACTCCGTTTGCATTTCTATTTTTCCTCTGACGAGCAATTACTTCTATTGTTCTAATTCTGTCTTTGTATTCATTAAAGATATTCTGTTTTTCAATGCTCAATGCAGCATCTGAATTTCCTTCCCAACGTCTGCAAAGGTATATAGGCTCATAAATTCTTCCTATCTGATAATCACGTGAAATCATTAATCCAATTGCATAATCCTCACCATAGCTAACATTTGGAATTTTATACTCTCTAAGAAGAGGAGTATAAAAAGCACGAGGTGCGCCAAGTCCATTAATTCTCAACGCATTATTTCTTCCGTTATCCGGAGTCCATTCTTTGTGGTCAATAATACCGGGCGGAATTTCTTGAAGATTGAAATTAGTCATCATATAAGTACCAATCACCATAGCACATTTTTCTTTATTAAATGTATTAACAATTATTTGAACAGTATTTTCATTAGCATAAATATCGTCGCTGTCTAATTGCATAGCATACCTTCCGCATAATTTGTGATGAACTGCTTCATTCCAACAACCGCCAATTCCTAAATCTTGTCTTTTTGGAATAATGTGGATTAAACGAGAATCTTTTTTTGCGATTTCGCTTATCTTTTCAGTTGTTCCGTCAGTTGAATAATTATCAACAACTATTAAATTGAATTTAAAATCTGTTTTTTGCGACAACACAGAATTAATTGCATCAGTAATTGTGTTAACTCTGTTTTTAACTGGTATAATTACTGAAGCTTCATATTCAAATTCTTCATCACCAAATTCAATTTGCTTAAAATTTGGATGGAGATAAGCGCCAATTTTTTTTAGGTGTTCAGTGCAAGCGAGTTCCATTTCAATCTGCACTTTACGGTTTTTAGGATTCACATAGTCAAATTGTTTGGCACCGCTTTTTCTAGTATCAGTTTCAATTGTTGTATATAGAAATTCTGGTATTCTTATAAATTGCGATTCTCTAGAAAGATGAAGTCTTAAATTATATATACCAGCATATTTGTAGTCATTTTCATTTTTAAGTGATTTACACATCTGAGTATTTAAAAGTAGAACTGAGCCAAAATCAAAATCATCACGCAAACTCCCTATTTGGTAATCGTTCACTGGATGTTTTTCCAATATGTTTTCTTTAATCGTCATATAATCTGAATATACCAAACCAGTATTTGTTGAATTAATTACATTATAAAATCTTTCGATTGCAAATTGACCTAATTGATATTTATTGTCTTGGGTGAAAAGTAAAATATATTCTTCTTGTGCTGCATCAATTATTTTTTCAATGGTTGAAGAGCTTCTAAGATCCATAACTTTAAGTAATTCACAATTATCCGGCACATTAATCGAATCATTATTAACTAGTAAAAATATTTTGGAAACTAGATTGCTGTTATTTAATTCATTTATTAATTCTAAATTGTACTGCAATCCGCTGTAAGGTAAAAAAGCATTGATCATTTCTTAAAACTCCGATATGATATTTTTAATAATCGTTCTTATGTATTAACATCATTGAGATTCTAGTGAAAGAAAAATTAGAACTGGATGAGTATTTAAACAATAAAAAAATCCCCTCTAGAATTTAGAGGGGATTAAAAACAAAATACATTATTTAATTAACAGCATCTTTTTAGACAATGTTGTTTTGCTAGTATACAGAGTATACATGTAAACACCGCTTGCTAAATTTGAAGCGTTGAAATCTACTTCGTATGTGCCGCGTGTTTTAAATTCATTTACTAATGTGGCAACCTCTTGACCAACAGTATTATACACTTTCAAAGTTACAAGTCCTTCTTCAGGTATTGAAAACTTAATAAGTGTTGTTGGGTTGAATGGGTTCGGATAGTTTTGTGATAATGCATATCCAGTTGGTATTTCATCTAATGGTTTTACATCAGAACCAGATTTTGTAAGTTTTTGAACGAGTGGATATCCAGATCCACCAAAACATCCGATATACGCAGTATTACCATCAGGACTGAATGCCAATGCTCTTGGCCTTTCTGCAGTTGCATTTGGGACAGTAAATGTCCACTTCAAACTATCAACAACTTTCTTTTGGTTAAAATCATAAGCGTACCAAGTGTTTGGTGTAAAAGGATGGTCTGGTTTATCATTATTTGAACCGCCAGAAATCCATAGATGATTAGTTTTTGGATGCCAGGTCATTGATTCACTATCTACACCAATCATCATAGAGTCTTTTCGTGTAAATGAATCAAACTCAGTAGCTCTGTTATAAACGAACACTTTCCCATTTGTGTAACCAGCCCAATAGATAGTATTTCCATCTTTAGATACTTCAAAACTTCTTGAAAAACCAACAGTTGAAGTTAACGCGTTTCCAATTAGTGTAAAATTTTGGTCATACATTTCCATTGGAGATGCGCCGGTTGCACTTGGGACGACGGGTGCAACAAAAATAATTCCTGGGGTTGTAGCAACAGCTGGAGCTGCAGCCGTATATTTTAGCTGAACCCTTTTCAGCGCTTGCCCAGTTTTATAATTCACCATATACATATAGTTAGGTGTTGGACTAGAACCAGTTAGAAAAAGAATATTTCCGTCTTTGTTCAATCTCATTCCACGGTTTGTAGTGAGTAGGGTATCAGTATAAGTAGAAGTTACAAATCGCCATATTGGAGAGAACGATGCTTGTGTTCCATTCGGATTGAAAACGTAAATTAAATAAACGTTTTTCTTAAGTGTATCGCCAGGAGCAACAACATGTTTTACTGCTGGACCCCACCAGCCAACCCAAACTTTTCCATCCGGGTCAACTGCCATAGAGTGGTTTTGACCTTTGAAAGTATCATTTGGCCATGCACCTTGGTTAGTCCATTGTGCTTTGCTAATACTTGCCATAAGAAAAACAACTGCAAGTAATAAAGTTAATTTTTTTAACATAATGCCTCCTTTTAGTGAGTTAAAAAGTTTGTTGTTTGATTTATTTAGAAAAAAAAACATTTGTTATTGTCTTCCAAAATACGGTGCACCTAATTTCTGCATATCTACTCTAATCAAAGAATGAAAAATGGAAGTTCCCTCAATAAATTCTTTAATATAAAAAAGATTCTTATTGGTTCCCCAGGCTATTGACCGTGCATAAGGAGTTATTAATCCAGGATACATTGCGCTCGCATTTCCATTTTTGATTAAAATAAATGCGTCAGTTTGGTTTGTGCCTAAAATTAAATCTCCATCATCAGAAAAGGTAATTGCACCAATTTGAATTTTATTCAAACCATAAGCTGATCCAATATTAAAGAAAGTTTCTTTTGTTCCAAGTGATGTGTTTGAATTAATTTTATAACGGTAAATAGCCTCTTCATTATCTTTCTTACCAGCTAAATATAAATACCCATTGAATACTCTAACTGAAGTTACTGTATAGTCAATTGGGAATGCATTTATCTCTTTGTTAGGATTCACGCTATAAATATTTCCACCGCCGCCAGAGGCCCAGATGTTTTTACTCGCATCAAAATCGATAGAAATAATAGAAATTCCAGTAGGGAAGACTACATAAGTTGCACTTGGTGAACCTTGAGTAACTTGGAAAATAGCTCTGAGACTTCTTGTTCCGTATAAAACATTATTAGGACCCATTTTCAAATCAAAGAAAAATGATTCGCCGCCTTTTGGTGCGAAGTCTGTCAACACTCCAGTTGGAGAAATTTTCTTTATTCCTTTATCCAATACAGATACATAAAGATTTTCAGACTTATCAACTGTAACAGTCATTGCTTCATCAACACTTTTTGTAAAAGCGTAATATACACCAACAGCTTCAAGCAAATTATATTTAGTAACATTACTGAAATTTTCTACTCCTTTAATAGCAACTTTTAAATCGAGCTGGTTCTTTATTAATGGTGGGGCTTTTACAATAAGTTTTGTTGAAGTAGCTTCTAGAATGGTTCCTTTGGCAGTGCCAAAGTAAACAAAATTATCATCCTTGTTAGATGAAAAGTTTGACCCGTTTATTGTAACTTCGCTTACACCGGCTAAGGCTTCATTGGCTGGAACCACACTACTAACAACCGGAGTACCACCTTTCGATTCTATTTCGTATAAACTGGGTGCTGCCTCTTGGTTACAACCATAATAAATGAAACCAAGGAGAACTGTGATTAATAAATAATGAATGTGTTTATAATTTTTCATATTCAATACCAATAAATTTTTTAAATGATTAATCATTTATCACATAACTAAAAAGAAAAATTAAAAGAAAATCTGTGAACGTTTTTAAAAATTCCAAAAGGCTGATAAGCATAATCGATCCCAACGTTCATACCGGCAAAATTTCTATTAATACCAACACCAGCAGTAAAATCTCTTTCATCTGCCGGAGAAACAAAACCAGCTCTAACTGAGAATGTTTTAATAAAAGTATATTCTGCACCAAGATAGATTTGTTCGCTAAAATCTCTTGGATGAACGGCATCAACAGAAACAAGTAGGGAGTGAGTCTCTTTATCAATATTGAAAATATCCATTGCATCCATTGAAAGACCAATTCTAAAAGTTAACGGCAGCTGAAAAGTTTCCTCCTTATACTTTAACTCTTGCGAAAAGTTTTTGATACTCATTCCGAAGTTTAAACTCTTAAATCCGGTTCTGTAAAGAATACCAAAATCGAACGCCATTGCTTTCAGACCGTTATCTTCTTGAATGAAATTGCCGCTTGGATCCATATCAACTACACTGCTGCCAAGGTTCTGCTTAATGAATTTTATACTTCCGCCGACTGCAAATTTTAATGAAAGTTCTTTTGCATAACTAAAGCCAATTGCATATGAAGTTGGGGAATAAGTGCCAACGTCAACATATCCTTTTTCATTATTTGCAACTACTGTTCCGAAAAAATCACCATAGTCAACTGTCAAGAATGAGATTCCAAAAACTCCATAATCTCCATCGAACGGGGCAAAAGCAATTGCAGAATGAAGATAGTTTATATCTGCAATCCAACCCACATGTCCCACTGAAAGGGAAGCAAAGTTCTTTAGTGATGCCATTGTAGATGGGTTATAAAACATTGCAGATGCCGATGATAAATCAACAGAAGTTGCAGCTTCAGAAAAACCAGTTGTTCGAGCGTCTGTTGATACACTAAGAAACTTCATGCCCGTTTGAGCAAGCTTTTTATCTTGCGCTTGAAGGGAATGAGTTAATAGTCCTAATATCAAAATTGAAATGATTGTATAGTTTTTCATTTATCTACCCAAAATTATTTTATCTGATAATTGCAAATTTGGCGATATGATTTTCGCCCGTTTTTTTATCAGTAATAACTGCAATGTAAATACCACTTACAATTATTTGATTTGATGAAGTAACTTGATACCAATATTCATCACCGCTTCCATTTGTATGTTCAATTGTTTTTATCAGTTCACCAATTTCAGAATAAATTCTTATTGTACATTCACCCGGAATATTATAAAAAGCAATTTTATCTTCATCAATTACTCCGGGGAAACGAACAGATCCTTTTGCAGATGCATTAAAAGGATTAGGAACAATTCTAATATCAGTTAACTTGTCACCAGCCGCTCTTTGAAGATTTGCCGGATCGTACGTTTGAGTAAAATATCTTCCGCTTTCAAGTCTTCCGGCTGGAGTTCCGGGTCCGGCTGGTATTGGTGCTCCAACTGCAGTAATGTAATAATAATAATTGAAGCCCCTTACAACTGATTTATCAGCGTAAGTTCTTTCGCTTCCGCTTTGTGATTCGTATATCTTTGTATATTCTCCGTCAACATCGCCTAATGCTCTATAAATTCTAAAAGAAGTTGGAGGATTAGGATCGTTTGAGTTAACATCCCATTTCAGTGAAATTCTATCGCCTCCGGAATTTACTTCAAAACTTGTAGGAGGCATTGGAGCTAAAGGAATTTTCCAACCGCTGTTAAAATTTTCTGTTATTCTTTTAAATGTTAACATCAAAGAATCTTTCCCTTGCATTACTACTCGGTTTTTAGCTTCTGCAGTAATTTGACCTTTCTTATATTTTTCACCGGTTTCTAATTGCAGTTTTCTTCCAATTCCGTTTGCGGCTTCTGCAATAACTATTCTAACGCTTTCGCCAGGTTTAATTGTATAAGGTCCATAACCATTGTTGAATGAAATACCTCCGGATGCATTGCCAACGTTTGGTGCATTTTTTTGAATGGCAAAATCACCGCTCGGTTCAACTGCATCTGCATGACGTGGAGCTTTATGACCAACAGACATTAATGCATATTCTTGAGTCATCCTATCTATATTAAGCGCATTAGCACCGGCTAATAATAATGGATGGTCTGAATTTATATAATCTGTTGTTGTTGGCTGATTTGGATCATCAATTTTTTGCGTTGCAGATTTATCAGCATATAAAGTTAGTGTACCTAAAAATTGAGTACCGCCTAATCTTCCAACTGTATCTGCTGGGTTATTGTATCTTGCAGCATTTGCGTTGAGCGCCCAGATTGGTCCGCCAATATTATCGTACGGAACATCTTTGCCCGGAAAGAATCCATGCCAAGAAAATTGTGCTCTAAATCTTTCGTTAACTGGATCTGCTTTAACACCATCGCCTCTTGCATCATTCATAGTATTAATACCCCAACCAGCAGCATTACCGATTACATAACGAACAGATTGATTAACTGAATTTCTGTATGTAAACCAAAAGTAAACTTCTTTAAGTGTTGTATTTGGGAGTTCAATTTCAGAGTCGGCATCAGTGTTTCCAGTATTAGTAAAAGTATATTCGTATACTATATAGTTATCATGATACTGCTGAGAGAATTGGAAAATTTTTCTTGTCATAGTTAAGCCAAGCTGATTATTGACTACATTTTCAATCATTCTGTCATATGGTAATTTGTCGTCAACTTTGTCAACTTCAACATTTTTTTGATATGAAAGATTTCCGTCAACATAAACATTAGTCGGATTGAACTTAGAAACTAATTGCATTTTGATTGGATAGAAAGAATAAAATTGAGGATTTCTTGGTCCAACTGTTACAACTTTATAAGGAAAATTTTGACCTCTTTCATCAGTAAAATCCTTAGCTCCTATCCACATTCCTCTTGCTGCTTGCATGTCTTGATAATTATAGATTGCCGGCCATTGCATTCCAAACTGTTGTCTTCTAACAAATCCGGCTTCTTCTAATTCGGAACCGATTTCAGAATACCAGTTATGCAATGAACCTACAGACATGTAGACATTTTTAAATTGTCCCAAACTAATTGATTGTAATCCAAATAGTAAAAACAGAATAATTAGATGACAATTTTTAATTCTGAAAAACGCTGAGTTCATTATTCCCTCAAAAAATTTTAATTAATATCGTAGTTAATTCTTAATCCCCAGAAAATAGAACGTGGGTTTAAAAATCCGCTGTATTCTAAATTCGGCATATCTATATAAGATTTGTTTTTTCTCCACTCTTCTTTTTGTGAGTCGCTTGCATTATTATCCCATGGTATATAAGGTCCAGTTCTAATATCGCCCGGTTTATCATTACCAGCTATAAATGTGTAGTTGTTGCCAAACTCTCTATATTGTTCAGGAAGATGAAGTGATTTCATATAATCATCATAATCGTTCAAATCAATAAATCCGCCTCTGTAATCAAGTTGTTTTAGATTTAGAACATTATACATGTCTGCGAACAACTCTAAATTCAACCGACCGATATTAAATCCTTTTGAGATTCTTATATCTAGTCCGTAATAATCTTTCCATTGAATATTATTCTCAAATCCGGGCTTTACTCCACCAACGCCAGTCCAAGAGAAATATGTTCCGGCACGCCATACAGCTAATAAATTAATTCTTATATCTTCAAGCGGTTTCATTCCTAAAAATTCTGGTCCCCAATTAACTGGGGTAAAGATATCAATGTTAGCTCTTGCGTAAGGTCTTGGTATTGGTTTGCTTTGCTCGAAGAAAGATTTATTTCTTAAGTTTTCACGTTGAATAGCTGGATTTTCAGAATTACTTCTTAATCCAAAATTACCGCTTGTGGAAACTTGATATGTATAATTAATAAAACCTCTAACCCATTCGCCTCTATTTTTTGTTACAGTTGCTTCGAATCCTCTAATATCTTCGTAACTGACCGGTTCTGGAATAGTGTAATTAACTGAATTATCACGGCTTGTGTATGTAATTAATCTTGGTTGTTCTGATACATCTTTGTAATATCCAGCTAATCTTAAAAGATATTCATCAAATAAATTATGCTCATAACCTAATTCATATGCAATTGTTTTAGGAAGTGGATTATTAGGATTTGCTAAACGAGTAATTGCTTGTGTAACAGAACTCCTTCTGACCAAATAAAGATCTTCTGGAAGCGGCATCGATCGGAAATGTCCATAGTTAAAAAATAGTTTGCTATCTACCGAAATAGGAAATGCAACACCCAATCTTGGGCTTACATCCAGAATTGCTTTTGTTGGTTCTTTTACAAGTATAGTATCAATACCAAGTGAAAAGGCACCTGAAAGTGCTTTCGTATAAGGATTATCAATCACATACCATTCGTCATTTGCATTGCTATATTCTAAACGCACACCAATGTTAGCAATCATTCCTTCGAATTCTAATTTGTCTTGTACATAAAAAGCACTTCTAACCGGATATGTTTGCCACTTAGATTGACTATTATTACTTGGCAAAGCCGGTTCTATAAGAGCATAATTTACTGCATTATTAGTATAAACAAATTCGAATCCGCTTTTTAAATTATTGTATTTATCAAGTTGACTTACAAAATCAAGTTTAATTGACCATGTAGTTACTTTGCTTGAATCTCTCGAGTTGCTAAAGCCAAGCCCCATGTTCATTGATGAACCAATTCCAGCACTTGTTCCGCTGAAATATCCAAATGGAGCTTCATCAAATAAAATTCCCCCGAAGTCATAAATTTTATTTGTATTTCTATAATTGCCCGGATTGGTTTCGTACCTGGTTCCAAATTGATTTATATAAACGTCATAAAATGAAGAAGGACTTAAAACATGTGTAAGTTTGAAACCAAAGCCAGAAATATATTTTGCAGTTGGCGCCCAATAATCAGTTGCGAATACCCGTGCATCAAGATAACTTGCGCCAGAGCGAATATCTAATTGACTTGCAATTCCGCTCTCCGAACGAAAAATCCCGGGACCACCGCTTCTTGAACTTGTTGTGCCCCATTGTTTTCCAATTATTCCTTCTAAAGAAATTTTAATTGCCGGACTAATGTTGGATGTAAATTTCAATTGGTAGTTATTATCTCTATAACCATCAGTTGATAGTGGTACGAAATACATATCTTGAGTTGATCTGTATGAAAAAATAAATCTTAAATCGCCCAACAAATCTCCAACAACCGGAACCGGACCGCTGAAGCTTAAATCAGCATCATAATCTGGTTTTGTTATATCTAATTGTCTTCTGTGCTGCCATAAAAATAATCTTTGTGCAGCTTCAGGTGTTAAGTCATTGGAAGGGTCATTATCGGCAACTAACTGTTCTGAAACTTTATTCCAACCTCTAAATGGCTGGTATTGCCGTTTTGTATAGTCATCCCAAGAACCGTTATCAGTTCCAGTCCAAGCAACGGCATCATCAATATAAGGTCTAATCCAATACGAATTAGGTGAATTGATTGGATCACCAAAATGTTTTCTGGCAGCACCTTTATATCTGCTTAAAACTGAAATTGAATATTTTTGTTTGTCGCCTTCTTTTGTCACTACATTGACTAAACCGGAACGGATATTTCCTGACTCGGCATTAAAACCGCCAGTTTGCACTTGAATTTCTTTAACTGATGTAAAGCTAATTCCAATGTACGGTGTGTTATCGCGTTCATCGCGAAGTGTCATACCGTTTAGAACAAATGCAGTTTGATCTGCACCGCCGCCTCTAATTGCCGGACCAGATGCAGTTGCAAGTATTCCAGCTTGCAGATTCAGAACACTTTGAATAGTTGCAACTGGTAAATTCTCGAATTCTTCAGCGCTAAGATTAATTCTGCTTGATGAAACATCTTTTTGAACAATTGGTTGTTGAGCAATAACAATAACTTCACCGGCAAGAATTGCTTGTTCTGTTAATGCTACATCAAGGTTTGTCGTCTGGTCAATATTTACTCTTACATTTGTTATTGTTGAAGGGGAGTAACCTATGTAAGAAGCTTTTACAGAATATGTTCCCGGAGGAACATTCAATATTACATAGTATCCGTCAACATCAGTCGAAGCCCCTAAGTTAGTGCCCATAAGAATTACATTCACACCAATAAGAGGTTCTTTTGTTTGCGAGTCTATAATTGTACCAGAGATTTTTCCCGTTGTACCCGCAGCAAAATTAAGTGAAGCAAATAACAAGGTGAGAATAGTGAGAAGTAAAAATTTTCTCATACTCAATATCTCCTAAATTTCAGAAATTTTTATCAAAAGAATAATTTGTGGAACTACTACAATTACATTACTATATTTATTAATAGAAATCAATTGCAAATAAATCCAATTCAAAGGTTTATTTAATAATAATCATTTTTTTACTCAATATTTGAGGACCAGACTGCAGAACATATATATAAATTCCGCTTGGATAATCTCTTGCATTAAACTCAATAGTATAGTGCCCAGCTGCAAATTCATTATTTACTAACTCGCCAACTTGTTGTCCGAGAATATTATAAATTTTAATAGTAGCTAAACCAGCTTCCGGCAATGAAAATGAAATCTTTGTAGAAGGATTAAATGGATTAGGATAATTCTGATTCAAAATAAATTCAGTTGGAATGTTTCCGTCATCAACATCAGAGATTAAAGTTTTAAATCCAAACTGTGAAGACCAGAAGCTAGTGCCATAATTATTTTTTGCATTCACACGCCAGTAATGTATTTTATTCGGAGTCAATGCTGTCTTTATTGCATAAGTAGTATCGACTAATGTTGTATCAACAACGTAAGAACCGCTCTGGAATTCAACCGTTGTTGAAACTTGAATTCTATATGAAGCAGCATCTAAGCATCGATTCCATTTGAATTCAGGTTTTAATGAAACATTATAAGTTGCATGAGCGGGCAATATTAACAGAGGAGGAAGCGGAATCCCCGATTGAAAACTAAAAACATCAGAATATGCGCTCTCACCAACTTGTCCGAAAGCTTTTACTCTCCAATAATATTTTTCTCCAGGAACAACATTTCTAAAACTCAATTGAGTGCTTTGATACTCTGAAAGCAATAAAACAGTTTTTGAATTAAAAGAAGAATCTTTAGAAATCTCTGCAACATATCGTTCTGAGTTAGAATCACCCGACCAGGTTAAATTAACGGAAAGACCTAATTCACGATTGCCGTTAGCCGGTGAAGCGAGAACCGGTTTTTTTGGAATTAATGAAGGCAAATTAAATAAAACAACATTACTGACTTCTGATTCGTTGGAATATCTATTGATCGCAGTTACTGCATAATATGTACCTTTAGTAACCGAATATTTTGCATAGTTAGAAGAAAGAGTGGTAAGTCCTGTCGTTCCAAAAAGATTAGAAGAATTTTCAATATCGGGGGAAGCATTTTCTGATCTGTACACAATATAGAAAAAAGCAGTGTCGCCGCTTGCAGCTTTAGTGGGTTTATCCCAATGCAACTCATACTTACCGGTTGATGAATTAATTTCAAATCTAAGATTGGTTGGTGCGTTAGGTTTGTTAGTGCTTCCTACTTTCCATTGCATCTTTGGAGCAATTGATGGACGAGTAAAGTATCGATATTTAAGAGTATCTGTAACGAAATTATAGTTATAAACAGTTAAACTCCGCGAACTAAAATAAACACCTCCGTTAATTGCTGGAGTATTTCTGTTGGTTGAAATTTCCCAAGCTATTTCACCAGAAGAAAATTCCCCATACCTATAAGCTGCTTGCCCAACATATAAATGTCTTCCATTAAGAAAAGAAGAACTTGACCAGTTAGTCAAATAGCCGCTGTATTTTTCCCAATAAAGTTGAGGCATTATATAATCAATATAAGCTCCTCCAGTACGGAGAACACCAGTTGTGTCGGTGTATGTTCCGGCTAACCAATCTCCGGGAGTAATAAAGATTCCGTTATTTACTGATGGATTACCTGAAGGACTAATACCAAACTTTACCCATGGTTTTATTACTTTTATGCTGTCGTCAATCATCTTTAAAAGTATGTTAACATTGTTTTTGCGCCATGCTGTTTTATTTGTAAAACCGTTGGGGTATTTTGTAAATGCGGCATCATCATTAAATGTTCCATATTCTGCATAAGGATAAAAGTAATCATCAAAGTGAATACCGTCTACATCATACCTTTTAACTATATCTATCACAATTCCTAAAACATATTGTCTAACTTCTGGTAAACCGGGATTAAGAAAACGGTATTCAGTTCCATTACATTTGATAATCCAATTCGGATGCTTGTTAATCACGTGATTAGTTGATACCGGACTACCACCAGATAATTGTGCGCGGTAAGGATTTAACCATGCATGAAGTTCCATTCCCCTTTTATGAGCTTCTTGAATAGCAAGTTTAAGAGGATCATAACTTGTGTCAGAAGGGGCAACTCCTTGAGTGCCGGTTAAATAACTTGACCACGGTTCATAACTGCTTTTGTAAACAGCGTCGCAGATCGGGCGGATGTGGAAAAATATTGCATTTAAACCGTAGCTTTTATGCGAATCAAAAATACTAACAAGCTGGCTTTTTTGATTTTGAATATCAGCTGTACTTGTTCCTCTGGTAGAAGGCCAATCAATCCCTAACGATGCAATCCATACACCTCTCAATTCTCTTTTGGGAATGGAAGTTTGAGCTAAATTTGAAATTAAACTAAAAACGAAAAAAAAGATGATTAAGCAGATATTTTTTCTCTTCACGAGTAATATCCTGAAGGTTTTATAATCTTTTAAGGAATTGCATTTCAATTTGTAAACTATAGTTCTTTTTTTTACTACCCTAATGTGTAGTTTTACGATATATAGGAATAATTGATATAAGAAATCTATTGAAAAAACAACTAATTGGGCTAAAAAATAATGATTTAGTTATTATTTTATTACCACTTAGAAAGAATTCTAAGTTTCTGCCCTTTATTTACAGCTTCTGCTCTGCTATGGACATGCAGTTTTTCATAAATACTTCTAATGTGATATTTTACTCCATCGACGGAAAGGAAAATCTCATCAGCAATTTTTTTATATGATTTCCCTTCGGCCAAAAGATTTAAAATAGTCGTTTCTTTGTCGGTCAAGTTTTCCTCAGAATGACCAAGATTATATTTATGGAAAGATTTTAAGACCCTTCGAGCAATTTGAGGCGTCATTGGTGAGCCACCTTTTATGGCCAAATTTATTGCATCAATCAATTCTTCTGGGGAAACAGATTTATGCAGATATCCAACGGCACCGGATTGAAGTGAACCAAAAATACTCTTATCATCAT
The DNA here is from genome assembly GCA_016873835.1 of Ignavibacteria bacterium. Lineage (GTDB taxonomy): Bacteria > Bacteroidota > Ignavibacteria > Ignavibacteriales > Melioribacteraceae > DSXH01. The sequence continues at coordinate 23,598 of VGVY01000012.1, forward strand.
CCTTAATTGAAATCATAATGATAAGTGCTTTTTCATTAATACGTCTGAATAATTCTGCTCCTTCTATTCCAGATATTCCGGGTAAACCAATATCGAGTAGAATAACATTACATTTTTTAATCAAACCAGAATCTAAAGCTTCTTCACAAGAACTATAAGCACCTAAAACAACAAAATTACTTTCTGCACTTAAGGCAGTTTCCCATGCAGTTCTTGCAAAATTATTGTCTTCAACAATTATTATCTTAATCATAATATTCTTTTTGCAAACTGAAAAATGTTACTATTATATTCACTACACATTATGGTGAACATCATACTTTTATTGAGAAGTGCCATTTTGTACCCTTATCAACCTCAGTAGTTAAATTGTAAATTGCTTTTAAAGCTTCGACTCGGTTTTTTATGTTAATCAATCCGTTATGGTAAATTTTTTCTGATTCGTTAAAACCAATTCCGTCATCTTCAACAAATAAATCAAGTGTTTTTCCATCAAACTGAAACTTGACTTCCGCTTTTCTACATTGTGAGTGTTTAACGATATTCATAATTGTTTCTTTGCAGATACACCATAAATGTTGACGCTTTTCCATTGAGATGGATTTATTAATGCTGCCGCTCGGCATTTCAATGTTGTAATTAATTCCTTTAGAATCAAATAGATCTGAAGCATATCTATTAAATTTTACAAAAAATTTTCCAAGTCCGTCTTCATCTGGATTTACTGTCCATATCAAATCTTTTATTTTTTCTTGAGCATCAGCAGAGCTGCTCATTATAAGATTTAAGTATTTGCTGGAATTTTGGGATTTGTCTTCACCAATTTCTTTTCCCATTGCTCTTACAAAATACTGAATACTAGAAAGTGTACCTCCAACCTCATCATGAAGATTGCGAGCAATTTTAGATCTTGTATGTTCAATACCTAAAAGTCTATTCAATCGAATTTCATAAAAAAGAAAAATCAACAGTAAAATTAATATCACAACAATAACTCTGAACCACCATGTTTCCCAATACGGAGGCGTTATAATAATTGTAATAGATTTTTCGGTGTCGCCCCAAATACCGTCATTATTAGAGGCTTTTACCTTTAATGTATATTTACCAGCCTCAAGATTAGTAAATTTTGCAACTCGATTATTTGCATCAACAATAATCCATCTATCATATAAGCTTTCTAATGTATAAGCATATTGGTTTTTTGACGGTATTGCAAAATGCAGCCCTGAAAATTCTATCCCGATAATTTTATCTTTATATGATAATTCAATTTCATCTAAATCATTTAATGGTTTTTGTAAAGGGGAATTTTCTCCTACTGATATTTCCTGATCCATAATGGTCAGTTTTGTGAACACTACTTTTGGTTTAAAATGATTGTCTTCTATTTCATTTGGGTAGAAGTAAACTAAGCCATTTGAAAACCCGAAGAAAATTTTTCCATCATTATTAGCAACAGAAATATTCCCATTCTGTTCCATGTTCGGAAGTCCATCGCTGCTTGAATATTTTTTAAAAATTTTATTTTTCGGATCAAATTTAGAAATACCATCATCTGTTCTTAGCCATAAGTTTCCTTTTGAATCTTCTTGAATACTTAAAATTGCATTATTAGTAAAGCCATATTCGGTTATAAATTGCTCAAAACTATCAGTCTTTTTATCATATTTATTTAAACCCTGATAAGTTCCGATCCAAAGTTCGCCAGACTTTGATTCATATATACTATAAATCCTATCATTTGAAATAGATGTTTTGCTATTAGGAACAACTCGGTAGTGTTTAAATGTTTCACTATTTTCATCAAACACATCAAGTCCACCGTAGGTGCCAACCCAAATAATACCATGGCTGTCCTCAAAAACACAGCTTACTCTAGAGTCTCCAAGTGAATTTATATCAGCTTCATAATGGATAAATCTTTTATAGGTTTTTTTTGAGGGATCATAAAAATTAAGTCCGCCAGCCATTGTTCCAGCCCAAAACCGATTTTTATTATCAATGTAAAACCATCGAACAAAATTATTTCCTAATGAAGGAGTTCCATCATCAATGTATTGAACATTATGAAATTCATTTTTGATTCTATTGTAGTAATGAATACCATCATAACTTCCGACCCATAAATAATTGTTCTCATCTAAATAAAAATTTGCTGATTGCGCAGTTTTAAAACCATTTCGAGAGTCAACATTTCCGAAAAATCTAATTGATCTATCTGCGCTTTTCAGAATTGTAGATTTTCCAGGTCCAGCCCATAAAATTTTTTCAGAAATAAAATTCTTTGGAACTTGATTTAGATTGTCTAATAATGTTTGATAGTTATCATTAAAATTAACGACATGAAATTTTTTTCTTAAAGAATCGAATTTATTCAATCCAATAATAGTACCAACCCAAATAACACCAGTAGCATCTTTAAAAAGCGATCTAATTTTATTGTCGTTAATAGTTTTTGGATCATTTGCGTTTGAATAAAGATCAGATTTATTAAAACTATTTTTATCAAATCGGAAAAGACCATTGTATGTGCCAACCCAGATAGATTCATTATCCTCTAAAAGTTTTCTAACATTCAAGTTATCGGGTTTAATTGGAAAGGTGTTTTCACTTTTAATACTTCTAAATTTTTTTGTTTTTTTATCGAATAAATTAATTCCGCCGCCAAAAGTGGCAACCAAAAAATTTCCATTGGCATCTTCTAAAAATTCCATTACCTGATTATGACTAAGACTGTGCTTGTTTTTCGGATTGTTTTTAAAATGAATGAATCGATTTTCTGATTCAACATATAAGTTCATTCCGCCATCAAAAGTACCAATCCAGAAATTTTTTTCTTTATCCTCATAAATGGCACTTACCATGTTGCTGCTGATGGAGTTAGAATTGTTTGGAGAATGTTGAAATCGAGTAAATTCTTCAGTTTCTGGATTAAATAAATTCAACCCACCGCCAAGAGTAGAAATCCAAATTCTTTTTTTTGAATCCCTAAAAACTTTGAAAATAATATTGCTGCTAATTGTTTTTTCGTTTTCTGGATCGTGAAGATAGCGCTTAAATTTTCCAGTTTTACTATTGAATTTATTTAATCCGCCGCCTAACGTACCAACCCAAAAAACACTGTTTTTATCTTCAAGTAAACTGAAAACATGATTATAGCTTAAGCTATTTTCATCATTAACCTGGTTTTTATAATAAACAAAATTATAACCATCATATCTGCTTAATCCATTTTCGGTAGCAAGCCACAAGAAACCAACACTATCTTGTATAATATCATTTATATTCCCAGGAACTAATCCCTGATCTTTGCCTAGTCTTTCAAATGAAGTTTGTGATGGCTGTGCTGTAATTTTGATAGTTAGGTGAAGTATTATAAGAAAAATAATGAGAGTGTTTATGATATTATTTTTTGGCATAAAATCAGTTTTATTAAGAAAATTTAATTTCTTTTTCAATTGGAAATAAGTATTATCACAAGTAAATTAAATAGCGTTCTATTTCAATATACTTATCTTTTTTATAAGAGAAAACTCAAATCCTATCTAATAAAACCACCCGATTATGTAGTTAAATTTGTTTTACCCTAATTATTTTCGATTGTAAACGGACAATTAATAAGCAAGATTCTGATTTCAAAGTTTTAATAAATGTAGGTGTAATTTTGGATATTAAAAAAGTTATTTTAGCCATTCCTTTAATTCTAATATTTCTTTTCGGATGCGGCTCTGTAAAAATTGAAAATTCTGAAAAAGTAAATCAAAATTTACCTAAAGTGGAGCGTGAATTTCGAGGTACGTGGATTGCTACTGTTGCTAATATCAATTGGCCAAGTAAAAAAGGTTTATCATCAGAAGAACAGAAAAAAGAGGCAATATTTATTCTCGACAAATTGAGTGCATGTAATTTAAATGCAGTTATATTTCAAGCTAGGCCTCAATGTGATGCAATGTACAAAAGTGAACTTGAGCCCTGGTCTTACTTTTTGTCTGGAAAACAAGGAGAAGCTCCTGAACCGTTTTATGACCCTCTTGAATTTTGGATAAAAGAAGCTCATGAGAGAGGAATGGAATTACATGTGTGGTTAAATCCCTATCGAGCTCATCATATTGATGGTGGTGAAGTTTCAGAATATTCAATAGTTAAAAAGCATCCGGATTGGGTTGTTAATTTAAAATCAGGATATTGGTGGTTAGACCCAAGTAATAAAGAAGTTCAAGATCATTCATTAAATGTAGTTCTTGACATCACAAAAAGGTATGATGTTGATGGAATTCATTTCGACGATTATTTCTATCCATATCCATCATATAATGATGACATCGATTTTCCAGACGAAAAAAGTTGGAATACTTATTTGACATCCGGCGGAAAATTAAACAGATCGGATTGGCGGCGTCATAATATCAATATTTTTATTGAAAGAGTTTATAATGGAATAAAAAATATCAAGCCACATGTAAAGTTTGGATTGAGTCCATTTGGAATTTGGAGACCAGGTAATCCTGAATCCATTGAGGGATTTGACCAATATGAAAAACTTTTCGCCGATGCAAAACTTTGGATTAACAAAGGTTGGGTTGATTATTGGTCGCCGCAAATTTATTGGAAAATTGGTACAGTTAAACAAAGTTTCCCAGTAATATTGGGCTGGTGGAAAAATGAAAACTTAAAAGGGAGACACTATTGGCCGGGTATTAATATAGTTAGAGAAAACAACGATTTGAATACTCAGGAAGCAATTAATCAAATAATGATAATTAGAGGAATGCTGCCTGATTCACCTGGAAATATTTGTTGGAGCGCTGGACCAATTCTTGAATTTAAAGAATTGTTTGATGCTCTAATAAATGGTCCTTACAATAGAAAAGCATTAATACCAGCAACAAACTGGTTTAATAATTCTAAACCCGCAACACCAAGAGTAAATATTAGTTTTACCGATGATACAGCAAATGTAAATTGGAATTTGGAAGGCATGGAAAATGTTTTTTGCTGGATCCTTTATTTTAAATATGATGGAAGATGGGATTACAAAATATTTAGTAAAGAAAAAAAATCATATGAAATTCCGCTGATTTCGGGAATTAAATTTTTCAATAGCGACGGTAACGAAGTTGTTAGAAAATACAAATTAACTGAAATCGCAGTTTCCTCGGTAGATAGAATAAGCAATGAAAGTGTGCCGTCAATTCTACATATAAATAAATAACGGCTTCAATTTTAGTGTTGTTCAAACTTTTTAACTGCTATTTATTCTTTCGTATATAATAGTTTGTAATTAATTTAGTCTCATAGAATTAATCTCGTGAATATTTTTGAAAAGATATAATTCCTTGTAAAAATGATAATGGACTGAATTTAGAAATTAGTAACTTTATTTTACCAGTAATAGGAAAATAGGTGGGTATAAATTATTTTATTGGATTGGACGGCGGCGGTACAAAAACTAAATGTGTTATTACCGATTATGATTGTAATCCGATTTATGAATGTATTGGAGGCCCCTCAAATTTTTTGATAATAGGAACTGAAAAAGTTTCTGAAAACATTCTTGCTTTAATCCTGGAATCAATTAATCATGTTAAAATAAAACAAAATGAGGTTTCATCAATTTTTATTGGGACTACCGGTGCTGGCAGAGAGAGCGATGCAACGAAACTTAAAAATGACTTCCTCAACTTTTCTTCATCAAAAGGATATAACTTTCCTTTGTTTCATGTAGATAGCGATGCAAGAATTGCACTTGAAGGTGCATTCTCCGGTAAAACTGGTGCTCTCCTAATTTCTGGAACCGGCTCAGTCATTTTTGGTAAAGATAAAAATAAAATAATTCATAGAGTCGGAGGGTTCGGTAGATTACTTGGAGACGAAGGGAGCGGAAATACAATTGGAAGAAAAGGATTGAATCAAGTAGCAAGATTTTTTGATGGAAGAGGGGATAAAACAGTTTTATCTGAATTGTTGAAAAGAGATTTTGGAATTGTTGATTCTGCACAATTAATTTCTGAAGTGTATCGAAATAATTTTGATATTGCAGCATTTGCACCACTTGTAATTGAAGCAGCGCAGAATGGAGATAAGATTGCAGAAAAAATTCTCGAAAAAGAATCTGATGAACTTTTGCTGCATGTGGAAGCAATTTATAAATTGATCAATGAGCAAGAATTAAAACTTTGTTTAGTAGGTGGAACTATTGCAACCGATAATTATTATACAAAGAAGTTTCAAATTAAATTAAAAAACAAGTTGCCATATGTAAAAATTGTTAAAGCTGAATATCCTCCAGAATTAGGTGCTGCTTTTATGGCAAAGTCAAAACTATTATTTCAAAATTATCCAAATTAATTCCAGAAAAATATGATGAAAGAAAAACCAACTTATAGAAATCCTTGGTCATGGATTCCATCACTTTACTTTACCGAAGCAATACCATATGTAATGGTAATGACTGTTTCAGTAATGATGTATAAAAATCTGAATATCTCTAATACTGACATTGCATTTTTTACAAGCTTGCTTTACTTCCCATGGTTCTTAAAATTTTTATGGGGTCCATTTATTGATATGTTCAAAACCAAAAGGTTTTGGATTGTTACTATGCAATTTGTAATTGCAGTAACATTATTTGGAATTGCTATTGGACTTCCAACATCTTTCTTTTGGGGTATTACTCTTATTGTTTTTGCTATTATGGCATTTGCTTCAGCAACTCATGATATAGCTGCAGATGGATTGTATATGTTAGGACTCGAGCAGCAGCAGCAATCTGCTTTTGTTGGTGTAAGATCAACCTTTTATAGAATCGCGACAGTTTTTGGTTCTGGACTATTGGTTGTTATTGCCGGTGAATTAGCTCCAAGTATGGGTTTCAAAGGCGCGTGGTCAATTGTTTTTGTAATTGCTGGAATTCTTTTTTTGCTTCTATTTTTTTATCATAAATTTATTTTGCCTTATCCAGTTGAAGATAAAGGCACGCTTTCAAGTAAAAAATTAAAATCATCACAAATTGGATTTCTCTTCGGAGGTTTCTTTCTTTTTGCTGGTGCATTGTATCTCGCATTTTTGATAATCAGCTCTTTGTTAAACGTTATTGGGATTGTGTCGCCCTGGAAAACTATCTCCTCAACAATTGCATTAGTTCTAGCAATAGTAATTCTGTTCAGAACTTTTGTTGCAAGGTATGTTGAGAATTTCGAAAAGTCTCCAACTCAAAATGAACTTCTTCTTCCATTCATCGAATTTCTAAAAGCATTTGTGATATTCATGAAGAAGAAAGATATCTGGAATATTCTAGGGTTTCTTTTATTTTTCAGATTTGCCGAAGCACAATTAGTAAAATTAGTACAGCCTTTCTTACTCGACCCAAGAAGCAGTGGGGGATTGGAATTAACAACCTCACAAGTTGGAATTGTTTATGGTACAATTGGAATTATTGCATTAACAGCTGGCGGCTTGATTGGTGGTTATGTTATATCGAAACAAGGTTTAAAATGGTGGTTATGGCCAATGATAATGTCGGTTCATATCCCTGATCTAGTATTTGTTTATCTTTCGCAATATTTACCACATGATCTGTTGATCATTAATCTGGCAGTTGCATTCGAACAATTTGGATATGGGTTTGGGTTCACTGCTTACATGATGTTTATGATAATGATTTCAGAAGGCGAACACAAAACCGCCCACTTTGCAATCTGTACCGGAATAATGGCTTTAGGTATGATGATTCCGGGAATGTTCAGCGGTGCTCTTCAAGAGCAAATTGGCTATCAAAATTTCTTTTTGTGGATAATGGTTTCTACGATTCCAGGATTTATCGTAACAGCGCTTATAAAAGTTGATCCTCAATTCGGGAAGAAACAAAATAATTCTAAAAAGTAAAATAATAGTTTAACACAAATATTATTTGTAGAGTAAATTATGAAAAGATTATTTTCATTAATATTATTTCTTGTATTGTACTTTCCGTTATTAGCTCAGGATTTTAAAATGAATGAAATAATAAAAGTTATAGAAGACATAAAAAATGAATTTGCACCTGATAAAAGAACAGCAATTTTTCATGTCACAGTTGAGAATAATTCTGGGGTTTTAAAATTTTCTGGCGAAACCAACTTAACTGAAGCAAAGCTAAATTTATTTAAAAGTGTAAAAGAAAAAGGATTTAGGTTCACAGATGAAATTATAATGCTTCCTTCTGAAGAATTTAAAGATAAAATTTATGGTCTAGTTAATTTGTCGGTTGCAAATATTAGAACAACTCCAGCTCATTCTGCCGAACTCGCTACACAAGCTTTACTTGGAACACCAGTTAAAATACTTAAAAAAACTTCTGGTTTTTATCTAATTCAAACTCCTGATCAATACATTGCGTGGGTTGATGATGATGGAATAATTCCTATTAATAAAAATATGCTGGATGAATGGAACTTTTCTGAAAAAGTAATTTATTTAAATGAATATGGCTTTGCATTTTCAGAACCGAATGAAAATTCGCAGCGAGTATCCGATCTTACTGCTGGAAACATTTTAATTAAACTACAAGAAGAGAATAATTTCTGTAAAGTAAAGTTCCCTGATGGAAGAATTGCATTTGTCAATAAAATATTTTGTAAGAATTATTTAGAATGGTTAAATAAAGAACAACCAACCGGGGAAATAATAATTTCATCTGCAAAATCATTAATGGGAATACCATATCTATGGGGAGGTACTTCTGCAAAAGGTGTTGACTGCAGCGGTTTTACAAAAACTATTTATTATTTAAATGGCATAGTTCTTTCAAGAGATGCTTCGCAGCAAGTTAATCAAGGTGAATTAGTAAACACTGAAAATGGTTTTGAGAATTTGCATGCTGGGGATTTGTTATTTTTTGGTTATCATGCAACAGACTCAACAAAAGAAAGAATTACACATGTAGGAATCTATATAGGCAATTATGAATACATACATGCTTCTGGAAAAGTAAAAATTAATTCATTGGATAAAAACGCTCATAATTTCAGCGAGTTTAGGCTAACACATTTTATTAGAGCAAAAAGAATTTTGGGTTATATTGACAATAATGGGGTTGATTCATTAAAACGGAATAAATTTTATCTTGGGGAATTTTAATGAAGTGTGGTAGAAGGACATTTCTTTCAATAGCTGGATTACTTGGAGGTTTAATATTAACAAATAGTTTTAATAAAAATTTGTTCGGCAAAACATTTTCTATAAATAAAAAAAATTCTAAAATGAAATTGACATTTAAATCCTATACACTTGAATTGAAGCATGTTTTTACACTTGCTTCAAGCTCGCGTACAACAACTCCGGTTATGTTTACCCAAATTGAATTTGATGGTGTAGTTGGATATGGCGAGGCTTCAATGCCGCCATATTTGGGCGAGTCGCAAGAATCTGCAGCAAAGTTTCTATCTAAAGTTGACCTAACAAAATTTAATGACCCTTTTGAGATAGAAAGCATTTTGGAATATGTTGATAAAATTGAACCAAATAACCCAGCCGCTAAAGCATCAATTGATATTGCTCTACATGATTTAGTTGGGAAAATTATGGGTAAGCCATGGTATAAAATCTGGAACTTAGATAAAGAAAGAACTCCTTTCACATCTTTTACAATTGGAATTGATACAGATGAAGTTGTAAAGGAAAAAGTTACTGAAGCTGAAGAGTACAAAATCTTAAAAGTAAAACTTGGAAGAGATTCAGATAAAAGAATGATTGAAACTATTCGATCTGTTACCAATAAACCAATTGTTGTTGATGTGAATCAAGGATGGAAAGATAAATTTTTTGCACTCGATATGATTAACTGGCTAAACGAACGCAATGTAAAAATGGTAGAACAGCCGATGCCTAAAGAGATGATAGACGATATGGCGTGGCTAACTGAAAAAAGTCCGCTTCCAACTTTTGGTGATGAATCGGTTCAGAGAATTCATGATGTAATTAAAGCACACGGAGTTTATTCCGGAATTAACATTAAACTGATGAAATGTACCGGACTTCGTGAAGCAAATAAAATGATTAATCTTGCAAAGTCACTCGGGATGGAAGTAATGCTTGGCTGCATGACAGAATCTTCATGTGCTATTTCTGCAGTGTCGCAACTCTCTCCCGGAATTCAGTGGGCAGACCTTGATGGCGCACTCTTAATAAGTAACGATCCTTTTGAAGGAACAAAAGTTATTGATGGAAAAGTTGTTTTGTCTGATAGCCCCGGTATTGGTATAACAAAAGTATTGCCACATTAATTTGTATTGGTAATTCTCTTTTAGGAATTACGCTTAACACTAGTGATTTTATAAATCACAGATATTTTCATTATTCTCTTTTTCAATTTCCCATTTGAGTGGATTTCCCTCAATATACTTTCTGATATTATAAAGCTCTCTTTCATTCCGAATAATTCTATCATAAAAACGTGGCTGCCAAGAGAAATTGTTATAACCATTTTTATTTGCCCAGCGTGTAACTGCAGCTTTGAATTTTCCTACAACATCGCCAAGTGGTAAAGACGCCATAGATGGCGTCTCATTAATTTGTTTGTTGTGAGACGGCATATATGCCGTCTCTACGGCGGGATTGATTATAATTATGCCATGCACATGGTTGGGCATTATTATATAATAATCTATTTCTACATTTACAAAATGTTTGGGTATTTCTTTCCAATAATGCTCTGCTATTTTCCCTAATTCATTCAATATCATTATTTCTTTTACAACTTTCCCAAAATGTCTAACATGATTTTTTGTATTGATTGTTATATAATAATACCACGGATTAGAGTAATCCCATTCTTTCAATCTTGAGGATTCAATGCGGAATGTATTTTTAAATTTTGTCATCAACAAAATTAATTTTACAAAAATGTGAGACGCCCGATCGGGCGTCTCTACAAATATTTTTTATTCTGTAACTTTTTTTAATTCTCTTGTATGTTTATAAAATTCATTAAGTGAAAGTTCTCTCAAAAATAGAATTCCTTTTGCTGAACGTATACGCGGATGCAGATGCGTGAGAAAAAACTCTTTGCCCAAACATTCTCTTATTGTATAGTATTGTTCAACATGTATTTTTTGAACGAGTCTATTGAAGGGACCATCATATTCCCAGCTAGGAAAACTTGCACCGCGCTGAGAACTGAAACTCTGTAAAAATGTATTTTCGAGTATTGCAAAAGAATTTAAACTAACCGGCACATAAATATTTGCTTCTGCCGGATGAAAACGATACCAAACATTTCGGTAGCCCCAAACTTTAATATTAGAATTACCCGAATGTTTTTCATAAAGCTGAAGTGCCTCTGAGACTGCTTGCATTACTTTATAATGAGTATCGGGTCCGCTTCCTTCGGGGTCGAATGCAACAGTTACAATAGTTGGATTTACTTTTTTCATCAAATTGAAAATTGGAATTACATCTCTATCAATTTCTGGCACTTCTGTAAAGATATCTCCTTGATAAAAACCAAGCCGCAAATGAGAAACATCTTCAACACTAAATCCATAATAACCCCAAAAAATTTCGCTTTCAAATTCTCTTTGCATTCCTTTTAATTTCTGAACATAGGTAATATCTTTTTTGCCGGGGTATTGAGTTTTAAAGTAATTGATAAGTTCATTAACCCGATCTTTTATATACACCAAACTTTCTTCGTCATAAATATCCATTATGTTGCGAAGTAATCTTCTTGCGAGCGCTTCGTTTTTAAGTGTGCGCGAATATCCGGCGACTCCATCAAGATAATGCATAACATCACGATTTTTTCCGTCAATGTTTTTTCTATTGAAATAATTTTCATCGAATTTTTTTTGGAATAGTCCGGAGTTTATGAAGTTTAATAAATTCTCCATCAAGTTCAACATAAAAGAATTAGTAACAGCAGTAAATCCGCTCGTCAAATAAGAAAAGTGATGTTTGTTAAGAGGATTTCTTACTAAGTGAGTGATGTAAGGAAGATATGCTAATTCAATATCATCATGATGAGGAGCTGTGTGTAAAATCGTTTCATTCTCAATTACATTCATTCCTTTTTCGAGTCTGCTAATTAAACTTTGTTCGACTTCATTAGTTATTTCGTTAGTGCTTTTTTTAAGTTTATCCTTAATAAGGTTTGTGATTTTATTTTGGCTGAAATCAATTTCATCAAGCAGAGATAATTTTCTCGATTTTTCAACTACAAGGTTAATAATACTTCTTTCAATCGAATGCTGTGAAATTGGAGATTCATGTTCAACTTCTACAAATCTTCTTTCGCTTAATCTTAATGTAGCACCACGTGTTAAAAAGAATCTCGCATTCTTAAGTCGCTGTAATGCAGTGGCTGGATATTTATTTGATTCATCATTTTGTATTGAATCCCTAATTATGTTAGCTTTTGCTTCACCTGCTGCAATAATAATTGCAGTTGCATCTCTATTATATGTTATTGTATCAAGACCAATTGTAATCACAAGTCTATTTCGAGCAACTTCAATTCCGCCTAAATCCGTAGCTGCTGCTGCTTGTGTTTCATAATTTGTGTTAATGAGTCGTGTTGTTGAAAAATGGTCGCTTCCTTGAACATTAAATCCGATGTGCCCGTCAGGTCCTATTCCACCTAGGAAAAATCCAATTCCTCCAATTGCTCTAATCTGCCTTTCATAACTTGTACAATATTCATCTATTATTTCAATCGTCTCTTTTTGCAGTCTTTCAATTCTTGAACTGGCCCATCTTGTCCTTAGGGATAAATCAACTTTCTGATCCGAAAAAATTTCGTTAAGTGAAAGTTTTTCTGCAGTCGGAATTTTATTGATATTCATCAACAAGGCATTTTTTGCATTTAGACCCCACATCTTGAAATAATATTTTTGAATGTAATAATAAAAACTATTATGCTGATTACTATCAATTGGATAAAACTCATCAATTTGAACAAACTTAAGTCCATCGAGTGATGGTTTTGAATTAACATTAATTTCGATATTGGAAATAATTTTTTTAATCGGCTCAGTGTCCCACTCATTTAATATTTTTGCTACCCATTTGATGAAATGCTCGGGAGTTTTACCGGTTGGCAACGATATAACACCATTGGGATTATCAATTACCCATTCTATAAAACGAAGCGCAGTTAATTTTCCGAGTTCTGGAAAACTATCTACTTGTATAACTGGAATTTTTTCTGTCGGTTCATAAATTAATTTTTTACCGGATGCTGATAAATAAAATTGCTCTACCTTAGAATCGGTATGCATTCGATTCTTCATATCGTTTTTGATTTC
>VGVY01000013.1 GCA_016873835.1 Ignavibacteria bacterium
GATCTCGGCGAAACTTTTTCAATTCTGCTTCTTCTGTTAAATTTTTGTTAGTTGCACCAATAACTCGTACTGTTGATGATAAATTGCTTATGCCGCCAATTCTTCTAAACTCTCCATTTTCAAGAAATCTTAAAAGTTTTGGTTGAAGAGAAAGACTTAATTCACCTATTTCATCTAGAAATAAAGTTCCTCCGTTTGCAATTTCAACTAAACCTTGCTTTGAAGATTTTGCATCAGTAAACGCTCCTTTTTCATAGCCAAACAATTCACTTTCAATCAATTGATCCGGCAGCGATGCACAATTAATTGCTACAAATGGTTTGTTTGATTTAGCAGATTGTTTGTGAATAAATTCAGCAAATAATTCTTTTCCCGTTCCGGTTTCACCCTCAAGAAGAATATTGGAATTTGACTTTGCCGCTTTTTGAGCGAGTGAAAGAATGTTTTTTATACTTTCACTTTCCCCTATAATAGCGCTGTCAAATGATTTGTCTAACTTGGCTGAAAGGATTTTGTTTTTGATGATTAGATTTCTGTGTTCCAAAGCTCTTTCAATTGTAACACAAAGCTGACCAAATTCATAAGGTTTAGTTATGAAATCGTATGCGCCATGTTTTATGCAATCAATTGCGGTGCGCATATCAGATTTGGCAGTGAGTACAATTATTTGTGTAGAGGGGTGATTTTCATTTACAAAATTTAATACTTTTTCACCATGTACTTCTCTCATTTCTAAATCAAGAAGCAAAATATCATAGTTATTTTTTTTTAAACTTTCTATTGCATCTTTTCCGTCATAAACAGTAGTAACAAAATATCCTTCATTAACAAGCTCTTCTTTTAGTAAATAACATAGTGTTTCGTCGTCATCTGCAATTAAAATTTTAGAGTCTTTCATCAAGTATATCGCATTTGTTTTTTTGAAAAATAAAAAAAAATTGTGATAAAACCTTTTTATACTTCGATTAAAGAAATATTCAACATATAAATACAATAAAAGCTAAAAATCAGCTAGTTTGGATTTTTTAAAGGGATGCCGTATATTTACGGCTCAAATTTTGAGGTTGGGCGCGTAGCTCAGGGGTAGAGCATATGCCTTTTAAGCATAGGGTCGGTGGTTCGATCCCACCCGCGCTCACTAAAAAAAGCCTCTTTACTAATCGTATTGAGGCTTTTTTATTCTCATATATAAAATTTTAAACGTTTCATTAATTATTCCTAATATCCATTTCATCATTTTTGTTCTATCTTCCATCATAAATCCATAAACAACATTGCTAAACTCAGGTGTTCTCAAATATCCGTAAGATTTATGAGGATTTTTAATGTTGTTATATGAGTAATCATTTTCTACAATAAAATCTGTTGCAGCTATTCCTTTATCGTTTGGATCATAATCATCAGCCAAATTATAATTAACAGCAACTTTATCTTGAAGGTCAGAAAAATTAAACCAGTGTTTAGTAACAGCTGAAGGTGTTGTTAATTTTACTGTGTGAGGAAAATCTGCTTTTATTTCTTTGGCAATTTTACTTTGCACAATTGGAATTCCAAGTGGTGAGCCGATGGTTGCAAAGGTATCAACTTTAACTTGGGCTAAATTAAGGACAAGCACATCATAAGCAATTATTGAACCCATTGAGTGACCAATAAAAAATATTTTTTTCTTTCGATTTTTCGTTAAGATTTTCGCTGCTCTATTTCGAATAAGGTCCTTTATATTCTCTTTTTTATAATAATTCTCTAAATCTTCAAAGTACTTATGAATAACATATTCTGAGATAATCGGAATATTCAATGATAGATCGTTTTTCAAAAATATTTTGTCTGTAATTTTTTCGAGTTGGTCAAGAATTTTCTTTCTATTAAGATTTGGTTTATTTTTTGAATTAAATTGATAAGGCTTGTATGGTTCATCTAAATAATTTGGATTTGTCTTGTCATTAATATTAAAGTCTAACGGGGCGGGATGTAAAATATCTGCCCAGTAGATTAAATCAAATTTTGGTTTTAGGAAATAATTATTATGAATTCGTAATCCATCAATAATTGATTTCTTCCACCACTTTTCTGCCAACTCTTTAGGCGGTTTATTTCCTAATCCATGAATACCAACAATTATTCTTTTCATTAATACTAAATTGTATTAAATAAATTATTTGTTAACCAAGATGGTTTGTCGCTGTTTATTCCATCAACTCCAAGTTCAATTAATCTTTTTGCACGTTCTAAATCATTGACAGTCCAAACGTAAATTTTCAATCCAAGATTTTTGATGCTCTCTACAATTGATTTACTAATCAAATTGCTATCCCAAACGTCAATGCCGTTTAAGCTGTTATCAAATGCTCGCTTTATCAATAAATTAATATTGGGTTTGACTATTTTTCGAATAATATTGTAATCTAAATTATGACACCACAAGACAATGTTTTCTGGGAAAGTTTTTTTAATTGTAACCATTGTTTTAAATTTGAACCCAACAAGTTCAATTTGATCAATGTCCAATCCGGAATTATCTATATCCTTTTTAAGGGAAGGAATAATGTCTAAACCGCATTTAATATCAAGTATTATTTTTTTATTACTTGGAACAGAGGATAGCACTTCTTCTAAAGTTGGAATTTTTTCACTAATCCATTTTTTTCCTTTGAATTTTCCAAATTCTAAATTTTTTAATTCATGTAATGATTGAGCGGAAACCTTTTTGCTAACTCCTCCAGTTCTTTTTGTATTTGTATCATGAATCACAACGATTTGTTTGTCTTTGGATAATTGAATATCAACTTCAACAGCTTCAGCATTTCTTTTCCATGCTAAATTTATTGCAGCCAAAGTATTTTCCGGTGCTTCAAAGGATTCCCCTCTGTGGGCTATTATTAAACTTTTATTGGTCATCTGAAAGCATTTTATTCTCAACATTAAAATAGTGACTATTATGAATAGAGACATCAGAAAAATATCGTTTGTCATTTCTACTACCGGTCTTACCGATCAAGGCGAGTCTAGAAGGGAAAAATCTTTGATTCCGATAAGATTTCTCATCAGTCAGTTGACGGATTCGAAATGACATTTTAGATTTTTTTAAAAGGCTCAATAATTATTTATGAAATAAAATTTGACAAACCTTAAAAGACCTTTTATATTTGTCC
Source organism: Ignavibacteria bacterium (assembly GCA_016873835.1). GTDB lineage: Bacteria > Bacteroidota > Ignavibacteria > Ignavibacteriales > Melioribacteraceae > DSXH01. Next base: position 3,153 of record VGVY01000013.1, read on the forward strand.
CCGAAGTGAAAACTAAAATTAATATAGCGCAATTAGGTTGGTGGTGGAGAAGTTCTTCTCTGCTGTCCTGATGCTATAATTTTTTTAGAAAAGCCGTGGATGGTGGAATACCCGTTCACGGCTTGTTTATTTTAAAGTCGTGAACCCTCATTAACGGCTATTTCGTTTTAATAATCCATCAATTAAATGGAGGTTCATATGTCAAGCAGTAAAATTATTTTTCTTGATCAGTCCCAAATACCAACTCATTATTATAATATTCTTCCTGATCTTCCAAAACCCTTAGATCCGCCTTTGCACCCCGGAACAAAACAACCGATTGGTACTCAAGACTTGTCCGCTATTTTCCCGAAAGAGTTAATTAAACAAGAAGTAAGTTCTGAACAATACATTGAAATCCCTGATGAAGTATTGGAGCTCTATAAATTGAGCAGACCAACACCATTAATTCGTGCGGAGAATCTAGAGAAAAAATTGGATACACCCGCTAAAATATATTTTAAGTATGAGGGAGCTAATCCAACTGGAAGTCACAAAACAAATACATCTTATGCTCAAGCATACTATAACAAGAGAGCCGGGATAAAAAAATTAGTAACAGAAACTGGTGCTGGTCAGTGGGGAAGTGCTCTTGCAATGGCATGTAAACATTTTGATTTGGAATGTGAAGTATTCATGGTTAAGGTTAGTTACAATCAAAAACCATATCGAAAAACTTTTATGAAGTTTTTCGGTGCTGAAGTATATGCAAGTCCCTCAACTTTAACTAGTGCTGGTAAAAAGGTTTTGGATAAAGATCCTAATTCACCCGGTTCGCTAGGTATTGCTATAAGTGAAGCAATTGAAATTGCTGCTCAACGAGAGGACACAAACTACAGTTTGGGCAGTGTGTTAAATCATGTTCTGCTGCATCAAACAATTATTGGAGAAGAAGCGAAGAAACAATTGGAAATTGCTGATGATTATCCCGATGTCGTAATTGGTTGTGTCGGAGGCGGCAGTAACTTTGCCGGAATTGCATTTCCATTTTTGAAAGAAAAACTTACTGGTGATAAAAATAATCTGGAAGTAATTGGTGTAGAACCACTATCTTGCCCTTCGCTCACAAAAGGGAAATATGATTATGATTTTGGCGATGAAGCTGGAATGACTCCATTAATTAAGATGTACACACTCGGTCATGAGTTTGTTCCACCGAGTATCCATGCTGGAGGACTAAGATATCATGGTGCGGCGCCGATTGTTTCTGCTTTAGTAAATTCAGGTCATGTTATTGCAAAAGCATACGAACAAACTGAAGTTTTTCAGGCAGCACATTTATTTGCACAATGCGAAGGAATTGTTCCAGCTCCAGAAAGTGCGCATGCAATTAAGGAAGCTATAGTGCAAGCAATAAAATGCAAGGAAACTGGTGAATCAAAAAAAATCTTATTCAATTTATCAGGGCATGGATTTTTGGATTTAGGTTCTTACGAAATATTTCTTGAAAATGGTTTTTAATATAATGGTGAAAAAATCGAATTATAGAGAATTCAACATCAATCACTAATGATTTTATAGTTGATGATTACAGTTTTGAAGAAATATCTAATGAGTATTTGTACTTTTGACAAAGGATAATTTTAGATATCTTCATTTGCTTAATTTTGGCAATTGACCAAATCAAAATGAAAAAAATTACTTTTGTCATAAACGGAACTCTTAGAAATATTTCTTCAATTAAAAAAAGAATTGTTGAAAATTTTGAAAGAGATTTTGAAATATCATTAAAAGTTTCTTCTTATAGAACAGATTCAATGAACCTTGCTGAAAACGGAATTAAAGAAGGATCAGATTATATTATTAGTGTCGGCGGCGATGGAACCATGAATGAAGTTGTAAATGGTGTAATGAGAATTCCAAAATATCAAAGAGAAAAATTGATAGTAGGACTTCTTCCAACCGGATCTGGTAATGATTTTGCACGAACTATGAAATTATCTTCACATGCGGTTAAATTAAAAAATTACATTCTTAATAACTTATTTACACACATTGACATTGGAAAAATTGAATGTAGAAAAATAAACGGCGAGCCAACTACAAGATATTTTAATAATATTGCAGATGCCGGATTGGGAGGGGAAGTAACAAATAAATTAAGTAACAGTAAAAAATTATTAGGCCCAACATTCACATATTTCAAATCATCGGTTACTTCTTTTATTACTTACAAAAAGAAAAGAATTAGATTTAGTTCCCCACAGTTTTCATGGGAAGGAGCAATTTTAATTCTATGTTTAGCAAATGCAAATTATTTTGGAAGCGGATTGGGAATTGCACCTCATGCAAAATATGATGATGGTAAAATGGCAGTTGTAATTGCGGGAGAAGTGAGCTTATTTGATTATCTCAAGAATGTTCCGAAAATCCGCAGAACACAATTTTTAGATCATCCAGGAATAATTTATAATGAAGTAGAATCGTGTGAAATTGAGCCACTTGACGATAATTGTCTAATTGAAACAGATGGAGAAGTCGCTGGTAAATTACCGCTAAAATTAAGCGTACTAAACAAAGAATTAAAACTATTATCACCAATTAATGCTTGTAACAAAAATAATTTCCAATCAAGATGAACCCATATATTCAAATATTGATTGGCAGTTTTTTGTTAAGTGTTGTACATGCATTAATTCCAAGTCACTGGCTGCCTCTTGTAGCAATTGGAAAGTCAGAAAAATGGACAAACAAAGAGTTGTCATTTGTTACATTTATAACTGCAGCCTCCCACACTATAAGCACAGTAGTTATTGGAATTATTGTGGGCTTGATTGGTTATAAACTTTCTGAATCATACCATTATATTACACATTATGTTGCTCCGGTAATTTTAATTGCACTCGGGCTATTTTATTTTATTCTAGAATATCGGCACAGTTTAATTAAACATAAACATCATCACCATCACAACATTGATATCGATGGGATAATCAAAAAGAAAAAAACAAAGCATTCAATAGTAATGAGTTTAAACTTAGCAATGTTTTTCTCGCCATGTTTAGAAATCGAAGTATATTATTTTTCTGCAAGTCGATTAGGCTGGGCGGGAATTGGTTTAGTTTCAATTGTTTATTTTTTTGTAACGGTGACTGCAATTGTGCTTTTAGTTTTTCTTGCATCAAAAGGTGTTGAAAAATTGAAATGGCATTTTCTAGAACATCATGATAAACTTATAAGCGGAATAATTTTAGTATTAGTAGGCATTTTAGCCTTCTTTGTAGATTTTTAAACACTGTAGAGACGGGACTAATCCCATCTCTACGAGAAAATATTTAAATCCCAATTTCTCTAAGTAAATTCTGAGCCCCAGAAAATTTATCCAAGACCCACATTACATAACGAATATCAACGCCAATCGAACGGCTGTAAGATTCATTCCAGGCAAAATCATTTATTGTTGCTTCGTATGCACGGTCAAAATTTACACCTACTATTCTTCCATAAGCATCTAGTATAGGCGAGCCGGAATTGCCGCCGGTAGTATCCATATTGTAAAGCATTGCCGCCGGAATAGAGCCAAGTTTTTGATCAGCATATTTACCATAATCTTTTTTAGAAATTAATTCTTTCAATTTATCCGGAATTACATAATCCTCATTTCCAGTTGCATTTTTTTCTAAAACACCTTCAATTGTTGTTAAAGGATTGTAATAGACAGCATCTGCCGGACTGTAACCTTTAATATATCCGTAAGTCAAACGAAGTGTGCTGTTTGCATCAGGTATAAAATTGCTTTTCTTCCATAACATTTTTACATCAACTAAATCAGCATAAAGCTTACTTAAAGTGCCGCTATTTATGTCATTTTGATGTTGAATGTTTAGTGACTGTTCTCTTAATTTTTTTACGAAATTAATAAAAGGATCGTTCAATAAATCAAATTCTTCTGCAGACAGTTTCATTAGAGAATTATACTTTGTTTCGTCTAATAAATCTGAATTTAATGCAAGCTTTGCTATGAGTTCAATTTTTTCTGATTGAGTTACAGCTTTAATATCACTTAAGCTGTGTATTGTTGAACCATTTGAGAAGCTAAAAGCATCGGAAAATAATTTTAACAAGAGTGCTTTTTCTATATCGGGGTGATATAGATTTCGAGAAGCACCCATTCTACCCATTGCTTGTCTTTGAACTTGACTATCAACAATAGGCTTATTTAGATTTTCAAAATGAACAATCAATTGATTTGCTAAACTGATAGTTGTTGATTGAGATATAATTTGACGAAACCATAGTTCTGCCAATGCAATATCGAAAACACTGTTATATACTTCTGAAATATCAGTCATCAAATTTCCATATTTAATTTTTAGCTGATCGTCAGAATTTATAAATAAATTGAGCAGCTTTTCTTCGTCTATCTTTTGTCCAATCAAATCAATTTTATTCAATCCTTTTAATTTACCTCGATAGTTCTTCATTGTGTTTGCAAGACCCTTAATACGAGATGAATATTTTAATTTAAGAGCTTGATCATTTTTCCCTAGCTTTTCCATTTCATCTATTGCAAAAGCATATAAATCAGAAATGTAAGGAAGTAAATATTTTTTTTGATATTCAAGATATTGCGATGGCCAATGTCTGAAAGTTCTTCCTGGGTAACCTAAAATGAAAACAAAATCTTCCTCTTTCACACCTTGAGAATTAACTTTTAAAAATTTCTTCGGAGTAAATGGGATATTATCAGCAGAGTAAGTTGCCGCACTGCCGTCTTTTGATACATAAGCACGCATAAAAGAGAAATCGCCAGTGTGACGAGGCCAAACCCAATTATCTGTTTCCCCTCCAAAATTTCCAATGGATTGCGGAGGCGCATAGACCAATCGAACATCTCTAATAATTCTGTATTTAAATAAAACATAAGTTTTTCCAATAAACATTTCTGATACTTGAGCTGTAATTGAATTTTTTTCGTCAGAAGCGTTTTGACTAATCTCTCTAATTTTATTGCTGATAATTTTTATTCTTTCAGCCGGATCATCAACATTTTTTACTGCATTTAATACTTGATCCGATACATCTTCATAAGATTCGGTTATTCTAACAGTTACTCCTTTTGCCGGAATTTCTTCAGAAAAGTTTTTAGCGTGGAATCCAGTTTCCAAGTAATTATTCTCAACAGTGCTTGCAGCACTAATGGAACCAAAAGCACAGTGATGATTTGTAATTATTAATCCATTTTCAGAAATAAATGAACCAGTACAGCCTCCAATGTTGACAAGCGCATCAATTAAACTAGTTCCTTCTGGATTGTATATTTCTTTAGGATCGATTTTCAAGCCAGCTTTTACTAAATCAACTTTATCAATTTCACTTAACGGATACATCCCCTCTTCGGGAGAAGTTGGTATCATTGCGCATATAGTTGCCGAGATAATTAGAATAAATAAGTACTTAGTTAAATTATTGAAAAGGTTTTTCATAACATTCTCCATAAATGATTTACATCACTTGCTAAACTAAATAAATCGGTTGGCAATTCAAATAAAAACTGATTGAAGAAATGAGTAAAATATTTATTAAATAATGTTAAGTGAAAAAATATTAATAAAGGATTTTTAATTAAAAAAATAACGTGAGCCTATCGCTAAGTCTAAATTTAAAGATGTTGATGGAAATAAATTAAATACTGGAACAAGCTCAATGAATGCATCGATAGGTATTTTGCTGCTAAGCCAAGCAATTCCGATTACTCCACGAGCGCCTAACATATTTTCTGCACCATTGACTAATCTTAGTCTTGCACCAAATCCATAATAGATAGGAAATCTTTCAGTAGATTTAATAACATCAAATGCATGATAAAGATAATCAGCATGAAGCGACAATGCACTATTTTTACTTACAAAAGAGTATGCTAATCCAAAATCAATAGCCTTGGTGTTATCCAACCAATATTTTCCACTTATACCGGTCGGTTCTCCTAATATTATTCCGAGTCCGTTACCTTTATCTTGAGCGAGACTAAATTTTGAAATAATTAAAAGAAAGAGAAATAAAAGAGAAAATTTTTTCATTATCACCTCAGTATTTTACTTTCTTGTATGTCAATAAACACAAATTTCAATTAAAATTAAAGAGATTAAAATTGGTAATGCAACTATTTGTAAATAGTCATTTGGAGAAAGGTAGTTTGTTTTGTTAATAAGATAACAAAAGCAATTTAGTTAAATCTAAATTGCCTTGAGATATTAAAAACTATTTATTTTGCAGCTGATAATTTATTGACGTATTTAGTTAATGAAGATTTTTGTCTGGCAGCTGTATTTTTGTGTATTCTTCTTTTTGAAGTTTGTTTATCCAATGTTGCAGTTGCTTCTTTCAATAAGATTTCTGCTTGTGCTTTATCATCGGTAGCATAAACTTTTTTTACTAGAGTTTTAACTTTTGATATTGCCGCTTTATTTCTTGCGGTTATTTTGACTGTTTGACGAATTCTTTTTTTTGCCGACTTATGTTGAGCCATTAATTTCCCTAAATTGTTTAAAAACGTGCGTAAATATAAGGTCTTGAAGCTTTCAAATCAAACAAAGGATAGATTCTTTAATATAAGGGGAGATATTAGTATTTTTGCCCACTCTAAATCAATATTGTTATGCTAAAAATCAATGAAATATTCTATTCTATTCAAGGGGAAAGTTCAAAGTCAGGGCTGCCGTGTGTTTTTATAAGGTTGACCTATTGTAATCTTAGATGTTCTTATTGTGATACAGAATATGCTTTTTTTGACGGAAAAGAGATGTCAATTGAGGAGATAATTAGTGAGGTTAAAAGATACAAATGCAATTTAGTAGAAGTAACTGGCGGTGAACCTTTGATGCAAGAGGATGTTTTTGTTTTAATGAGCCGACTTTGTAATGAGGGTTTTGATGTTATGCTTGAAACCGGCGGTAGTATTTCGATAAAAGAAGTTGAAAAAAGAGTTATGATCGTAATGGATTTGAAATGTCCGTCGAGTAATATGTTGAAGAAAAATCTTTACTCAAATATTGATTATCTAAAAAGAAATGATGAAATAAAATTTGTTATTGGAAGCAAAGAAGATTATGATTGGGCTAAAGCCATTATTAAAACTTATAGACTTGTTAATAAATGTGATATCCTTTTTTCTGTTGTTTATGGTGAGTTAGAACCAGTTAAACTTGTAAATTGGATTTTAGAAGATAAATTAAAAGTTAGATATCAACTTCAGATGCATAAAGTTATTTGGCATCCTGAAACAAAAGGTGTGTGATGAAAATTGCAAAAGAATTTACATGGGAAATGGGTCATCGCCTTCCATTTCACGATGGCAAATGTAAAAACTTACACGGGCATTCTTATAAATGTATGATTGAATTAACGGGCGATCTTGATAAAAATGGCATGGTGCTAGATTATTTTGAATTTAAAAAAATTATTGAACCAATTATCGAAGAACTTGATCATTCATTCATGGTTTGTAATGAAGATAAAGAGATGATTGAAGTCCTTAATAAACTATCTTCAAGAAAAGTAATTGTAAATTTTGAAACTACTGCTGAAAATATCTGCATTTATTTATTAGAAGAAATTATAAAATCTTCTCTACCGTCAAACATAACTGGAATTAAAGTACGAGTTCTTGAAACCGACAATACTTATGCAGAAGAATCCCATTTATTTCATTAAAATATCTTTCGGCTAGTTTTTTAACGTTCTCATCTCTGTTAAAATTTCTGGCAGTATATCCCCAGATTTTCCAAATAATGAATAATCGGCGTAAGAACTTAAATCAGTCGGTTCAACATTGATTTCAACAATATATGAACCATTTCTTTTTGCACTCATGGGAATATATGCAGCCGGATAAACTACTGCTGAAGTTCCAACTACAAAACAAATATCACTCCATTCTGCAGCCTTTTCACCTCCGCTGAATTGATCTTGAGGTAGAAATTCACCGAACCACACAACGTCTGGTCTAATCAAACCGCCGCATTTTTTACAATTTGGTACTTTATTAGAAGAATCAAGTTCAACTAAATCATAAAAGGTTTTGCAGTCAATACAAAAATTCCTTTCAATATTTCCATGCAATTCAAAAATTTTCTTTGAGCCGGCTCTTCTGTGAAGGTTATCAATATTTTGTGTTACGACTGTTACGTCAAAATATTTTTCCAGCTCCGCAATTGCATAATGACCTTTATTTGGAGAGGTTTTGTGGATGATATCTCTGCGGTGCTGATACCATTCCCATACCAAATCCGGATTTTTCATAAACGCATTAAAACTTGCTAATTCTTCCGGTTTCATCTTATTCCAAATTCCGTCTTTCCCGCGAAATGTTGAAATGCCGCTTTCTGCACTGATGCCAGCACCAGTAAAAAAAACTATTTTCTTTGCTTCTTTAAGCTTATCAGTAAATTCTTTTTTTAAATTCATTTCAAAATAAAAAGTCACGCTAGTTTTGAACTTAGCGTGACCCAATTTTTTTTTGTAATAATTGATTCGGCTTTTCTATTCGTTTTTAATATCATTCAAGATTTGTTTAGCTTCAGCTTTTCTTTTATCATCATCTTGATGAGCATTTTTTACAGTTAATGCTTTGTTTAACATTTCACGAGCAGTTTTGTATTCATCTTCCCGAATAAGTGAGATGGCATAATCTACATAGAACATAACATATTCAGGATAAAGCTGAATTGCCTTTTTATACTCTTTAATTGCAATCTCATTATCTGCCCACCCTAATCCTAAGATTGAACGAGCCGGTTTCCATTTATCGCTTGTCTTGGCATGTGTTCTGGCTAATACATAATGAGAAACACCCATTACAAAATCATCACCATTGTCTAACTGAATGGCTTTTTCTACATCTGCTTTAACAGAATTAACAACACCAGCTACAGAAAAAATACCTTTGAAAAGTGCAATCTTGCCATTTGCAATAGCGCGGCGTAAATAGGAAATGGTTTTGTCCGGACCAAGTTTAACTGCTTTTTCAGCATACTCAAGCGCTTTTTGATAAGTTACGAGTTGAGCATCTTCTTGCTCGTCGGTGTCCGTTGGCATTTTATCTCCAATATCAACATTCGTTCGGCTTAAACGCCATACAACTTCCCAATTATCCGGAGCCGTTACTTCAGCTTTCTTTAAAACTTCTAAAGCTTTTTGATTATTAAATTGGGAATAAAAATTATCACATTCTGTTATTAATTGTTCAACAGTCTGTGATATTATATAAGAGGAAGATAGAAGGATAAATGTAATAACCAGGGTGAATAATTTTTTCATATTTAGTCCTCTTTAATTTGGTTGTTAATTAGGTCTCTTTTTCATTAAAGTCATCTGGAATATAAAGCGAAGTATTAGCAAGATGCAAAAATTTTGTCCATCTATTTCCTTTATTTTTTTCGGCTTCAATAGCATATTTATAGGCATTAGCTTTTGCGCTTAGCTCATCTGCCTGATAAAGTACTATTGCCTCAAGTGTTTTTGGTTCAACTGGCGATGCAAATTCCAATTTACCCTGATGACTTAAAATTAAGTGAATTATTTGCTCTTTGAGATAGACTGGAAAATTATCAATTGATTCAATTGCTTTTTCAACTTCTACAGCTCCAATTACGATGTGCCCAATCAATCTTCCTTTATCAGTATAATCGAATACATTATCGTATGATAGTTCATCTGTTTTGCCCAAATCATGTAATAATGAACCGGTGATTAAAAGATCCCGATTTATATCAGAATGAATTGAACATAATAGTTCGCAAATTTTAATAATCTCAAGTGTGTGTTCTAGCAAACCATGAATGTATGCATGATGCCATGTTTTTCCGGCTGGTGCATGGAAAAATTTATTTCGTCGTTCATCATTGAAAATCTTAACAAGCAGACGTTTTAAATATTCATCTGTCACTGATGCTACAGTTTCATTAAATTCATCAATCATTAATTTTAAAGGAATAATTGATTTCGGTAAGAAATCATTTATTGAAACATTATCATTTTTATCAGCCAATCTTATTTTATCAACAGTTATTTGAGGTCCATTAAATTCACCCATTGTTCCATCTACAAATACTATTTCACCTTCTTTCAATGAAGGGAGTATGTTCTCAAATTTTTCCCACATTTTACCAGGTATTTGTGCAGAACGGTCTTTGAATTCTAAATTCAGAAATAGTTTATTTTTTACGGTTGTTTTCACTTCTAATTTGTTAAGAATTAGGAAGTGTTTAATTTTATCCCCAACTTTTACTGAGTTTATTTCTTGTTGTTCAAACATAGTTTTATCATGATCAATGCGTATAAATATATTAAAAATTATTCAGCTTAATCAGAATTATAAATCAATTATTTTATAAGAACTATCTTTTGGTAATCTTACTAACACAGTTCTATGAAGCATTTCAATTGTTACACCTAAATATTTTTCACCGGGCTTATATTCTATTACAATTCCAATAATATCTGAGAAAGGGCCTTCTGTTATTTTCACTTTGGTTCCAATTTCAATTTTATCAGAGATAAAAACTTCTGGATTAACTTTCAACATTTTCTTCAGATTTTCTATTTGCCATTGAGGAACAATACAAGGCTTTCCTTCAAAACAAATAGTTTTTATTATTGTTGATTGTTTCAGCGCAAGTAATCTTTCGCTCTCATTAACATAAATAAATATATAACCTCTGAATACTGGTTCTTCAACTTTCTTTTTTCTATCACTCCACTTTTTAGTAATTATTATTGTTGGCAAGTAATTTTCAATTTCCAGATGGTGAAGCTGCAATTTAGCTTTAAATTCATGTTTAGGTTTTGTGTAAAGAGCATACCAATGTTTTAACAATTTATTTTGATTATCTGGCATAATAGTATAGTTAATAGTATAAAAGAGTTTAATACAAACATTCTTGTATAAACTCAATTAACTTATCCGGGTCAATTGGTTTTTGTAAAATTTTTTTAACGCCTAATTTTGAATATGTTCTTGAAATTTCATCATTTAGCTTCGCAGAGACAACAATTACTGGGATAGTTCTATTCGACTCGCGTTTATACAAAGCTTCAATCAATTGAATGCCATTCATCAATGGCATATCATGGTCAGTAATAATTAATGTCGGAATAAAATCTTTTAGCAGACTAATAGCTTCATAACCATTTAAAACAGTTTTTACTTCCATATTCTTTAAATGCTGTGAAATTACTTTTTTATATAATTCTTGAACTGGAGGTTCGTCTTCGACTATTAGGACTAAGTTTTTTGCTTCAGGAACTGTAAAATGGAATTCACTTCCCTCACCTTCCTTAGAATAAAACCAAACATGTCCTCCATGCTTTTCAACAATCTCCTTCATGAGCGTTAATCCAAGACCGCTTCCTTTTTCTCCATCAGTTCCAGCAAGTACAAATTTTTGATCAATTTTAAATAATTTTGATTGATTCTCCTCCGAAATTCCCAACCCTTCATCTTTAACAACAATTTCAATTAAACCTTCTTTGAAACGTTGTGAAAAAATGTGCACTTCTTTTCCTTCCGGAGTAAATTTAATCGCATTGCTTGTAAGGTTTAGAATTGCTTGATTTATCAATCTTTCATCTGCGGTTATGTTCAAATCTGCCGGAATATCAATTTTTACATCAATGTTTTTTCTTACTGCGTCTCCAGTTAATGGTGCAATAGCAGTTCCAATAATTGATTTTACATTCAACCTTGTTGGTTCAATTTTTATTCTACCAGTTTGAAGCCGTGACCAGTCAAGAAGACAATTAATTAAATTCAACTGTGTTTTGGATGCATCGTAAATATATTTTATATATTCATTTTTTTCATCATCTGTTAAGTCTTTTTCATTAAGCAGTATTTCTGAAAATCCTAAAAGTGTAGTAAATGGAGCTCTTAAATCATGAGTTATAATTGAAATAAATTTATCCTTTGCTGCATTTAATTCTTTTAGTGCAGAAATATTTTTATCAAGCAGAAGTTCGTTATTTCTAATACTTGTAATATCAATTAATAAACTTTGTTTGCTGGAAATTAAACCTTGAGCGTCTCGGATTATTTTAGTTAATTCTTTTAACCAAATATCTATTCCATTTTTACTTAAAATGCGGTAAGAAATTTCTGAGTTGTTTATGGATTTATTTATTTCAAGATCGGTAAGATATTTTTTAACTGAATTGTAATCCTCTTCGTGAACTAGGGAGTAAAATTTTTCTGGTAATTTTTCAATTTCTTCTGGAGAATAACCAATTACATTTCTCAAATTCTCTGAGTAGATATTATTTTGATGATTTTTCTGCTCAAAATAAGTAATAAAAAAATATTTTGAAGTTGTTGTAAATTCCTTAAATATGTCTAGAATTTTTGGATTATTTCCCATCTTTCTTAATAAAAATGAGTAAAATAAATGAATTATTTCCGAACTTATTTTGCAATATACATGTTTAGATTTTAAAGAGGAAAAATAAAATTTATGAATAGGTTTAATTTGATTTTAGCATCCATTTTTCTGTTGCTTTCCATAAATATTTTAGCACAATCTGGTAGAGGTGTAATTAACGGAAAAATTTTAGATAAGGTTTCAAAAGAACCCTTGCCCGGTGTTAATGTTATTGTCATTGGAACAAATTATGGCGCAGCTACTGACGTTCAAGGAGAATTTGAGATAAGAGGGTTAGAAGTTGGAATGTACCAAATTCGTATTTGTGCTATTGGTTTTAACACAGTAGTAAAATCTGACATCATTGTTAATAGTGCGAGGCCAAGCACTCAGCTCATAGAATTAAGCAGTACTGTAATCGAATTAGAAAATGTTATTGTAAGATCAGATTATTTTGATATGGACCCAACAGAATTGAACAGTGTTACTAGTTTCAGTTATGAAGAAATTCGAAGAGCTCCGGGCGGATTTGAAGATGTAATCCGTGCACTTTCTATATTACCGGGAGTTGCGCAAGCGAGTCCGGGCAGAAATGATTTAGTAGTTCGTGGAGGTGCGCCGTCAGAAAATTTGTATTTAGTTGATAGATTTGTAGTTCCAAACATTAATCATTTTGGAAGCCAAGGTGCAACGGGTGGACCACTTAGTTTCATAAATCTTGACTATGTTAGGGAAACCACCTTTTCAACTGGTGGCTTTTCAACACTCTACGGCGATAAACTATCGTCAGTACTAAAAATTAATTTGCGGGATGGTAGAACTGATAGAATTGGAGGGAAAGGGACAATTTCGGCGTCTCAGTTTGGATTTAATTTAGAGGGGCCAATTACAAATAAATCTAATTTCATTTTTTCTGGTAGAAGAAGTTATTTGGATTTCATTTTTAATGCGGCGGGTTTCAATTTTGTGCCTGAATATTATGACTTGCTGACAAAAATAAATTTTAATTTAGATTCGAAAAGTAAACTATCGTTTTTATTTATTGGAGCATTTGATAATGTTAACTTTAATAATAATGATGAAGAAGATATTTATGAAAACTCGAGAATACTTGGAAGCAATCAAAATCAGTATGTAACTGGTATTTCTTTTAGAAAATTATTTAACAAAGGATTTTTTAATGTGTCATTATCACGCAATTTTGTTGATTATGATACTTCTCAAAAGGACACTTTGCTGAATCCGATATTTTTAAATCAATCGAGAGAAGGGGAAAATGAACTTAAGACAGATTTAGTTTACCAATTTTCAAAGACCTCAGAGATTAGTGCTGGTCTTTCAGTTAAGTTTATCAAATTTAATTCAAAAATAAAGCTCCAAAATTTTATTACTTCATTTGGTGAAAAGCTTAATATCACCTCGTTAGATGAATCAAGAAATTATCAGAAGTACGGTTTCTATGTGCAGTATTCTAATTTAGTTTTCAATAGAATCATGTATAGCGCTGGTGTTCGCGGTGACTACTTTACCGGTATCAATTCAGAACTGCTAATTAGTCCTAGATTTTCTATTTCGTATTCACTGAATCAATTATCAAGTCTTTCATTTAGTATTGGGCGGTACAATCAATATCCGTCTTATATCTGGCTGGCAGCTTCTGAGTTAAATAGGGAATTAAAGGCTGCTCAAGTTAACCAATATGTTTTTGGTATTGAGAGCAAATTACGAGAAGATGTAAGATTAAAATTAGAAGGATTTTATAAACACTATTCAAATTATCCAACGAGCAGTTCAAGACCTTATATTATATTGGCAAATACTGGTGCTGGCTTTGGAGGTGGTGATGAAAATTTTGCTTCCTTCGGATTGGAACCCTTAGTTAGCTCTGGTAAGGGAAGCATAAACGGAGTTGAATTATCACTTCAAAAAAATCTTCGGACCTTCCGCATTACGGTGTATTAAGCATTACTTGGAGTGAATCTTATTTTACAGCTTTAGATGGAATTTAAAGACCGGGAACATACGATCAAAAGTGGATAATTAATTTAAGTGCCGGTTATGTATTTAATAATAAATGGGAAGCTTCCTTAAAATTTAGATTTGCTTCTGGAAATCCTTATACACCATTTAACATTGACGGAACTCAAAGCGTTTCTAATTTTAATTCATTGAGGTTTGATACGCTTCATTCCCTAGATCTTCGAGTGGATAGACGGTGGGATTTTGATGGATTTTCATTAATAACTTATCTTGATATTCAAAACATATATAACAACAAAAACTCAAATTCAATAAGATGGGATTACCGTAAAGGAGAAGTTGATAATCAATCGAGTATTGGCATATTACCGACAATTGGAATTAGTTTGGAATTTTAAAAGAGAAGTAGAAATCAATTGGAAAGGTTCAAAAGATTTCTCCTTTAGCCCTCTACTCAGGCAGTTGTCTATCTGAATTGAAATTAGAAAGAAATTGTACAAAGAATAACAGTACAAAACCAACAAGAGATAATAAAAAATCATCCGTCTCTACTGATACTCTCTCGTCTCCATAAATCCATGACGATAAAACTTTCATTAAAAGTATTAGCGAAAAAAATAGAATTAATCCGAGTAAACCAGATTGCATTGGTTTTAATAAAAAACGATTTAATTTTGATACTGCTCTCATAACTCCGATTATTTTACATATTTAGTAAAACGACTTTTGCTTTTTTTGGAGAATGGCATAAAATAAATCGTTACAAAAACGGTGAAGTGCAGAATTATATTTTAAACCAAGATAAAGTGAATGAATTAAGTTTCAGTTTCTTTCGAAATTTTTGTTGGTATTTCAAGCTCATCCATTTTTCGATAGAGTGAGGAAAGTCCTATTTCAAGTGCTTTGGAAGCGTCCTCTTTATTATAATCATATTTCTTAATTGTTTTAAGTATATGATCCTTTTCAAAATTTTTC
This sequence comes from Ignavibacteria bacterium, assembly GCA_016873835.1. Classification (GTDB taxonomy): domain Bacteria; phylum Bacteroidota; class Ignavibacteria; order Ignavibacteriales; family Melioribacteraceae; genus DSXH01. The sequence continues at coordinate 18,500 of VGVY01000013.1, forward strand.
AAAGCATCTTTCAATGAATCTGGAAATGATAAAAGAGAGTCACTTCCCTTAACATAATCAGTAAGGTCGTTAACTGTTAATATATCTCCTTTGCAGAATATTATAGCGCGCTCAATAATATTTTCAAGTTCTCTCACGCCCCCACGCCAATCATGGGCAGAAAGTGCTTTAATTGTTTCATTATCTGCTCCAATTATTTTTTTCCCCATTTCACTGCAATATTTATCAATAAAATGATTAACCAAAAGCGGGATATCTTCTTTTCTCTCATTTAGCGAGGGTAACTTTATTTCTACTACATTTAATCTGTAAAATAAATCTTCGCGAAATTCATTCAGTTTAGCTTTCTCATATAAATTTTGATTTGTTGCAGCAATTATTCTAACGTTTGTACTCACTGGTTTTACACCACCAACTGGTAAGAATTCTTTATCTTCAATAGCTCTTAAGAGTTTTACTTGTAAGTTCAAAGGCAAATCGCCTATTTCATCCAAAAACAATGTGCCACCGTCTGCAACTTTAAATAATCCTTGTTTATCTTCTGCTGCACCAGTAAATGCACCTTTCTTGTGACCAAATAATTCACTTTCAATAAGGTTTTCAGAAATTGCACCACAGTTAATCGGTAAAAAGATTTTATCTTTTCGCATACTATTAAAGTGAATTGCTTTTGCAACTAATTCTTTTCCAGTTCCACTTTTTCCAGAGATGAGTACATTGCTGTTTGTACCGGCAACTTGCAAAATAATATCAAACACTTTTTTCATTGGTTCGCTTTTACCAATTAGATTGGTAAATCCTTTATCGGAAGAAACTCTTTGCCGTAAGTATTTGTTTTCTAAAGCTAATTTCTTGTACTCAATTAATCTTTTTACTCTCAAAATCACATCATCAAATTCTACTGGTTTAATCAAATAATCGTAAGCTCCATTTCGCAACGCATCAATTGCCGTGTTCACAGATGCATAAGCTGTCATAATAATGAAAAAAGTTTCAGGAGATATTTTAGAGGCAGATTCTAATAATTGGATTCCATCCAACTTTGGCATTTTTATATCTGTAATGCAGACATCAATATTGCTCTCTTTAATTTTGAGTAAAGCTTCTTCACCATCGGCTGCTGCCATTGTATTAAATCCTTCTTCTTCAAGAACCATTTTTAATGAATCGCGTATCGGTTTTTCATCGTCAGCAATTAAAATATTGTAAGCCATTTTATTCCTCACTTATGCATGAATTGGTAAAATTATTTTAAATGTACTTCCTTTTTCTGGAATACTTTGTACTTCAATTTCGCCTTTAAATTTTTTAATAATTCCATAACTTACTGATAAACCAAGTCCAGTTCCTTTTCCAACTTCCTTTGTTGTGAAGAAAGGATCAAAAATTTTATCTAAAATGGATTTGTCCATTCCTATTCCATCATCAGAAATTTCGATAAAAATATTTTTGTTATCAAAATAAGATTTTACCGAAATGACTCCATTCCCTTTAATTGCATCAAGTGCATTTATTAAGATATTTATAAATACTTGAAGCATTTGATCAGCCGCAATATTTACCGTTGGCATGTTTGGATGGATTTCATTTTCAAATTTTACATTATGAACCCGTTTATCATACTTCACAATTCCCAAAGCAGTTTTAATAATATCCGAAATATCTTGAATAGCAAGTTCATAACTAGGCGGACGTGAAAAATCAACCAACTCTCTAACAATTTTAGAAATTCGGTCGATATTTCCTTTTATATGTACTAATTGTTCATTTAAGAATGAATCTTCGCATTTCCTTTGAAGAATTTGCACCAGTGAAGAGATAGAAGCTAAAGGATTTCCAATCTCATGCGCAACTCCGGCGGCTAACTGACCTATTACAGCAAGTTTTTCTGATTGATCAATTTGTGCTTGTAATTTTTTAAATTCTGTAAAGTCTTTAATTATGATCGATCTGCCGGTGTATTTTCCATCGCTGCTTGGAAGTTTAGAAACACTTAACTTAACACTAAGAATTCTGCCATCTTTTGTTTTTCTTTCGGTTTCTAAAAAGTTTGTTGAATGTGAATTTTTAGTTAGCTCTTTAATTTGATCTAACTCATCCGAGTATTTTTTTCCATCGGGGAGCAGAAACGAAGAAGCTTTTCCTAAAATTTCTTCTTCAGTATATCCAAAAATTCTTTCAGCGCCTTTATTCCAGGAAATAAATTTTTCATTATTATCAACCACCATAATTGCTGAATCTGAAGAATGTAAAATACTTTTCAGGTATCGCTGGTTAAGTTCCAATTTTGAAGCTAATCTGTCACGATCTCTTTGAACCTCTTTCATTTGTGCATCTTGGTGAAGCATTCCATACCGAGCATATAGCTGTTCAATTACTTGATCAACAGAACTTAACATTGTTATCGGGTCAAAATTGGTTTCGTTTTTCTTTTCAATTATCTCTAGAATTGAGTACCGGCCTTGGGAAAAGAGTTGGCTTATTTCAAGAAGGTTTAAGTGTTCTTCAACAAATAATGTATATATATCTATTAAAAATTGATCCGCAAGTACATAGTCTCTGTTTTCAATTTGTTCAATAACTGTAGCAATGATACTATCAACAAAAGTCCTTACTTGAGATTCGGAAAGGCGACCATTAATATTCTTAATAATCTGTTGCGACCAAGCTTCAGAAATAGCAGATTCATATCGTTTCAAAAACTCAAGTAATACTTGTTTCATAAAATATCAGTTTAGAGAATGATTATTAAATAGCTTTGTTTGTTATTTCGAAAATGTTGTTTAAAATTAATTAATCCATAGCTAAATTTAAGAAATGATAATTTGTTATTCACCTTGCATTGAATTGTGGAACAAGATACAAGGGACTCTGTATAAACATAAACATTTTCAATTAGTGAAAATGAAAGTGAGGATAAAATGAAAAAGTATATGGTGTTTATTCTTCTTTTACTTGCATTTACAATTTCGTACGGATCAAATGAAATTGTAATAAAACCCACATTAAGTGGAGCAAAAGTATTTCTGCGAGGTGCCGAGCTTACACATACTGCAAAATTAAATCTAACTAAAGGAATTAATGAAGTTGTATTAAGTGGAATTGCAGCTAACATTGATAGAAATAGTATTAATGTTTCTGCAAAAGGTGATGCAGTAATAATTTCAGTTGTTCAACGATTTGATTACTTACGAACGGTTGATAAAGCACCGATGATAAAAATACTAGAAGATTCTCTTGAAACGCTTAATTTCAATTCTTTGAGTAAGAAAAATGAAATTGATGTTTTTGCTTCTGAAATAGATATGATTTTAGCCAACAAAGAAATTGGCAGTAAAGATAAAGGTGTTTCGGTTAGCGAGCTTCAAAAAATGGCAGAGTTTTTTAGGAAAAGAATGAGCGAGTTAAAAAGCAATATTTTATCTCTTCAAATAGATATTAAAAAGATTGAAAAGCAGTCAGAAAGAATTAAAAAACAACTTGCTGAATTAAATAACAACAGTACAAAGACTGTAAATGAAGTAGTAGTAACACTTCAAGCAAAAAACATTACGTCATCAGAAATTTCCTTGTCATATATAATTTATGATGCTGGATGGAATCCGATTTATGATATAAGAGTTGATCAAATTGGCAAACCGGCTAATTTATTTTACAAAGCAAACATAAATCAGAATAGTGGATTTGATTGGAATGATATAAACGTTGTATTATCCACAAGAAATCCCTCCCTCAATAACAATAAACCCGAGCTTTACACTTGGTATTTAGATTTTTTAAGAATGGAGATGAATGAAAGAGTTGGAATGCAAAAATTAGCGTTACCTTCCTTAGCAGCTAAAGAAGCTGCAGATAAGGCGGAATCAATGGCAGATTATTTTATGGTTGAACAAAAACAGTTATCAGCTGAATTTTCTCCAACATTGAAATATTCAATTCCTTCTGATGGAAAGCCGCATACTGTTTCTATACAAGAATTATCTCTACCAGCTAAGTATGAATATTATGCTGTCCCCAAATTGGATAATAATGCATTTCTAGTAGCATATCTTTCGAATTGGGAAGATTACAATTTATTGCCTGGTCAGACAAATATTTATTTTGAAAATTCATATGTGGGGCAGTCTTATATCGATCCTTTTATTGCTAAGGACACTCTTGCAATTTCACTTGGACGCGATCAGAATATCTCTGTAAAAAGAAACACTTTGAAAGATTTTACTGAAGATAAATTTCTTAGCAGTGATGTTGAAAGGTTTTATGGTTATGAAATTGTTGTAAAGAATAATAAGAATCTGTCAATTGACATTTTAGTTGAAGATCAAATTCCGATTTCAAAAAATGAAGATATTACAGTAAAGATGATAGATTATTCGCAAGGTAATTATTCAATTTCAAGCGGTAAAATTACATGGAAATTAAAAGTTGAACCTACAAAATCACAATCTAAAAAATTACTTTTCTCTGTTAGATATCCCAAGGATAAACCAATAATGGGTTTGTAAATTGATGTTGATATAAAATATAAAGGGAGTCGGATTTAGTTTTTCAAACTTAATCCGATTTCTGTTTATTAAAATTTCTAAATGCAAAAAGAAATTGTTTAATAAAATTATCCGGGAAAAAAGTTTTCAATCCGTAACTTTCAGCTTTTTCATCCGGTAAAAAAGCTGATCCAAAAATCCAATCCCAAACAGTAAGTTTTGTTGAAAAATTTTTATTTCTGCCTTTACCGGTTGTATGATGAATCCTATGCATTTCCGGTCCATTAATTATCATTTGAAGTTTTCCACTTTTCACGTTAAGATTAGAATGTATATACATTCCCCACACTGCACTAATTACTCCTTTATATGCAATAACTTCTAGAGGTGAGCCAAGCAATACCATTGGTAAAAATTCAACAGATTGATTGATTAAGATCTCCAGCGCATGCGATCGTGAACCAGAAAGCCAGTCAACCATTTTTGGAGAATGATGTGCTTCATGAATCCGCCATAAATATTTATTTTTGTGTTGCCAGCGGTGCATCCAATAAATGTAAAAATCATGTGTAATAGTAAATAAAATTAGCTGAACCCAAATTGGAATTGAGTTTAAAAGTTTCAATCTTGATAAGGAAGTTGACTCATCAACAAATCTTATTATTACTGTAAAAATGATTATACCAAGAATGTAGCTTTGCGCAATAGTATAAAGAACTAAATCATTGAAAAAACCTTCGCGTAAAGTCTTTTGGTTGTTATATGGAAATATTTTTTCAAGGATAATGAATAGGAAAGCAGTTCCAATAATTATTGAATAACTTAATTGTTCGTAAAGCGGAAGGCTGTTTAATTTATTTGAAAATAAATTTAATATATTTTCCAATATTTAAGTTCTATTTCTAATTTGATCCTGATTGAATTTCTTTCTTTTCTCTTCTAAGTTTTTTAATGTTTTTTAATTCGCTTTCATAAACCTTTTTTGTGCCATCGCCTAAAGACTTTTCAATATCTCTAATATCTTGAACAAGTTTTAACATTCCATTTATTTCAACCGAGGCAGCTTGATCAGTTCCCCACATTGCTCTATCAAGCGTTATGTGTCTTTCTACAAATGAAGCTCCAAGTGCAACTGCAGCCAGAGTTGGCGCCAGTCCGGTTTCATGTCCAGAATACCCGATTGGAACATCTGGATATTTATCACGATATGATGTAATTACTTTAATATTGAGTTCTTCCAATTTGCATGGATAAGTTGAGGTTGATTGAGCAATCATTAAATTTTCTTTCCCAAGGAAATTAATTGCATCTTCAATTTCTTCTAATGTTGACATACCAGTAGATAAAATAATAGGTCTTCCAGTAGATTTAACTTTTCTTAGCAAACGAAAGTCAGTTAGTGAAGCAGATGAGATTTTATAAACCGGCACTTTAAATTTCTCAAGAAAATTAACTGCTTCTTCATCCCATGGAGAAGCAAACCAATCGATTTTTTTCTCACGGCAGTATGCATCAATTTCAAAATACTCTTCAAAACCAAACTCAACTTTTTTGCGATACTCTAAATAAGTTAATCTGCCCCAGGGTGTATCTCTTTCAATTTCCCATTGATCTTTTGGAACGCAAAGTTCTGGGGTTCGTTTTTGAAATTTTACTGCATCGCATCCGGCAAAGACTGCTCCGTCAATTAATTTTTTTGCAAGATCAACAAAACCATTATGATTGATGCCAATTTCTGCAATTATATATACTGGTTCTATCTCGCCTATAAATTTATTCCCAACTTTTACTTTAGGAGGCATCATATTTTTTTCGTCCGATTTTTTTGGCTTCAATAATTAATTCAGCTAATTCTCTTACGGCACCATTTCCGCCTTTGTTTTTTACAATAACATCTGCAGCTTCTTTGGCAAATGTTGTTGCATCACTTGGACAAGCGCTTAATCCCACTTTTTTCATTATCTCTATGTCATTTGTATCATCACCCATAAATGCAATTTCACTATGTGAAATATTTCTTTTTATAAGAATTTCTTCTAAAGTTTTTTCCTTTTCAAACGATCCAAGATGAAGTTCAGTAATTTTCAGTTTTTTAGCTCTGCTTGATACAATCTCGGTGTTTTCTCGTGTGATTATTCCAGTTTCAACATTTACTAAAATGCGCAGCCTTTCAATTCCCATTCCGTCGCGAATTGAAAATCTTTTCATTTCTTCGCCGTTTGCAGAATAATATACTCCAGTATCAGTTAATACTCCATCAACATCAACGATAAGGAGTTTTATTTTAGAAGCCCTTTTTAAAATATCTTTTTTTGAAAGTTTTTTCTTTCCCATTTTATAAACCTTTGATAAAATTATTTACCAGCAAGTCCATCCACCATCAACAACTAAATTTGCGCCAGTCATATAACTTGATGCATCGCTAGCAAGAAATATTAATGCACCTTTGTAATCAGTAGGTTGTGCCATCCTTCCCAAAGGAGTTTTGCTAGAATACTTTTGAATAAAAAATTCGTCCTGATTATTTTCAATTCCTCCCGGTGAAAGAGAATTAACTCTCACACCTTCTTTTCCCCAGTATGATGCAAGATATTTTGTAAACATAATTACCGCACCTTTTGTTGCTGAATAAGCCGGGGGTTTGAAAAATGTTTGTTCTTCTTTTTCATTTTTATATAATGACTGATCAGGTGCAGTAATTCCATATGTAGAAGCAATATTAATAATGCTACCTGATTTCTGTTTCGCCATTAGGGTGCCAAAAATTTGTGAACATAAAAAAACACCAGTTAAATTTACGTCAATCGATTTTTGCCAAAGCTCAAGAGGATAATTTTCAAACTTTGATAATTCTAATGCTGCTTTCGGATTTTCAAACATATCATTAATAGCAGCATTATTTACCAAAATATCAATTCTCTCAAATTTATTTAAGACAGTTTTTTTTACATGTTTAATATTTTCGGAATCAGTTACATCAAGTTTACATCCAATGGAATTAATTCCAAGCGAGTCAGCAAATTTAATACACTCTTGTTCATCAAGATCAGTAACCACAACATTCGCTCCAGCTTCATAAAGAGCTTTGCAATGTTCTTTGCCGAGTAATCCAAGTGCACCAGTTACAATAGCAGTTTTATTTTCAAGCGAAAAAATTTTCATAAAGATTTTTTTACTGGTTTATTTTTGGTTTAGTATTAAAATTATCAGTCTTTCTGAAAACTGGCTTTACTGGTTCTCCCATTAATGATTTTTCAAGTTCATTTTTTTCTATAGCTTTTTTTAATACAATTAAGGATTCTTCGAGAGCTTGTAATGTATAATTAATATCTGTATCAGTGTGAGTGAAGCTCATATTATGGAAACCTTGCCAAAGGATTCCCCTTTTTATCATTTCTTGCTGCATTAATGATTTTTGGATTAACGGATCTCCGGCTTTCTCATTAAATGTTGCCATTGAACGCCAATTATATCCAAGTACACTTGTATAATCCATTCCCAATTTTTTTGCAATAGTATTATATCCATCCTTTAGTTTCTTCCCTTGGTTGTTCAAATATTCTGGAACGTTAAGAGATTTAGTAATATTAATTGTCGCCTTAGCAGCAGCTAACGAAAGAGCTTCACCGCCAAATGTAGTATAAAAGAACACATCATCGTCAGCAAGTTTCATAATTTCTTTCTTGCCAGTTAGAATGGAAATTGGCATACCATTAGCCACGGCTTTTGAATATGTTGCAAGATCCGGAGTGATGCCAAAAAATTCTTGTGCGCCCCCAAGTGCCATTCTAAAGCCAGTCCACATTTCATCAAAAATTAAAATAATGCTCTTCTCTTTGCAAAGATTGGCAAGTTTATTTAAAAAATTATCTCTTGGCTCAGCAAAAACAACCGGCTCAAGAATAATAGCAGCCACATCATCATCTATCGAGTTCTTAACCGATTCCATATCATTGTAATTAAACGTGAAGGTATTGGCTAATACTGATTCTGGAATTCCATAGTTTCGTGCAGTTACAGCAATATACCAATCATGCCATCCATGATAACCACAACAAAGAATTTTATATTTACCGGTATATGCTCTGGCTAATCTAACGGCAGCACTTGTAACATCAGCCCCGGTTTTACTGTACCGAACTGCTTCGGCATTTGGAATAACTTCTCTTATAAGTTCAGCAACTTCAACTTCTAGTGGATGCATCATTGAAAAAGTAATACCATCTTCTAATTGTTTTCTTATTGCCGCATCAACCTCGGGATAAGAATAGCCAAGTGATAATGGACCAACAGCCATTAAATAATCGATATATTCATTCCCGTCAACATCCCAAACATGCGATCCTTGTCCTTTGACTAAATATTTTGGTGCGACTCCATTTATCCATTGAGTTGGTCCTTTTGCCAATGTTTGTGTAACAGATGGGATTAATCCAATTGCACGGTTATAAAGATCATTAGATTTTTGGATCGAAGGGAAATTATTCGTTAATGAAATTTTGTTCGGCATAGTTTATTTAGCATTTAGCTTTGAATTTATTGTAATGTATTAACATATTGCCCAATTCATTGGGAAAACCAAAACTTACCAAGATGTTTTTTGTTGATATCGTAAACCTCAGAATTTTTCAAAACGAGGTTTAATATATCATTTATTCCAAACATTTGGTTATTGGGATATAATTCTTCAAATACTCTTTTTATAAATTGGTAATCTTCTTCATAATCAATTGTCCAACGGTGAGTTGTGGAATAGTCTACGCCTTTTGACCAAAGAACATTTCCGATTCTAAACTTTTGAGGATTTTCCCAAAAATATGGTGTGGTATGTTCTCGTTCATAATATTTGGTTGATTCTTGCCATGCTTTTCGAAGTGCAGCAATAGACATAATCTCAACATCATTTCCATCAGGATAAGTAGGTGGATGAAGATTACTCACATAATCATAATCTTTTAATTTTTCCATGTAATATTTTATTACTAAATCAATTATTTCCGGATCAATAAGTGGGCAATCAGATGGAATTTTAACAACTGCATCTGCATCGTATTTTAAAGCCGCTTGATAATGTCTGTCTAATAAGTCAGTTAGATGTCCCCGAAAACAAGTTATATTTTCACTCTTACATAATTCTTCGATTTTATCATCTTCTTGATTTGTAGAAGTCGCTACCACAACTTTACCAATATATTTTGATTTTTCTACGCGCTCTATCATTCTTGATAATAGTGGTTTTTCTAGGATTGGAAGTAATACCTTTCCTGGTAAACGGCTTGAAGATAATCTAGCTTGAATAACTGTTATTATTTTCATATAACTTAACTACAAGAATATTTTTCTTTTAATTCATCAAGATTGATTTCTTTTTCGGTAAGGAAATCTTTGCCAATGCTCGCAATACGTTCGGCCGATGAACCATTATTTTGAATCGGCAACAATTTTCTTAATTCGCTTAAATCAAAAGCAGAATGAACTTCTTTATTTAAAGCTAAACCAACAAATGCAACAGATGAATATTTAGTAATTAAAACATCGCAGTTTGCAATCATGTGATTTGTATTTCCACTAGAATAAACAATTGCATTTGGTGCAGAATGATTAATTTCTTTTGTGGCTCTTTCAAAATTTTCATTTGGATGAAGTTTGAATATCAACTGCTTATCATCAGCTATCCTTACACATTTTTGAATAAACTTTTTACGATTCTCATATTTAAAAGTTTCCCTTGCATCTGAAGTGCAGACCAATACAAAATTCTTATGAGGAAAATCATTATTTAAAAATTCTTTTACGTTGTCAAAGTTTGGAATGCCGGTAACAATGATTTTATTTTCATCAGCACCTTTTTTTATAAAAAAGTTTTTATATCCTTCAGATGCAACACAGAAAATATTATATAGATTTGAAATGCCCATTGTAGATGTACTTGCCAACCACCTTGGCAGTTTAAAATATTTTACTAAATGAAACATAATTGTTTCCGGATCTGTCATTCCTTCTTGCACTAAAATTATTTTTTTATTTCTAATATTTTTCTGAATTATTAAATCAGCACATGTAATAACAAGATCGTAGTTATTTTTTAGACCACGGTAATCCACTTGTAAATTATTTATTTCAAGATATTTTTCTGTATTCCATCTAAATGGCCCATTTAAAATTGAGAACTTTCCATAACCTTTTCCTACCAAATAGTTAATCATTCCATCGGAATAATATGGAGTGAAAAAGCAATCGTATTCTTTCAAATATTGTGAAATTTGATGCATCATCGAAGTTTGATTTAATGATCCGCAGATAAAGAGTATTTTTTTTCTAGACATAATTGAAGTGTAAAATTGTATGCAAAGTTATCAAAAATTCTTGTAATCTTAATTTTTAGGTCAGTCTTTTAAGACCTACTGTAATCTTATTTCTCAAAAGTATGAGCATATTTTCACAATTGAAAAATCATTTTTGAATTTACTACTTGAACATCTAAAATCAATGTTAATAATGACGTAGAGATGAAAAAATATTTCTAAAATCTGGCATGTTTTATGCCTAATCACTCTGAAGTAAAGATTGGATTAAAAATGTCACTTATATCCAAATTAAAAACATTTAAGGGTGGAATTCACCCAAAAGAATATAAATCACTTACTAATAAAATGGAATTTGAAACAATTCCTATTCCTCAGAAATTAATAATTCCATTAGCGCAAAATTTAGGTAACCCATCAATTTCATTAGTAAAAAAAAATGATCTAGTGAAAACCGGGGATATAATTGCCGAGCAAAATGGCTTTGTTTCTTCAATCATTCATAGTCCAGTTAATGGTAAAGTGACAAAAATTTCAAACCATCCATCAGTTACTGGGATTCCGATAAATTCCATTAACATTGAGAAGATAGATTCAAATGAAATAAATTTAATGTCTATACTTGATCCGGAAAGGATTTCTTCTGAACAAATTATTGAACGTGTGAAATATGCTGGGATTGTTGGACAAGGCGGAGCTGCATTCCCTACTTATGTTAAACTATCACCACCGAAGGGAAAAAAAATTGAACATGTAATTCTAAATGGATGTGAGTGTGAACCTTATCTTTCTCGTGATTTTAGATTAATGATTGAAAAACCTGAAGAAATTATCTTAGGAATGCAGCTTATTATAAAAGCTGTTAGCGCAACCAAAGGGACAGTTGGAATCGAAGACAACAAACCAGAAGCTATTGAAATGATAAGGAATGCTGCAAAGAATTATCAAAATATTTCTGTCGAAGTTGTAAAAACAAAATATCCTCAAGGCGCAGAAAAGATGCTGATAAAAGCTGTAACGAATAAAGAAGTTCCTCCCAATAAACTCCCTTTCGATGTTGGAATAGTAATCCAAAATATAGCTACTGCTATTTCAGTTCATGATGCCATCATAAAAGGAATGCCGCAAATATCAGCTTCTCTTACTGTAAGTGGATTGGGAATAAAAAATCCGAAAAATTTAATTGTTCCAATCGGTACTCCAATTTCTGATATCCTTGATTATTGCGGAGGCATTGTTCAAAATACTGTAAGAATTATTGCGGGCGGACCTATGATGGGTGCTTCTATTTATGATTTATCAACACCCGTAATGAAAGCAACTTCTGGAATCTTAGTATTAACAGAAGAAGAGATTACACACAAAGAGGAAACGAATTGTTTAAGGTGTGGAAAGTGTGTGGAAGCTTGCGCATTAAATTTAATTCCAACAAGGTTAGCTCGCTTGTCTTTGCTAGATAAATTAGAACTCGCAGAAACTCAGGGGATTACTATTTGTATGGAATGCGGTAGTTGTGCTTATACATGCCCGGCAAATATTCCATTAGCACAATGGATTCGATATGGTAAACAAAAAGTATTAAGCTTACAAAAAGAAAGAAAATCAGCATAATTTATTACCATGGAATTTAATTCTAATACAAACCACAGATTAGTAATTGCAAGTTCACCGCATCTTCACTCAAGATGGTCAACTAAACAAGCAATGTGGCTCGTAGTTCTTGCATTACTTCCATCATTAATTGCGTCGGTTATTTTTTTTGGCGTATATCAATTACTGATTGTAACAACAAGTGTTTTCTTTTCTGTATTGACTGAAACGTTAATTAAGAAGATTAGAAAAAAGAAAATCAGTATTGCTGATGGAAGTGCTATAATTACCGGATTATTACTTGGATTAATTTTACCTCCTAATTTTTCAATTACTTCAACAGCAATCGGAGCAGTTTTTTCAATCGCGATTGGAAAAGAAATCTTTGGCGGACTTGGTTTTAATATTTTTAATCCAGCATTAGTTGGTCGTGCATTTTTACAAGCTGCTTTTCCAGTAGCAATGACAACCTGGCAAAAACCTTATTACGCAGTTGATACTATTACAAGTGCAACGCCATTAGCATCTTTTAAGTTTGATAAAGCCGTAACAGAAATTCAGCCATTAATTTTAGGAAACATTGGCGGCTCAATTGGTGAAACATCTGCAGTTGCAATAATAATTGGTGGCGTATTTTTAATTGGTATTGGAATAGTTAATTGGAGAATTCCGGTTTCAATGATAATCGGGATTATGTTAATCAGTGCAATTTTTTGGCTTGTTGATCCTCTTAAATATGCAAGTCCATTATTTCATTTATTCGCAGGAGGTTATTTGTTCGGAGTCTTTTTTATGGCTACTGATTGGGTAACTTCTCCAATAACTGCAAAAGGAATGTGGATCTTCGGCATTGGCATAGCGCTCATTGTCGTTGTTATTAGAACTTTTGGAGGTTTACCTGAAGGAGTTATGTATTCAATATTGATAATGAATGCAATTGTACCGATAATAAATAGGCTTACAACTCCCAAAATTTTTGGAGCAGATAAATGAATAATGTAATTAAAATGATTTTAACATTAACAGTTATTGGAATTTTTTCAGGGGGATTACTTTCTGAAGTTAGTAATTGGGCTACTCCAAAGATAAAAAAAAATCAAAAAGCAGAAATAGAAAAAGCAATTTTTGTAGTTCATCCAAATGGAAAATACTACGAAGTTGTTCAGAACAATAAAGTTGAGATTTATAAAGTGTTTGATGCAGAAAAAAATTTAATTGGATATACAATAGTTAATTCTGGGAATGGATTTCAAGGAAAGATAAAAATAATGACCGGTGTTAACATCAAACTAAATAAAATAACTTCAATAGAAATTCTTGAACAAGTTGAAACACCTGGACTTGGTACAAAAATAACAGAAGAGCCTTTTAAAAATCAATTTCAAGAAATTACAGCGTTACCAAATATCATTTGGGTAAAAGGAAAATCACTTGAACAGTCAAATGAAATTCAGACAATTACTGGTGCGACTATTTCATCAAAATCTGTTGTGGAAATTGTTAACGCTGGAATTGAGAAAGCACGTGAATCAAAAAACCGGGGCTTGCTGTGAAAAAGAATAAAACACTCAGCTATGAATTTATTAAAGGTCTTTGGGAAATAAATCCTATATTCAAACAAGTACTTGGAATGTGCCCAACTCTTGCTGTAACTGTTTCGGTAATGAATGGTTTAGCTATGGCACTTGCAACTACTTTTGTGCTTGTGTTTTCGAGTTTATTAATTTCATCCTTCAGAAAATTGATTCCCAATCAAGTTAGAATAGCCGCTTTCATTGTTGTCATTGCAACATTCGTTACAATTGCAGATTTAGTGATGAAAGCAAAATTCCCAGAGTTAAGTAAAGCACTCGGTCCATTTGTTCCGCTAATTGTTGTAAATTGTTTAATTCTTGGCAGACAAGAAGTTTTTGCTTCTAAAAATAACCCTCTCCGTTCGCTTTTGGATGCATTGGGAAATGGAGCTGGCTTTTTAATTGCATTAGTGATTATGGGTGGAATAAGAGAAATTATAGGATCAAGAACATTAATGGGTTACAGCGTACTGCCAAATAGTTTTGAACCTTGGCTTATTATAATTCTCCCGGCTGGTGCATTTTTAACTCTTGGACTATTGATGGGATTTGCTAATTTATATGTTGAAAGGAAAAAACGAATTGAGTTAGAAGCTGGAATAGCAAAATATAAAGCAGCAAAAAATACCTTAGATATAAAGTTAGGAGAAAAATAAAATGGATCTGTTAATAATATTCATCTCCGCAGCAATTGTTAACAATTTTGTCCTTTCTCTCTTTCTTGGAATATGTCCATTTATTGGTGTATCAAATAAAACTTCTTCTGCCTTATCGATGGGAATGGCAACAACCTTTGTTATGGTTTTAACGGCAATTGTAAGCTGGTTGTTGTACTTCTTGCTTTTAGTTCCATTCAAATTGGAATTTCTACAAATACCATCTTTTATTTTGGTTATCGCATCACTTGTTCAATTTGTTGAAATGGTAATAAAAAAAGTGAGTCAGCCAATTTACCGAGCACTTGGTATTTTTCTTCCATTAATTACAACCAATTGTGCGATCTTAGGTTTTGCTTTGCTTCTATCTATGAGAGAATATACTTTGATTCAAAGTATTATATTTGGTTTAGGAGCTGGAGTTGGTTTTACTGTTGCATTATTAATAATGTCCGGGATTCGTGAAGAACTTGAATTAACTGATGTTCCAAAAGCTTTCAGAGGAGCCCCAATTACTCTTATTATAGCTGGACTTCTCGCATTAGCATTTATGGGTTTTGCTGGAATGATTTAAAAATGGTAGAGACGCTATAAATGGTCTCTCTAAAAATACTGAGGTTATCTCTCAAGTTGAAAACAATCAACTAGTCTATGAGACGCGAAATATCGCGTCTCTACAAAAAATATGAAAAAATATTTTTTATACATATTGATCTTCATTGGGTTAATATCTTGTACCAAAGATGAAACAATAAAACGAACTTCAATTGTAATGGGAAGCACTATTGAAATTCAAGTGCGTGGAGTTGATGATGAAATTGCAAATTCTGCTATTACTGCCGCATTCAAAGAAGCAAAAAGGATTGATACTTTGTTTTCAACTTATATTTCCGGAAATCCTATGTGGTTTTTAAACAATTCAACTAAGGAAGAAATTAAAGTATCAGACGAGATGTTTTCCATGCTAGAAAAATGTGCTGAGCTTTGGAGAATTACTGATGGTGCATTTGATCCGGCAATTGGTAGCTTAATTGAATTAATCGGATTTGAAAAAGAGTCACCAAGTTTACCTACAAATGAACAAATTAAAAACGCGCTTAATAAAACTGGATGGAAGAAAATTACATTAAAAAAAGAAGATGTTGTTATTAAACCACTTAACATTAAAATCAGTTTTAATGCAGTTGTTCCCGGTTATGCTGCAGATAAAATTGCAAATGTTTTAAAAGGTTTTGGAATCGAGGATTTTTTAATAAATGTAGGCGGTGAAATTTATGCTGAAGGTGATACTTGGAGAGTTGGAATTCAACACCCAAGGAAAATTACTAAACTGCTCGGTTCGTTAAAAGCAAACAAAATCGGGATTGCTACTTCAGGAGATTATGAACAGTATTTTAATAAAAATGGGAAAAGATATTCACATTTAATTAATCCGCTTACCGGATTGCCAGCAAATGAATGTGAAGCTGTAACAATTATTGCTAAAGATGCTTTAACAGCAGATGCACTTTCAACCGGTGTTTTTATTCTTGGCCCAAGCAAAGGAATTGAGTTAATAAATAAATTATATGAAGTTGAAGGAATTATAGTTGATACCTTTGGAGTAATTCATAAATCTTCTGGTTTTGATAAATATTTTTTGGTTAAATAAATGGATACAACAATTATAATTGCTATTATGACGATGGGAGGGCTTGGATTCGTATTTGCGAGTGGACTTGCATTTGCGGATAAAAAATTACGCGTTGAAGAAAATCCTCTCATCGGCAAAATAAATGATGCTTTGCCAAATGCAAACTGCGGTGGATGTGGATGTGCCGGATGTTTCGATTTTGCAGTTAAACTAGTTGAAGGAAATGCAAAACCAAATGGGTGTCCAGTTGGTGGTGAAGAAACAACTCAAAGTATTGCAGAGCTTTTGGGTGTTGACAAAGGTTCGATAATAAAAAATGTACCAGTTGTTTTATGTAGAGGCGGTAATAAGGAAGCTGTCAATAAGAATACTCAATATATTGGACCTACTGATTGTAAAACTGCAATTCATGTTTCCGGAGGTGATAAACTTTGTCTTTATGGCTGCCTTGGTGGAGGCGATTGTGTTTCTGTATGTCAGTTCAAAGCTATGTATATGAATGAAAATGGACTGCCGGAAATTATTAACGAGTTTTGTACTGGATGTGGAATGTGTGCAAAAGCTTGTCTAAGAAATGTAATAGAAATGCATCCATCAAATAGAAATGTTTTTATCTTTTGCAAGAACGAGGATGATCCTAAAAGATCAAAGGAAGTTTGTTCAGTTTCTTGTATCGGTTGCGGTATTTGTGCAAAAAAATCTGATGGCGGAATTGAGATGGTGAATAATCTTGCAATAATAAATTATGACAAACTTGATCTCACTAAAATAGCTATTGATAAATGTTCAACCAGAGCTATTGAGGTTATAAATTCGAAAAGTATCATGGTTAATTAATGCTATATGAAGTAATAACTGAAGAAGGAATTGTTGCTTCTGTAAAAGATGAAATAACAGAAGTTCAGATTATTAGTCATTCCGAATGCTGCAGTTGTTCTGCAAAGGCAGTCTGCTCTCCAAATAAAATTGTTCATACAAGTAATAAAATTAATGCAAAAGTTGGGGACATAGTTCAAATCAAAATTTCAGGAGATTCGTTACTAAAAACTTCTATGATACTTTATGGTCTACCATTGTTCTTTTTAATAAGCGGAATACTTATTGGAACATACTTGTTTCGAAATTACAGCAGCTATGAATTGATTTCAGTAGTTCTTGGATTTGTCATAACTTTGCTTTATTATCTTGCAATTTTTAATCATAATAAAAAACATCCCAATACATTACCTAATATTGAATTTATTATTATTAAAAATAATTAGGTAAAATCGAACGTTTTTGTAATTTTAATAATTGATAAACACAAACAAACTAGAATGCAATCGAAAAAAAAACATTTAATGATTTATGGTGCTAACGGATATTCTGCCCAATTGATTATTGAAGAACTGATTGCAAGAAATATTAAACCAATTTTAGCTGGAAGAAATAAAAAAGCAATTGCTAAGGTCGCTGAAAAATTTTCATGCCAATACAATATTTTTGATTTAACAGAAGAAGTGAAAGCGCTTGAAGCATTAAAAAATATTCATACAGTAATTCATTGTGCCGGACCGTATAAATACACTGCTAAAGAAATGATCGATTTATGCTTGGCTTCAAAAACAAATTATCTTGATATTACCGGAGAGATGCCTTCTTTAGCATATGCATTTGGCTGCAGCAAAAAAGCAAAGGAAGAAGGGATTGTGATCTTACCAAGTGTTGGTTTTGATGTTAT
>VGVY01000014.1 GCA_016873835.1 Ignavibacteria bacterium
AGAAAATTGGAAATAATTATATCAATAATTCAGCCAATGCCAAAAAATGTCCTCAATACTATACACACTTAAAAAAAATCAGTGTTTTTAAAGAGCAAAATCAGTGTTTTAAGTGTAGACAAACCCTCGCTTAGAATTTAAATTACCATCTGTTTTTCTTACCGACTTGTAACAAATCTTCTTTGTTACGAGGGCAGAAAGGCTGTCTTAAGGAAATGTGTGTTTTTCTTACTGAGTTAGAATATAGATTTTCGAACTCGCATTCGGACTCGGGCCGCAAGGGAAAATATAATTTTCTGGCAGCCTTTTATTTTTAGAGTAAGAGAATCTACTTTTTTTAATACCAAAAATGGAACTGCAAAACGAATGAATTATTACTCACTTCTGGCTCTTCAATTTTGATTCGATATTGAGGGCGCAACTCAATAAAACTGTAAGGGAAAAATTCTAATCCAATTGTTAAATGCGCGTGTTCATCCTTATCAGCATTCGTGTTAGGGTCGAATCGGTCATATCTCATTATTGCTTCAAGCCCAACATTCAACAAATATGAAACTTCTACCATAAGTGCTGTTGATTTTGCATCCTTAGCCAAATAATCTGATACTTTATCATATTCACCAATCATTGAAAATCTATTAAAACCAATTCCGGCAAAACCTCCGTACAATTTAGTGTTTAAAACATTGCCAAGAAATTTGGTTTTTACAGATGCAAAAGATCCGCCAATCATCAATGCAGCATCTCCAACAATTTGATTGACTTCAAAACGAGTGGTGATATTTGGATCTGATGTTAATGGCATGTTAAATCTGTTTTTTCCAATGCTTGCTGTAAATAATCCAAAATTAGAAATGTTCACGCCGAATTCTAAACTAGTTTCAACATAGAAAGGATTATAAATCAATCCTCTTGAAATGCCTTGAGAAAACAAAAGTCCAAAATCGCCGCCACGTGTGTACGAAGTATGATCATCAAGTCTAACTCCAAAATATGGAACAAAAGAACCAATTTTAATATAGCTATTGTTAGGAAGAATTCTTGCAATTCCATATCCTTCCCAAATTGAATTAACAAAATCATATTTTGCAAGCACATCAATCTTTTCAGAAACAGAAGCACTTAAATATAAAGAACCAGTCATATCCTGAAAGTCAGCTCTCTTTTTTTCATTGGAGTATAATATTTGAGATCGATAATCGAACCCGAATAAAACATTATCAGTTAATTTTGGAGAGAGCTTAATATCTTGTTCACGCGGTGAGATAAGGCTAATTACATTCTTCCCGAAAAAGAATCCATTTTCATTTCGAATAATTCCCCCGGTTGGATTGACATGGCAGTCAATACATTTATCTTTTTGCATAAGTGCAAAACGAGGCAACGCATTTATTTCGTTTGAGATCAAGATTATCAGTGATATTAAAAATAGTTTCCGCATATTGCCCTTTCCAAAATTAAGAATTGATGATCAACAAAAAAATTCAGATCAAATTATTTCAACAATACCATTCTAGCAGATTTATCAAATTGACCAGCCTTGATTCTATAAATATAAATTCCGGAAGAAACATTATTGCCAAAATCATCTTTTCCGTTCCAGACTTCATTATGGCTTCCAGCACTATAATTTTTATTGGCTAACGTTCTTATTAATTCTCCATTAATGTTATATACAGCTAATAATACGTTTTCGGCTTGAGGAATTTCAAATGCAATTGTTGTTGTAGGATTAAATGGATTAGGATAATTACTTAATAATTTATAATTAGTTGGAAAATTCTCTTCTGCAACTGAAGTTGGATTTGGTTTGCTAGTTGGGTCACCTGGGTTTGTTACTAAACTTAAATTCCCTGGATTGTTGTTTCCAATTCTCCAAGAACCAGACGCATCTTGAAGTTCAGTGCCATTTGAAGCGCCATCACCATCAGAATCCATAGCTGCTAAACTTGAATTCCAAATTACCTGACCTTGGTTATTCAAAAATCCATTTTCAACAGATTGCCCAAAAGCATTCCTTGGTCCTCCGCCAAACGGGTCAACATGGCAGTTTGCACAAGAGAATTTTGGACCGTTTGGTATTTGTGTAACTCTAAAACTTTTAGAGACTAATATTGTAGTTGTAACTGATACTAAAACTACAACGATAAAAAGTATATTTTTTTTCATTTTATATCCTTGTTTATTATTAATCATTTAATAGTAATTTCACAATCAAACTTTGTTATGCTTATCTTACCGCTTATAATTTACAATTTTTATAAATTAAAAAGGATGTATTAGTATGGTATTTTATCCGTTGACAATAACTTTGCACATAATTTTCGCCGGAATTTGGATTGCTGGTTTTATAACAGATATTATTTTGAAATCGTTCATTTCAAATACTAAAGAAATTAATCTTTTAAAAGACAAAGTCGGGCTCTATTTGTCTTCATCGAATTTATTTGGAATGATCGGAGCATCCGGAATATTATTAACTGGTATTTTTATGGTGTCTTTAAATCCCGGATATGGTTTTTTTGATATGAGCTCTAACCACTGGCTTGCTACGAAACAAATTTTAATGGTTTTTATATTACTTTTAATCTTTGCGTTTTTAATTCCGAAAGCAAAAAAATTAAGACTTGCATTATCAGAAGATCAAAATGAAAACCAACCTTATCTCGCAAAATTAATAAGCTTGAATAGAACTGTTCATATAATTGTATTAATAAATTTTTTACTTGCAATAACTCATAGATTTATCAGTTAAGATTTACTTCAAATGAAAAAGATTTTATTGCTTGGTTCAACTGGTTCTATCGGAATAAATACTCTTAATGTTGTAAGAGCATTTCCAGATAAATTTCAAATCACTGGTTTAACTGCAAATGAAAACATAGAAGAGTTAGAAAAACAAATTAAAGAGTTTTCTCCATCTTTAGCTGCGGTCAGAGATCAACAAAAAGCAAATGAGCTTCAAAATAAATTAAATAAAACAAGAATTATTTCTGGAGAAGAAGGACTTCTTGAAATAATAAAAGAAGGTAATTACGATATCTTAGTTTCAGCAATTGTTGGCTTCGCCGGATTAAAACCTATAATTGAGGCAATTAAACTAAATAAAAGAATAGCCCTTGCTAATAAAGAAACACTTGTTGTAGCTGGAAAACTGATAACCGAACTTTCTTTAAAACACAAATCTCAAATTATCCCGATTGATTCGGAACATTCAGCCATTTTTCAATGCCTTGTTGGAGAAGAGAAAGCAAGTATTAACAAACTTATTCTTACCGCATCCGGCGGTCCTTTCCTAGATAGAAATAATAATGAGCTTGAGAAAGTTACTATTGATGAAGCTTTAAACCATCCTAACTGGAAAATGGGGAATAAAATTACAATTGATTCCGCAACAATGATGAATAAAGGACTTGAAGTGATTGAAGCATATTGGTTATTCGGACTTCCAAAAGAAAAGATTGAAGTTATTGTACACCCTCAATCAGTAATTCACTCGATGATAGAATTTATTGATGGTTCAATAAAAGCACAGTTAAGTACACCTGATATGAAATTGCCAATTCTTTATGCTCTCTCATACCCAGATAGATATAATTATAACCCGGTTGTCACTGATTTAAAAAAAATTCAAACTTTGACGTTTTTTGAACCAGATTTTGATAAATTCACATGTCTAAAATTAGCATATAGTGTAATTGATTCCGGTGATTTAGCTCCTTGCATATTAAATGCAGCAAATGAAGTCGCCGTTGAGCTATTTTTGAATGGCAAAATTCGATTTTTGGATATTCCCAATTTAATTGAAGAAGCATTAAATAAACATTCAATGAGCGGTATGGCTGATTTGGAATCAATCGTTGGATGTGACCTTACAATAAGGAATTTTTTAACTAGAAAATTTACATGATGGAGTTATGGATTATATAATTTATTTCATTATCACAATCGGAATTTTAGTATTTGTACATGAATTTGGGCATTTCGCCTCTGCAAAGATTTGCAAAATGCGCGTAGATATTTTTGCAATTGGGTTTGGTAAAAGAATTTGCGGATGGAATAAAACAAGTGGATTTTCATTTGGCGACTTGCCAAAAGATTGGGAAAGCGGCGGATTTACAGATTATAGGCTATGTATTTTTCCTCTCGGAGGTTATGTAAAAGTTGCCGGTATGATTGACGAAAGTATGGACACAAAATTTGTAGAAAGCCAACCGAAGCCTTGGGAATTCAGATCAAAACCAACATACCAAAAGCTGTTTGTTATTACAGCCGGTGTGTTTATGAATTTAACATTAACACTCTTAATCTTTTGGGGAATTAACTTTTTCAAAGGGAAACAAGTTTTTAACACAACATTTGTAAGTAAGATAGAAAAAGAAAGTTACGCAGAAAAAGCCGGTTTCCAATCCTATGACAAAATACTTTCTATAAATGATAAAACAGTCAATGATTGGGATGATATTGTGCAAAATATATTAGTCCAGAGTAATCCAATAACAAAAGTATCAGTCGAAAGAGATGGAAAACTGCTCGAGTTAAACGTATCACGCCAGTTAATTGCTGAAGGATCTCAGCAAGGTTTCTTTTTATTCCCTTATCCAACTCAACCTTATATTCAAGAAGTATTAAAAAATTCACCGGCAGAAGATTCTGGTATAAAAGCTGGAGATATTTTTCTTTCCCTAAACGGGATTGCTTTACGAGACCGCGTAGAAGTTGTTGAGATCATTTCATCGAATAAAGAGAAAGACATTAAACTTGTGTATCTGCGTGATGAAGATACATTACTAACTACTGTTAATCCTGGTATCGAAGGTAAAATTGGAATTACAATTACAGATATTTACACTGGTGAAATAGAATTTAAGAAATATGGATTTTTCACTGCCCTAACACAAAGTATTTCGAATATTGGTCAATATACAGTCTTAACTTTTGGAATGTTAAAAAATGTTATAACTGGTAAATTAGCATTCAATCAAGCATTCGGAGGACCAGTTAAAATTGCACAATTTGCAGCCCGTTCTGCTGATACTGGTATTACTTCCTTTTTATTTTTCCTGGCAATGTTAAGTCTGAGTTTGGCAATTATAAACATTCTTCCTTTTCCGGCACTTGATGGAGGCCATACAATTATTATTTTATTAGAAGGAATTTTCCGAAGAGAACTTCCTCTAAAGGTTAAAATTGCAATCCAAAACGCTGGATTTGTTTTATTATTAGCTTTGATGGCATTTATTATTTACAGTGATTTAATAAGCCTATAAAAAATTAGGTTGGAAATTTTTTCCAACCTAATTTTCCCCCTAACTTAGTTACTAATTAACTCAACTTAAATTTTATAGGAATTGTAATTTCTACTTTTATTTTTTTTCCATTCAATTCTGCTGGAACAAACTTTGAGGATTTTACAGCTTTTAAAGAAGCATTATTGAGTAATTCATTTTCGCTTTTCAGAATTTCAACTTTTACAACATTTCCATTTTCGTCAATAATTGCCTTAACAAAAACTTTTCCCTCAATATTTTCCTTTTTTGCTTCTTCGGGATAAATCACATTTTTCATTATTGCTTCAATTCCGCCAACTGGAATTGGAGCTTTGTCATATTCAATTTTTTCTTGCGCTTTGATTACATTGAGCGAGTAAGCTAATAAAATAGCAAAGATTAATAAAAATGATTTTTGATTTTTCATGACAACCCCCTTTGTTTATTAATTTAGCTTAAAAACAATTGGAATTGATACTTGTGTTTTTATTTTCTTCCCATTTTGGATCCCGGGTTTAAATTTGGTTTTCAATACAGCATTAAGCGCTGCCGAATCTAAAACCTCATGAGCACTCTTTATAACTTCTGCTTTAACAACATTCCCTTCTTCATTTATATATGCTTTTACAAACACACGCCCTTCAATTCCAGCTCTTTTAGCTAACTCTGGATAGTAAACTTTTTTTTGTATTGCTACTATCCCGCCAATCGGTAAAGGTAATTCATCAGCGGTTATATAGTAAACATCATTAGGCTTTGGTTCTGAAATGATTGGTCTCCCATCCCCCGATTCTTCCAATACGACATCAAACCTTACTTTTGCTGGCTTGTCGATTATATGGAATGGCTGGAAACTCCACTTTTGAATTTTTGAAATGTTTTGTTTGTCTATCTCTGTTGTTTCGCCGCGAATAATTTTTATCTTTTCAATTTTTCCCATTTCATTAACATACAAGCGGTAACCTGAATATTTTTTTTCTACATTTATTTTTAATTCATCAATAGAAATTTCCTCAGCTAAGTTTTGATTTGTAATTAATGGTGATTCAATTTCATAATATTCTGAATCATAGTCGGGAATAATCTCAAATTCTTCTTTGCATGAAATTAATAATCCAAGGAATAAAATTAATTTTATTTTTTTCATAGTACACCTCAAAGAGCTGCTTTTATAATTACTTTATTATTTAATTCCGATTCCACTTGCACGGTTGGAAGACTATTTATTAAAAGATTTATAGTTTCTTGTTTGTGATTAATTTGGTGAATAGATTCCTTAAGTTCGGTTCTATAAACGCGTAGTTCAAAAAACATAAAAAGACTAAACAGAAGCATGATTGCTGCAAACGAATAACTGACAATAGGAAGTAACTTCGATTTCCAAAAAATAACCGGATAACTTTTTGAGTTTCGAATTCCGTATAAAATTCTTCGATCCAATTCATTTGGAAATTCTTCATTCGATTGTTGGATTGCAAATTTTATCTTATTCAATTCCTTAAAATATTCTCTGCCTTCTGTATTTCGGGATAATTCTGTAAATAAAAAGGCCTCACTGCTCTTTGGCAATTCATTATCAAAATATTGATCTATCATTAATTTTATTTTATACGTTTTCATTGCTACTCCGTTAGAATTTTGGATAATTTTTTAACTAATCTTTGTCTTGTATTGAAAAGTCTGCTTTTAACTAGTTCTTCATTAATGTTCATTATTTGGCTTATTTCTTTATAGCTTAGTTCTCCATATTCTTTAAGTAGAAAAACTTCTCTCTGTTCAAATGGCATTTTATTCAATTCATTCATAATGAATTCTTTTAATTCAAGAGTTTCCGTTTTTTCATATATCAGCTCTTCCGATGGAATGTCTATATCATTACTATTATCAACATAAAATTGGTCAATCTTTATCTTTTTGCTGCGGTAGTATGAAAATATTTCGTTTCTGACGGTAGTAAAAAGCCAATATTGAATGCTTTCTGGATTTCTAATCGTTGCAATTCTTTCAAAGAGTTTTAAAAATACATTTTGGATGATGTCTTCGCTTGTCAATTTATCATTGATCATTTTATAAGTATAATTCAATAATTGTCTCTTGAAAAGGTTATACGTTAATGTAAAATCTATTATATGTTCAAATTGAGCACTCAAGAATCAATTCTCTTTGAAGTATAGATGATTTTGGATATGAAATGTTGTATGTGAAATAAAAATTTTTTGTTTCTTAAATAAATCTCTAATGCAGCTAAATGTCATTCTATTAAAAGAATTATTTAATTGATGACAAAACTGAATTTTGAACAGTAAATAAATCTTTATTTGAAATATTTTTTGCTGGAATGGCTTTTAATTCGAAATATTTTTCATTGTGGTTAAATACAACAATACGAATAGTTTTATTTTCTTCATTCTTATATTCAAATGCATAAAATTTTTTGTTATTAATTTCAAAATGTTCTTCATTAAAAAAACTTGTAAAATTTTTGCCCAATTTAGCTTTCACAAAAACCTTGCTGAATTCAGTCATATGTTTGAGTTTATTTTCACTAGAAGAAGAAAAAACCGTTTTATCAGCGAAAAGTTGTGTAAAATTTAAAGTTGCAGAGTAATCGTCTCTTACAAGCCAAAGATCGATACAATTACACTCATTATCTTCTGCTTCAAACCATCCATTGGGAATATTAACTGATAGATTTGTTGTTTTTGAATTTGCATTTTCTGAGGAAAGTTTATAATCATGATTATACAAAGATGAAATACCAGCAGAACAAGAAAATAGAAGTGAATAAAAAATTATTGTAAAAATTTTTCTCATAAGAAGATTCAAAATTATTAAGGTGCATTTCGTAAATATTTTGGTTCTTCCAAAGTAAGAATTAAAGAGATACGATGTGTGTCTGGTAACCGCTCTGTCTCAGATTGACTGAATCTTGCGAACGAATAATCTATTTGCAGCTTAGGTAAGAATATTCCCGCACCAATTGTGAATTGTCTTACATCATTGTAGCCGGCACGTAATGCAAAAATATTTTTGAAATTGTATTCAAATCCTGAGTGAAGGTCAAAACTAACCGGACCTATATTAAAATTTGATGCAAACTTTCTATTCTCAAATCTGATATCAAAATCTAGAGCTGGTATTAACCTTCCGCCCAAAAAGTTGAATTCGTAGGCTGCTCCAAATTTTGCTGTTGGAGAGATCAATTCATTTCTTCCGCTGCTCCATGCGATTAAAGTTGTCGTTGCATCTTGAATATTTGCCCCAAGATAAAAATTCTCAAATGGTGAGTAATAAGCGCCAATATCAAAGCCAATTCCAGTCGCTCCATATTCAGCTAAATCTCTTCGAATTATTTTTAAATTAGCGCCCCAATAAAAATTTTCTGTTTGTCTTTTAGCAAATGTAAAATAAACTGCCCAATCTGTATTACTGAATTCGGTAATCTTTGAGTAGTCAAGCCGGTCTGTGTGAATATCTAGAATTCCATCACCATTTGCATCATAAAGTGCATTGCGTGTATCGGGAATTCCATCAACGCTTAATCGAATAATACTCAATCCGAAACTCATATCTGTTCCATAAGGAATTGCAACGGCACCATAATTATAATTAACTAGATTTCCGAAATGTTCCTCATGCATCAAGGAAACTTGAGGATACTTTATTCTTGCAAGCCCAGCTGGATTCCAATAACCCGAAGTCACATCATTAACAATTGCAGTTTGAGCGCTGCCCATTCCGAGTGCCCGTCCACCGACTCCAATTGCTAAAAATTCACCAGCGTATTTTCCAATTACCGTTTGAGAGTTAATTGACGTGAAAGAAATTATGAGAAAGAACAAACTTGCGAAAAGCTTTTTCATCAGGTTTACCTTTTTGAATTTAGTTATTGTAGAAATTACCTTGTTCTTTCTCCTTTCTTGATTGCAATATTAAATTTTATCAAATCTTTTTCAAGGCTAATAGCATGTCCTTTAATTTAATGTCATAAAATCAAGAGCGAAAATCCGCAAAATGTGTGTTCATCCGTGTTCAATTATATGTAATGAAAAAAAATCCTTTTCTCAGTGTTCTTTACTTTTTTTCTGTCTGTTTCGCTACTGCATGTATAGCAGCATTAATTGCATCTTGATCGCCAAGATAGAAATGTTTAATCGGTTTCATTTGTTCATCCAATTCATAAACTAAAGGAATTCCGGTTGGAATATTTAACTCAACTATCTCTTCATCAGAAACATTATCAAGATATTTTACCAAAGCTCTAAGTGAATTTCCATGTGCGGCAATAATTACTTTCTTCCCGGATTTAATAACCGGGGCAATAGATTCGTGCCAATAAGGCAAAAATCGGTCGACTGTTAATTTTAAACTTTCTGTTAAAGGAATATCTTTTTTATCCAAATCACTGTAACGAGGATCTTTGCCAGGATATCTTTCATCGTTTTCATCAAGAACCGGAGGTGGAATATCATAGCTTCTTCGCCAAACTTTAACTTGTTCTGCTCCATATTTTTCAGCAGTTTCTGCTTTGTTCAATCCTTGCAACGCGCCGTAATGTCTTTCGTTCAAACGCCATGACTTTACAACTGGAATCCACATCAAATCCATATTATAAAGAGTGATATCAAGAGTTCTAATAGCTCGTTTTAATACTGATGTAAATGCAATATCAAATTTGTAACCTTCAGCTTTCAGTACATTTCCGGCTTGATTTGCTTCTTCGACTCCCTTTTCAGATAAATCAACGTCAGTCCATCCAGTAAAAAGATTCAATTTGTTCCATTCACTTTCGCCGTGACGCAGTAATACGACTTTATACATTTATAACCACCATAAAATGTTTATAGATTGACACAAATATATAAAATTTCAAATTGCCTATTATTTCTTTTGAATCAACCAACTATTATCTTTGTAGTAAATTGAATCTGAAATGAACGAACAGTTAATATATCAATTCTTTAGCGACGACGATTTTTTACGTTTCTCAAAAAAAATTAACGAAGCAGAAAAATCTACATCGGGAGAAATTAGAATATCCTTTCGAGAGAAGCGGACTTTTTTTAATCGCAAAAAAGCGATTAGAAAATTAGCTGAAGAAGAATTTTATAAACTTAACATGCATCGAACAAGAGATAAAACCGGAATTCTTCTTTTCCTTTTGCTTTCAGAAAAACAATTTTACATTCTAGCAGATGAAGGCATCAATTCTAAAGTAGAACAATCAGTTTGGGATTCCGTCCGCGACGAAATCCAAATTGAATTTAAAAATGGAAATTTCAGTAAAGGAATGATAATTGGAATTGAAAAAGTCGGTAAAATTCTATCCGAACATTTTCCTATTAAGCAAGATGATACTAACGAGCTCTCCAATAAAGTCATTTTCTAAAAGGTAATTTTTGAAAAAAGCTGTCAATCACCCAGTAATGAGTTTAGATGAAATTGTCCGTCCGACATGTGTCGAGATTGACTTAAAACTGCTCGAAGAAAATTTTGAATCTATCAAAAAACATGTAGCACCGGCTAAAGTAATGCCCATTCTCAAAGCAAACGCTTATGGCAACGGACTTATTCGTGTTGCTCAACTTTTTCAAAAATTAGAAACTGATTATCTTGGCGTTGCAGTAGTTGAAGAAGGAATACTGCTTCGTCAGTCGGGAATAAAAATTCCAATTCTTGTTTTAGGCGGAATGCTTGGAAATCAAATTCCTATTTTTCTTAAACATGATCTATCAATGACTGCATCTTCAATCGATAAATTAAATCAAATAGATGAAACTGCTTGTCAGCTAAAACAAAAAGCTAAAGTTCATCTTAAAATTGATACTGGTCTTGAAAGAATCGGTGTTCATTACTACAACTCAGAAAGGTTTTTAGAACAATCACTAAACTGCAAACATACAATTGTTGAAGGAATATATTCTCATTTTGCAAGTGCAGATTCTACTAATCTGGATTACACTAAACTTCAACTTGAAAGATTCTATGAAGTATTGAAGTTCTATGAAAAAAATTCTCTTCCAAATCCGATTCGACATATTTCTAATTCTGGAGCTATACTTCAAATGCCGGAAGCCAATCTTGATTTAGTGCGCCCCGGGATTTTATTATACGGAGTTTATCCATCGCAAGAAGTGAAAAAAACAATAATTGTAAAACCGACATTATCTTGGAAGTCACACGTAGTATTTTTCAAAGCAATAAAACCAGATCATCCGGTAAGTTATGGTTCTACTTGGAAATCAGACCATTTCATTCGTGCAGTTACTGTTCCGGTTGGCTATGGTGACGGATATTTCAGAAGCATGTCTCACAAAGCAGAAGTACTGCTTAATGGTAAAAGATATCCAATTATTGGTTCTATCACAATGGACCAGATTGTTGTAAATATTGAACGAGACAGTTCCTATAATGGCGATGAAGTTATTCTTATTGGAAGTGATGGAAAGCATCAAATTACTTGCGAAGAACTTGCAAAATGGGCTGGTACCATTCCTTATGAGATTTTGACTAACATAAACACTCGCGTACCGAGAATTTATCACGAATAGGGCGGGAGTGTAAATAATCTTGTGTAAATGGTTAATAAAAGGATTGAGCTAAATGCTGTTGAGTGTAGCGAGATAGCATTTAGCTTGCAAAAAAATCATTAAATTATTAACCATCTGAAAGGAGATTTACACATGGATCTAACCGAAGAAATGATCTAGCAATTGAAAGCCGATCTCAAGAATGCTAAAACTTACCAAGACTTAATGGGAGAAAATGGAGCCATTAAGAAAATAATTAAAGCATCACTCAAAGGAATGCTTGACGCAGAACTAACCGAGCATCTTGGCTATGAAAAATACTCACCCATTGGTAAGAACAGCGGTAACAGCCGCAATGGTAAAACCCATAAGACACTCAAGAATGATAACGGAGAAATAGATATCACAGTTCCCAGAGATCGCAATGGTTCATTTGATCTAGTCGTTGTAAAGAAGTACGAGCGAACACTCGGACCGATAGAGGATAAAATAATATCGATGTATTCCAAGGGAACGACCACAAGAAATATACAATTACACGTTCAAGAATTTTATGGTCTTGATGTAAGTGCATCACTTATCTCACAGATAACCGATAAAATAATTGACTTAGCAAAAGAGTGGCACAACCGTTCACTAGAAAATATTTATCCGATATTATTTTTTGATGCAATCCATTACAAAGTAACCAGCGAAGGAAAGTTAACGAATTATTGAAGTAATACACAAAGGCGGACAGTTGAAGCTGTTCATCGTCAGTTTAGAAAAGTTACAAAATCAAAAAGTATTTTTCCAAATGATGATGCTCTGAATGGTATAGTGTGCAGAACCATCTGCAACTGCCCAAATCTTCCAGGTAAAGGTTCTGGCTCAGTTGGCGAGTTGCATGAATTTGTAATTATTAAAACAGAGATAACAATAAAACTAAGGAAGCTCTTAATCATACTTTTGCCGTTTTTACTTACAAGTTTACAATAAGGGTTTCTGGTTTGTCTACACTTAAAACACTGATTTTGCTCTTTAAAAACACTGTTTTTTTTAAGTATGTTTATTATTGAGGACAATAAACTAATGTCGGGGTCTATTTACTTACTTCTTTTAGGTATTTTCTCAGCTCGTTTACTGATTTGAAGGCTAATTTGTTTTTAATGTGCCACAAGTGGCTTTCAATGGTTTTCTTATCCACAAACATCTTATCTGCAATTTCACTATTCTTAAATCCTCTCAATATAAAATTATATACTTCAATTTCACGGGCACTAAGACCCAACAGAATTAATTCATTCTCTGAATATTTTTTTATTAAAGCTGGCGGACGAATTGGGAAATAATTAATAATTAAAAACTTCTTGTCAGGTCCCCAAATTGTAACTAGTATATTAAGAATAATATACAATACAAATTTATAATTGATAGTGTGCACTACAAGATTAGGATTTGCATAGTAATAATAAGTTAAAAAGATACCGGTAGTATAAAGTACAATCAATGGAACGAGAAACAAAGTGACATTTCTTTCATTCTTTATAGTTTTTATTAACTCATTTATAAAATAGCTTACAGTAAAAACCATAATAAAAATTATGATTATCAGCATTGTCACTTCGCTTCTAGCTATTATTGAATAAAATAAAATAAAAACCGTGAAGCTAAATTTGTATTTGAAATCAATATTTGGAAGTGAATATAACATCATCAAATTTGCAAAAAGATAAATTTTCCCTCCAAGC
Source organism: Ignavibacteria bacterium (assembly GCA_016873835.1). Lineage (GTDB taxonomy): Bacteria > Bacteroidota > Ignavibacteria > Ignavibacteriales > Melioribacteraceae > DSXH01. The sequence goes on from VGVY01000014.1 coordinate 13,531, forward strand.
ATAGTATAACCAAGGATACTTGTAATAAAATATACCAACGGATCAGCGATAGCTGAGATAAAGAAAAAGTAAAATAGATTGTGTTTATAGAATCTTACAAAAGGACCAAGAGAAGAGATAAAAAAAATAAAAATTAGAATCCGCATATGATTTTAATAAAAAAAATGTTGGTAGCTTAATTCAATCTTAATTAGAAATTATCTTACTATTTATTAATTAATTATGTCGTATAGTTAGTTCTTTTAGCGCAGTATCATATTCAGCATTCAACTTACTCATCAGCAAATTAACAGTTAAAATTTCTTTTATCAATCCAGAAGATTGCCCAGCTTCTAACATTCCATTTGCTTCGTCGCCTTCAAAAATGCCAAGTCGTTCACGTTTTTGACCTAAGGCTGTATTAATTTTCTCTTCGTCTGCTCCTTCACGTTCAAGTTTATGTATTTCATTTGTAAAATCGTTTTTAATCATCCTTGCCATTCCAATTTTTTTAAGAATAAGAATTGTATCATTGTCTTTCGCTTCAACAATTCTTCTTTTGTAATTTTCGTGAGCGGACGATTCTACCGTCGCAGCGAACCTCGTTCCAATTTGAACTCCTTCTGCTCCAAGAGCAAGAGCAGCTAATATTTGTCTACCGTCCGCAATTCCTCCGGCGGCAATTACTGGAATACTAAGTTCGTCAACTAATTGAGGAATTAAACACATCGTTGTGATTTCATCAATACCATTATGACCGCCGGCTTCTACACCTTCACCAACTACTGCATCACAACCAACACTTTCTGCTTTAAGTCCATATTTAAGTGAAGGAACAACATGAACAACTTTAATGCAATTTTTTTTAAACTGTTCGATGTATTTACCAGGATGACCAGCAGATGAAAAAACAATTTTAATATTTTCCTCAATTACAACATCAATTAACTCTTGCGCATCTTTACGAAGCAAAGGAATATTCACTCCAAAAGGATTATCTGTTGCAATTCTGCATTTTCCAATATGTTCGTGCAAGAGATCGGGTTTCATTGACCCGGCTCCAATTAATCCGAGTCCTCCGCAGTTAGAAACAGCACTAGCAAGTTTCCATCCGCTTACCCAAACCATACCAGCTTGAATGATTGGATATTTTATTCCAAATAGTTTGGTTATTCTGTTATTGATTTCCATTTTAAGTAGTATTTGATTTACTTAAATATAATCTAATTTGATAAAGGATACCCTATTAATTAAATTGGCTTCGCAAAAAATTAAGTTAAGGTTCTATTGAGAGCAATAATACCAGCGGCTGGATTCGGAACAAGATTAAAACCGCACACATATTCACTTCCTAAAGTATTACTTAATGTTGGCGGCAAGCCAATACTTGGTCACATTCTTGATAAGTTATTAGAAGAGAAAATAACTAAAGCAACATTTGTAATTGGATATCTTGGCGAAAGAATTATTGAGTATGTCAATAAAAATTATCCGGAAATTAAAGCCGAATTTGTAAATCAAAACGAGTTACTAGGTTTAGGGCACGCTGTTTATATAGCCTCATCAACAATTGATGATGAAGAAATATTTATCATACTTGGCGATACAATTTTTGACGTTAATTTAGATAAAGTATTCAAAGCAAAAAAAACTTCATTGGGAGTTAAAGAAGTTGAAGATCCTTCTCGGTTTGGTGTTGCTGTTTGTGAAAATGGAAGAATAAAAAAACTGATTGAAAAACCGAAAGAAAATGTTTCAAATTTAGCTTTAGTTGGTTTGTACTACATTGCAAATTCAAAATTACTAGTTGAATGTCTTGATGAACTGATTAAGAAAAACATCCGTACGCGAAATGAATATCAACTTACAGACGCACTTCAGCTTATGATTGAAAAAGGAGAAAACATTACAACTTTTCCGGTTGAAGGCTGGTACGACTGCGGGAAGCCGGAAACACTTCTTTCAACAAATCAATTTTTGCTTTCAAAAAGTGGAACTAATAGAACCCTTGAAGGAGTATTGATCAATCATCCAGTATTTATTTCTGAAAAAGCTGTTGTAAAAAATTCTGTGATTGGTCCATTCACAACCATTGCTTCAAACTGTACGGTTATTGATTCTGTTATTGTTAATTCCATTGTTAGTCCGGGTGCCGTTGTAGAAAAATCGATGCTCGATACATCGATTATCGGAAGCGACGCAGTTGTTAAAGGAAATTTTAAAAAGATTAATGCTGGTGATTCATCAGAAATAGAATTTCATTAAATAAATAAGAGGAATAAATGTCTTACCTTTTTACTTCTGAATCGGTTTCGGAAGGGCATCCGGATAAAGTCTGCGATCAAATTTCAGACGGTGTATTAGATGCTATTTTAAAAGAAGATCCTTCTGCTCGCGTAGCATGCGAAACTTTTGTAACAACCGGTCTTGTTGTAGTAGGAGGTGAAATTACTACCAATGCATATGTTGATATTGAAAAAGTTGTCCGTTCGACAATAAAAAATATTGGCTATACAAAAGCTGAATATAAATTTGATGCTGAATCTTGCGGAGTTCTTAATTGTATTCATGCTCAGTCGAGAGATATCGCTATGGGTGTTGATAAAGGAGGAGCCGGTGATCAAGGATTAATGTTCGGTTTTGCGTGTGATCAAACACCTGAACTAATGCCGATGCCGATTGTATATTCTCATAAACTTGTTAAAAAACTTTCTGACCTTAGAAAGAAAAATCCAGAATTACTGCCGTATCTTAGACCGGATGCTAAATCGCAAGTTACAATTGAATACAATGAAAAAAATAATCCGTTAAGAGTTGATACTATTGTTATTTCCACTCAACATGACGGCGGAGTTAAACAGAAAAAAATTAAAGAAGATTTAATTGAACATGTAATCAAAAAAGTTATTCCTGAAAAATATTTAGATTCAAAAACAAAATATCATGTAAATCCAACCGGCAATTTCGAAATTGGCGGACCACATGGTGACAGTGGATTAACCGGCAGAAAAATTATTGTCGATACATATGGAGGATGGGCTCCACACGGTGGTGGTGCTTTCTCTGGAAAAGATCCTTCGAAAGTTGATCGAAGTGCAACATATGCTGCGAGACATATTGCAAAAAATGTTGTTGCTGCAAAACTTGCCAAAGAATGTTTGGTTCAGGTCGCCTATGCAATTGGGGTTGCAGAACCAATTTCAGTTTTCGTAGATACAAAAGGAACCGGAAAAATTTCGGATAAAGAATTAGGAAAGTTTGTTAAAAAGGAAGTTGATTTAACACCCAAAGGAATAATTGAAAAATTAAAGTTGCGCAGACCAATTTATCAAAAGACAGCTGCATACGGACATTTTGGAAGAAACGAAAAAGATTTTACATGGGAAGAACTTGATCTTGTTCCACTATTTAAAAAATTAGCATAAAAAGAAAAGGAGATTATCGTAATCATGGATTTTAAACCTGGTAAATATAAAGTTAGAAATATAAAATTGGCTGCAGAAGGAAGAAAAAAAATTGAATGGGCAGAATCACGAATGCCCGTTTTGATGGCACTTAGAAAAAAGTATTCGAAAACTAAACCACTAAAGGGATATAAAATAGCTGGATGCCTTCACGTTACTAAAGAAACCGCAGTTTTGATAGAAACATTAAAAGAAGCCGGTGCAAAGGTTGCATGGAGCGGATGTAATCCATTATCAACACAAGATGAAATTTCTGCCGCATTGGCAAAAAATGGAATTGAAATTTATGCTTGGCACGGACAGAATGTAAAAGAGTTTTACTGGTCAATCGAACAAACATTAAAGATGAAACCTAATTTAACTTTGGATGATGGCGCTGATTTAATTTTCACTGTTCATAATAAATTTAGAAAGTTAGCTGAGAATATAATTGGCGGAACAGAAGAGACCACAACCGGCGTACATAGACTTCGTGCAATGGCTGCTGCGAGAAAATTACTTTATCCGGTTATTGCTGTTAATGATGCAGAAACAAAATGGGACTTTGATAATGTTTATGGAACCGGGCAATCATCAATTGATGGAATTTTGAGAGCAACTTCTGTTTTGCTTGCCGGGAAGAATTTTGTTGTTGCTGGTTACGGGCATTGCGGAAAAGGCTGTGCAATTAGAGCTGATGGATTGGGTGCAAATGTAATTGTAACAGAGGTTAAGCCAACTGCTGCTTTAAAAGCAACACTCGATGGTTTTGTTGTTATGCCGATGGATCAAGCAGCCAAAATTGGGGATATCTTTATTACAGCTACTGGTGTGAAAGATATTATAGTTAATAAGCATTTCCAATCTATGAAAGATGGTGCAATTGTTTGCAACACTGGTCACTATGATTGCGAAATTAACATTCCTCATTTAGCAAAACTTAGTAATTCAAAAAGAACTGTTAGACCAAATAACGAAGAATACACACTAAAGAATGGGAATAGAGTTTATTTATTAGCAAAGGGCAGACTAGTAAATCTTGCTGCAGCTGAAGGTCATCCTTCAGAAGTAATGGACATGTCGTTCGCTAATCAATTTATGTCGCAGTTAAGATTGGTTGATTATGATAAAAAGAAAATTAAATTAAAACCGGAAGTTATAGATATTCCGATTGAACAAGATCAGGAAATTGCCGGAATAAAATTGATAACGATGGGCTATAAAATTGACAAACTTACTAAAGAGCAGATTACTTACATGAATGATTACAGTGCTGGTACATAATTAAAATAAAATATGTTTGTAGGAAAGAAAGTTCCGTTAGCTGACGGGACTTTTTTTTATGAATTCGTTAAAGAAATATTTGATGACGGAATATTAAAAGTAAATTCTTTCTTTTTATTTTTAAGTAAACTTATTAACGAGTTTAATAAAGTCCTTATATCTGAAGGTTTGCTTAAGTAAGCATCGCAGCCGGCATTTAAAGCATTAATTCTATCGCGGTTAAAAGCATGTGCAGTGAAACAAAAGACTGGAATCTCTGCGAATTTAGGATCGTTCTTAATTTCTTTTGTTAATTCGAGGCCATTCTTTTGCCCCTTAATAGATATGTCCATCATTATTAAATCATAACTTTTACTATTTATTAATTCGTAGAATGTTTCGGCAGAATCACAAGAATCAACAACAAAATATTTTTGCAAATAAACTTCTAAGAATTTTTGATTATCAACATCATCTTCAACAATTAAAAGACTGGGTTTCTTTAATTCAGCGTTCCCCATTTTCTGTCTCCATTTAAAATTACTGTAAATGTCGAGCCCCACCCATACTCGCTGTTAACTTTTATTTTTGCTCTGTTTATATCGATAAATTGTTTTACTAATGCTAATCCTAATCCAGTTCCATCGAAAGATCTTGTATAACTCATATCGGCTTGAGAAAAGGGTGTAAATAATTTTGGCTGATATTCTTTTGGAATTCCAATTCCGGTATCTGTAATATCAATGCAAACATTTGAATTCTCAGGGTAAATTTTTATATCGACATTACCGTTTTCAGTGTATTTAATTGCATTATCAATCAAGTTAGAAAATATTTGACCTATTGAATAATGGTCTGCAGTTACAACAGCATCACCTTTCACTTTAGAGGAAAGTGAAAGCTTAATCCGTTTTTGCTCGGCATATGATCGATATTCATTCAATAAATTTTTGAGCATATTAAAGAGATCAACCTTTTCATATCTAACTTCATATTTGCCGGTTTGTAACTGGGACATATTAAGCATAAGATCAAATGTTCTGTATAATCTTTTGCTGTTGTTAATTATGGGAATAATATAGTCATCAAATTCATTTGATTTTTCTGAAAGCTCATTTCTTAATATTTCACTGTAACCATTAATGACATTTAGCGGCGATCGGATTTCATGTGATATTTGAGATAAGAAAAATTCCTTAAGCTTTTTAGATTCTTCTGCTTTTACTAAAGCATCTTTCAAATCTCGTTCAGATTTTTTTAAGTCCGTGATATCTCTTCCATAAACTTGGCAGAATTTAAATTTAGAAACTCCATCCATAATAAACTGATAATAACTTTCGCCAAGCAATGTAGTATGGTTAATTACTTTGTTGCTTAAAATAATATCATGAAGATCAAAACTTTTAACGAACGGCAGAATTATTTCAACTTGCTCGCCAACCAATATTTTGTGCGGAAATAATTTATGTGCCGAATTATTAGCCAATAGAATTTTCCCTTTTTCATCAAATCTAAAGATTGGATCGGGTGATAATTCTGTGAACAATGCCATTAATTCTGCTTGCTGCAGTTTTAGATTCTCTTGCTCTTGCAAGTGCTTTTTCTTCATTGGAATAATTATATAGCGGTAATAGACAAACGTTACCACTATAATTATGATTATCAATACTAGAGAAAATAACAGCGGATTCTCGGCACTAAAAAGCGAGACGGGCGTTATCTTCTCGATAGATTGAAAAGAAGAGTCCAAAGAAGATCTGGGCGATACTTGTAATAATAAAGAAAGCAGTTGCATCTGCAAACCCAATTAATACGTTGAAAAATTTTGAAATAATAGTTAATTGATAAAAAATAAGCATCAAATAGAAAATCAATATCTTTTTGTCAAAGACATATGATACTGCAAATGTTTTAATAAAAATTGCAAGTATCAGTAATTGTATTGCTAAAAGAACTATATATTTCTGTGTATTAGTTGTCGGTAAGAAAAAAACAATAAATATGAATAAGAACCCAAAGATTAAGATATATTTTTGTTCGTTGATTACTTTTTTGTCAAGTAATGATATTACTAACAAATAACTAACAGAAATGTTATACTCGATTGGAAGATTAATTTTAAATAATGTACTTGTTAGCAAAACAATTGGATCAGTTAAAGCTAATAAAAGAAAATAAAAGAATACTTTAGTGCCAAATTGTTTAAATGGAGGTAATAACCAAACAGCAATACTCGAAAAAAAAAGTATTTTTGAAATCTCAACAATATTCATCAAAATCTAATTAATCATATAAACAAATAGGAGGACATACAAGTGACATCTCAAGAACATTTTCTCCATCACTAACTGTTGCAACACCCGAAGCTGAAGCTGCAACACTTACTACTTTTCCAAAAGCGTTTCCTGAAGCTCCTCTTATTTCAAAAGAAAAAACTTTAGATTTTGAATTATTTACAAAATCCTCAACAACCTTTTTACTGAAAGCGTATGCAACATCAAAGTCAGCAGTAATACCAGCCACTGTACTATATTTTTTATTTTTTGCGGCTTGACCATTGATAACATGAACATTCCCGTTCTTTACATAAAAAAGAACGTAGTTACTAGAATGCTTAAGTGCGAATTTTACATCGCTTTTACTAAAATTATAACTTTTAGCAACACCACCAAATAATTGGTCGGCTTCAACTTTTGTGAAGACTTTACCAATTAGCCCGTACTTTCCTTGCGCATAAATTTGTTGACTGCCAAGAAGAAGTACTATAAAAAAGAGACAAAAAAGTAGAACAAGTTTTTTCATTGTACACCTCAATGATATATAATTGATTTTAAAATTTATACTTTGGGCCGCAAATCTGACTTCAATATATTTAGAAAATTCAAAAAAAGTCAAATAAATTTTATATGAATATAAACTAAAAGACTCCATCAATTTTTAGTCCACAATCCGGGCAATTTCCATTTTTAATAAGATTGAATTCCACAGAATGCCAGTCTCTGCCTATCAGTTTTTTACTGCAGCCAGGACAAAAAGTAGCGTGCCCTTCAGAATCATGGATATTTCCCAAATAGCAATATTTAATTCCCATAGAAATTGCCATTTTTCTTGCGTTTTTTAGGGTTTTTTCAGGAGTTCGCGGCTTATCTTTCATTTTGAAATCTGGATGGAATGCTGTAAAATGGATCGGGACGTTATCTCCTAAGTTTTCAAGAATCCAATTTATCATTTTTTTAGTTTCTTCCGGGCTATCATTTTCACCCGGAATCATAAGATTTGTGATTTCAATCCAAACGGACGTTTCATCTTTTAACCACTTTAGAGTTTCAAGAATATTTTCAAGATGGGAGAAAGTTAATTTATGATAGAATGTTTCTGTGAATGCTTTTAGGTCCACATTTGCTGCATCAATATATTTGAAAACATCCTTCCTTGCTTCTTTATCAATATATCCGGCAGTTACCATTACATTTTTTATTTTTTCTTCTTTAGCAATTTTCGAAATATCTATAACATACTCACCAAAAATAATTGGGTCGTTGTATGTAAAAGCTATCGACGGAGTATTGTAATGTCTTGCTAGAGCAACTACTTCTTCGGGAGTTGCATAAATAGAATTAGTGGAATCTAACTTTGCTTTACTTGTTACCCAATTTTGACAAAACTTACATCCTAAATTGCACCCAGCTGTACCGAAGCTGAGTATTTCTGTCCCCGGAAGAAAATGATTTAGTGGTTTCTTTTCAATTGGATCAATTGCAAAGCCGGTTGGTCTTCCATAACCAATAGAATATAACTTTCCATCTATGTTTTTTCGAATATAACAGAAACCAGCTTGATTTTTCCCAATTGTACAGTAACGCGGACAAAGAGTGCATAGTAACTTTCCATTATCGGCTTGTTCCCACCATTTAGCGAGATAGTATTTTTCTTTTGCATCTTCCATCTTTGTTATTAAGTATTGGAGTTTACATTTAATCAACTTTTATTTACACGATAAAACTATTTTCCATCGTATGTTTTCATTTTTTCTTTTTCTTAGTTTTTGGTTGATTGGGTGTGGAATTATTTTTTTTAGGAGTTGATGGCTTCAACTTTTTTCTCATACTATTTAATTCTTTTTCAACTTCGCTAAAAACAGTTTTGTTTTGAAATTTTCCATTCTTCAATTTTTTACCGGCACGGATACCAGTTAATATTTCAATAGCTTCTTCAACTTTTATTACTGGATAAATATGGAATTGTTTTTTTACTACAGCTTCTAGTACTTCATCTTTCAGCATAAGGTCTTTTACATTTTGCATTGGAATAATAACTCCTTGAGTGCCGTTCAATCCTCTTGAAGAACAAATATCAAAAAATCCTTCAATTTTTTCATTCACACCACCAATTGGCTGAATTTCTCCTTTTTGATTTATTGAGCCCGTGATAGCTAAAGATTGTTTTATTGGAATATTTGAAAAGGATGAAAACAATGCGCAGATTTCTGTAATCGAGGCGCTATCTCCATCTATCATACCGTATCCTTGTTCGAAAACTAAACTGGCGGAAAATGAAAGTGGAATATTTCTTCCAAAAGTTTCTCTAAAATAACCGGTTATTATTAGAACGCCTTTATTGTGAGTGTTGCCGCTCAACCCAGCTTCTCTTTCAACGTTAATAATATTTCCGCTGCCAAGTGAGACAGATGCAGTAATTCTTGTAGGTTTTCCGAAACTAAGCGGACCGCTTTGATAAACAGCTAATCCATTTACTGTTCCAACTCTTGAGCCGGAAGTATCGATTAAAATGGTTCCTTCATTAATAAGCTCTGTGACTTTGGATTCATACAAACCGTGTCTTTCTTTCCACGAAATAAATGCGTTATCAACATGATAATCTGTAACGTGTTTTTCTCCTCCATTTTTTGCCCAGAAACATGCTTCTCTTGTCAGGTCAGCAATGTATGCAAATCTTGTTGTAAGTTTATTTTTTTCGCCGGCGTACCGGGCGCCATATTCAACAATTTTAGCAATAGCAGATTTATCAAACTCAAGTAATTTTTCTGTTTCAATTAATTTTTTAATAATCATAGCATATTCATTTAATGCTTGATCAGTGCGTTTCATTTCATAATCGAAGTCAGCTTTTACTTTGAATATTTTGTTGAAATCATCTTCATAAGAAGAAAGAATTGAATAGATATTATTATTCCCAATCAGAATTATTTTTGCATCGATATTAATTGGTTCAGGTTTTAAAACGCTCGGAGAAAATTGAAAAAGGTTTGCAAGTTCCTGAATTTCCAACTGCCCGTATAACAAAACTCGTTTCAGTGTTTTCCAAACACCAGGCTCACTAAATGAATCAAGAGCATTGATTACCAAAAAACCTCCATTGGCACGCAGTAAAGAACCGGCTTTTATTTTTGTAAAATCTGCATACCAGCCGCCGCGTCCGTCACTATATTTCTCAATTGTGCCGAAAAGATTGCTGTACGTTGGCGATGTTTCAATTATTACTGGTTGGTCTTTCACTTCAGAATTATCAAGAATAACATTTACTTCGTATTCTCTTAAGTAATCAATTACAATTCCAGTTGGCGTTTCTTCTTGAGCTGGTTTTTGACCTTTAAACACATCAAGATTTGAAAGAATGTTTTGATGAACTTGCTCTAAGAATTCCTTTACTTTTCCATTTTTATATTTTTTCTTCAAGTTGCCAATTGCAACAGAAACAATATCTTTTACAAATTCACTTTCTAAGTGAATAACTTTTTCTTGATAATCTTGAGTTAATTTTAAACTTTCCATAAAGAGCGTTTGAAGTTCTTCCTGATAAGAAGAATACTTTGCGGAAATCTCTTCAGCTTTTTCTTTTGTTATCTTTTCTGTTTTTATTAGGTCGTCTAGTTGCCGCATGAATACTGGTTGTTCATCAACAACTGCTAAAATTTCGGGACGTACAAGCTCACCAACCTTAACTTGTCCTAATGTGAAATTATCTTTACGCAATCGATCTTCAAATTGATTCATCATTTTTTGCTGAGTTTTTCCGTATTCGGCAAGCAAGTGTTTTTTCTTTGATGCAAACGGATCAGTAGTTAAAACGTGAGGAATTTTTTCTTGAAGGAAATGAATTGCACGGTTTAAATCTTTTTTGAAGTGACATGCTTTTCCAACCTGAAATACCAGTAATAGCGGCCGATCTTGATCTTTGAAATTATTTACATAAGCATAATCATAAAGTTCCGTTGAGTCTGGAGCGATTGATTCGAGCACCATTTTAATTGTAGTGAATTTACCAGTGCCCGAAAGTCCAGTAACAAATATGTTGTATCCGGGACTTTTTAGTTCAACTCCTATTTGCAATGCTTTAAGAGCGCGCTCTTGACCAACGATTCCTTCAATCGGTTTTACAGTTTTAGTCGTATCGAACTCAAATATTTCCGGATCACATTTCCATCTTAAGTCTTCGGGTTTTAATTCTACCGGTTTACGAGCTTTGAGAAGTGCCATTTTCAAATTCCTAAAATGATGTTGAGGAATACATTAACTAAAATAATATAAAAATGAAAGAAATGTGAACCACAAATTCTATTTGTCATATGCATTTTAAAATGATAATGATAAATATGTAAATGATAAAATAACGTTGTAATTTTAATTGTCGCTTTTTCTGGAAAACTTTCCCAGACGCTATGCGTTTTGGGTGAAGTATATTTTAAATGAGGATCATCATTTCATTAAGGAGGCTTATACCATTTTTCATTAATAATGATGAGTTTTAATTAAATGAACGAAACAGATAATTTGCTTTTAGAAAAACTAATATCTCTTGATAGTCTGAAACAAAAAATTCAGAATAATGAATTTATTAACAAAAAAATTTTTGTTTCACCTTTTGCCGGATCTTTAAGACAATTGATTGTTTCCTCTATTTCAAAAATTGAAAATCATATTTTAATGCTTTGCCCGTCAGTTCAAAATATTAATGAAACTAAAGTTGAACTCAGCATTTTAGGATTAGAAGATTTTATTGTGAGTGCGGATGATTTTACAACCGATACACTTCAAGAACGCTTAACTGATTTAGCAAATAGGGAAAAATGTATTTTGATTTCCACCTATAATCTGCTGACGAAAAAAATTCCTTCGAGAAATGAAATTGAAAAAAACACTACTAAAATTGAAATTGGCAATAATTTGGGCTATGATGAATTAATAGAGTATTTAAATTCCATTAATTACAATAGCGGCAAATTTGTAGATTCTCCGGGAATGTATTCTATTCGCGGATCAATTATTGATTTTTGGTCTTTCAGCGAAAAGATTCCGGCAAGATTAGAATACGATGGAGATTTTATAGAATCAATTCGCCACTTTGATCCTGAGAATCAAAGATCACTCAATAATATTGAATCTGTTTCTATTGCATCATCAATTGAAAATGATGAAAGTGAATTCACCGGTTCTATATTCGATTATTTTGAGAACCCATTAATTTTTGCTGAACAATTCGAATTAGAAAATATTTTCCATCCTGACTTCGAGATATTAGAACAAAGTTTTGTTGAAGAAGAAATTGATGATGAATTAAAAGAAGAACTTTTTGAAGAACAAGAGAAAGAACAAGCTGCCGAACAAGTTCAAAACAATAATATTGAATTAAGCGACTTAGAAAAACTTTTTGAAAAAAAAGCTCGATGGATTATAGAACTGCCGTTAGGAAATAATGAAACAAAGCTGGACCTTAATTTAATAGATTCTCCATCAATCAATTCGAATTATGAAACCCTTTTTAAATTAATCATAGAATATTGCACTAAAGATTATGACGTAATTATAGCCGTGGAAAACGAACTGCAGCAGAAACGACTCACAGAATTACTTTCAGAATTCAGATTTGAACTTGCCGAGCTGATTGAAAAATCAAAGTTGAGAATCATTATCATTCCAATTAAAAGCGGATTCATTTCAAAAAATGATAAGCTTTTGGTTTTAACAGACTATCATATATTTAACAAACCTTATAGAACGAAACTTTCATCTAGGTATAACAGAAAAAAATCGCGGACCAAAGATTTTTCATCAATAAACAAAGGTGATTTTGTAGTTCATGAAAATTTTGGCATTGGTAAATATGTTGGATTAGAGACAATAAAAATTGGTCAAGTTGATCAAGAATCAATAAAAATTATTTATGCTGAAGGAGGAGTAGTTTATGTTAATCTAAATTACTTATCGCTAGTCAAAAAGTTTTCATCTAAAGAAAACGCTGAACCAAAACTTTCAGTACTTGGCGGTAATGAATGGAAATCAACTAAGAAAAAAGTTAAATCGAAAATAAAAGATGCAGCGAGAGAATTAATTTCACTCTATGCAAAACGTAAATCTGCAAAAGGAATTTCATTTAGTCATGATTCAATTTGGCAGAAAGAATTAGAAGCTTCATTTTTATATGAAGATACGCCCGATCAGACAAAAGTTACTGAAGAAGTAAAGCAAGATATGGAGAGTGAAAACCCGATGGATCGATTAGTGTGCGGAGATGTTGGATTCGGGAAAACAGAAATAGCTGTCCGTGCAGCATTCAAAGCAATTAACGAAAGTAAACAAGTTGCCATGCTTGTTCCAACCACAATATTAGCAGAGCAGCACTTTAATACTTTTAAAGACCGGTTAGCGCAATTTCCGGTACGAGTTGAAGCGTTATCAAGATTTCAATCAAAATCAGAGCAATCAGAAATAATTAAAAAATTAGAAAAAGGCGAAGTGGACTTTGTAGTTGGCACTCATCGACTTCTTTCAAATGATATCAGGTTTAGAGATTTGGGTTTATTGATTGTTGACGAGGAACATCGATTTGGGGTAATGGCAAAAGAAAAATTACGTTCATTAAGAACTAATGTAGACACACTTTCATTAACCGCAACTCCAATTCCAAGAACACTTAATTTGTCATTGCTTGGCGCAAGAGATTTATCAATCATTGCCACACCTCCGCCGAACCGTCAGCCAATTTATACTAAAGTTGACACTTTTAATATTCATCGAGTTCGAGATTGGATCTTAAATGAGATTAAAAGAAACGGACAAATTTATTATGTTCACGACCGAGTACAATCAATTGATAAAATAACTTCTTATTTAAAAAAACATATTCCGGAAATAAATATTGCAATAGCACATGGGCAGATGAAGCCGGCACAACTTGAAAAAGTTATTTATGATTTTTTGAATAAAAAATATCAGATGCTCGTTTCTACAAAAATAATTGAATCTGGAATTGATATTCCAAATGTGAACACTATTATAGTGAATCGTGCTGACCGATTTGGTTTAGCAGAACTGCATCAATTACGCGGAAGAGTGGGGCGGTCTGATAGACAAGCATATGCCTATTTTCTTGTTCCATCTCTAAATTCTGTTACTAAGAAAGCTGTTAAGCGTCTTCAGGCAATTGAAGAATATACTGACTTGGGTGAAGGATTTAGTATTTCCATGCGAGATCTTGAAATCCGCGGAGCCGGTAATTTGCTTGGAACTGAACAAAGTGGTTTTATCGATTCTGTGGGATTTGATCTCTATATGAAATTGCTTGATGAAGCTGTTGAAGAAATAAAATCGGAAGAGTTTAAAGACTTATTTAATAATCTTCCAAAACATACAGATCGAGCAGAAACAACGATAGACACCTTTTATGAAATAGGAATTCCAAAAGAATACATGCCGGATCAATCCGATAGATTAAGTTTTTATACTGCACTCTTCACAATGTTGAAAGCCGAAGAAGCTGATGAGCTTAAGGAAGAAATGAAAGATCGATTTGGGAAAATCCCATTAATTGTTGAAAGACTTATAGAGACAGCAATTCTTAGATATTTCGCTTCTTATTCATTATTCGAAAGAGTTATAATCCAAAAAGAAAGAACAGTGGTTATACTTCCAAAAGGGGATAAAGAAGATTTTTACAAGAATCAGTTTATAAGTCTACTCGATTTCATTAATAAAAATCATTCTAAAGAAATAAAATTTGTTCAAGATAAAGAAAATCTAAAACTGGAAATTCAAACAAAAGGATTAACATTAGACAGCATTATTGTTTTTCTAAAAGAATTCTTTATGAAAGTGAAAAATGTAATTTCAAACAAAGTTACTATTAGTTAAATTGATTTTGAATTTAATTGGAGTTCAGCATGGGAAGGTTATTTAAGTGGTTTTTAATGCTGTTATTTATTGCTTTAATTGCCTTACAGTTTGTTGAAGTTGAACGAACAAATCCTCCAGTTACGGGAGATTTAAAAGCCCCAGCAGAAGTAAAAAAAATTTTCAAAAAATCTTGTTATGACTGCCATTCAAATGAAACAGAGTGGCCTTGGTACAGCCACGTTGCTCCGGTATCTTGGTTAATTATCGATGATGTTAATGTTGGAAGAAAACAATTAAATTTTTCTGAATGGGAAAGACTTGCAAGCAGAAAAAGAAATGAATTGAAAAAAGAGATTTGGAATGAGATTAATAAAGGGAACATGCCATTGAAAATTTACACATATGTTCATCCGGCTTCAACTTTGGATTTAACTCAAAAAAATATAATTAAACATTGGGCTTCAGGTACAAGAGTTTGGGATTAATAATATTGTTGGATCAGTTAAATTTCTAAATCAATCTATCTTTAAATCTTCTGCTCATCTGAATTTTTTCACCATTTTTGAGAAGTACTACATAATCACCATGAGACCATGGCTGCATCTCTTTAATTTGTTCAATATTGACAATGTATGAGCGGTGAATTCGTGCAAACTTTTGTGGATCAAGTGATTCTTCCGTGTTGTTCATCGTTTCGCGAACTAAATATTTTCCTTTGTCCGTATGAAGTTCAATATATTTTTCCTCTGCGCTTACGTAAATTATTTCATTCACATTAATGAAGAAATATTTTGAGCCGATATTTACCATGAACCGATCAAGATATTTTTTCTCTTTTTTTATTTCTTCAATCAGCAGTTTGTAATCATTACCTAGTTTATTTTTTGAATGAATATGTTCAATTGCTCGGTCAAATGATTTTTTGAATCGGTTTTTATCGAAAGGTTTTAATAAATAATCAACGGCATTAATTTCAAATGCGTTTATAGCATATTGGTCGTATGCTGTTATGAAAACGACCGGCGGCATGATATCTATACCAACATTTTGTATTACAGTAAATCCATCAAATCCCGGCATTTGAATATCCAACAAAACTAAATCTGGTTTTTCAGATTTTATTTTATCAATCGCTTCTTTTCCGTTTTCAGCTTCGATAATCGTAACATTTTTTTGAAGCTCTTTAAGAAAAGAAATCACTTTTCTTCTTGATGGTTGTTCATCGTCTGCAACTAATATTTTTAATTTTTCATTCATTTTCTTTTTTATATGGAATTGAAATATTAATTACTAATCCTCCTTCTGGAAGATTTTCCCAATTAAACTCATAATCAGATCCATATAGTTTCTCAAGTCGTTCAACCGTGTTTGATAAACCAACTCCTTTTTTCAAAATATTTCCATCATTTTTATTTATGCCCGGCCCATTGTCTTTTACTTGCAGAAGTAGTTTTTCATTTTCTCGTTTTATAGCGATAGAAATTTTGGTTGATCTTAAATTTTCCATACCATATTTAATTGAGTTTTCAACTAACGGCTGGAATAAAAAATTTGGAACGACAGCATTTTCGAGTTTCTTCTCTATATTAATTTTGACTTCTAACTTATCTTTGAAGCGTGACTTCATTATTTCGATGTAGAGATTCAGTATTTCAATTTCATGTTTTAGTTTATTTTCTCCTTTTCCAGAACTTTTTAAAGTGATTCTTAAAAGATCACTCAAGTTTGCAATCATTTTATCAGCTGTTTCTAAATCATCATACATTGTAGAAGAAATCATATTTAGAGTGTTGAAAAGAAAATGAGGATTGAGCTGCATCTTTAATGCTTCGAGCCGGGTTTTGGTTAAAAGCTCTTCAAGTTTTGCTGTTCTTATTTTTTGTTCTTCTTTTTCTTTATTCATTTTTATTACAATATAAATAGCATAAACAACCCAAAAAATTATGAATTGCTTTAAGTATTCCATTACTATTCTGAATGGAATGTATCCATAATCATATGTTCCAAAATCTAGAGCCGGATAAATTATTGACCGAGAAATGTACATCATCGACGTGTGCGTTAAACCAACTGCAACTGTGAAGAGTAAATAAAACGGCAACCGATTTAAAATATTGTGTTTATATAATGGATATCTTTTAAAGAATGCAAGAATAGCCGGAATTAATAACCAAAATGTGTAAACGCCGGTCAGTTCATCTATCAAAGGAAAAATTATGATGTAAAAAATTTCTTGTGGAGTCAGTTTATTGTAATTATCTGCAATTTCAGCAGTAACATTTATTGCAGCACTCGTTAAGCCCATTACTGTAGCAATGGCAAAACAAATAAAGAAAATTTTTAGCTTACTTTGTTTTTCAAATAAATACATATTCTATGCTGAATGTTGATTGTAATTTATTAATTCACACACAAAATATCTGTCATTTCTTAAATAAAATATAATCTCTTGGTGTGAATGGGATTATAATAGGTATAAAAGGGAGTCATTGTGTGTGTATATAATTTCATTTAACATAAGCTTGAAATTAGTTTTAGTTTGATTTGCTCTTCAATGAACATGATTTCCACTTCGTACCCATTTTTTCGCCGTTCGTGACAAACCACAATTATTAATGTAACTAATAAGATAACTTTGCCCTCACAATAAACATTAAAAAGGAAAGATACTATGGAAACAACAAACAGAAGATATGACATAGATTGGCTGAGAGTCCTAGCATTCTATTTATTGATTTTTTATCACGTTGGAATGGTTTTCGTGCCGTGGGAATTTCATATAAAAAATTCCACAACAGCAGAATGGTTCGAAACATGGATGGCATTTTTAAGTCAGTGGCGCTTGCCTCTGTTATTTCTTATTTCTGGAATAGTGGTTTATTACTCACTTGGTAAAAGAACGAGTGGAAAATTTCTTCTCGAAAGAGCTAAAAGATTATTTATACCGCTTATTTTTGGAATGTTAGTAATAGTTCCTCCTCAAATTTATTTTGAAAGAATTTCTAATGGCGTTCAATTTGCAAACTATTGGGAATTCTGGAAAACTGTGTTCAATTTTGTACCATATCCAATGGGTGGAAGTTTAAGCTGGCATCATCTCTGGTATGTACTTTACATTTTTGTTTATTCGTTCTTTGCACTTCCAATATTTCTCTTTTTAAGAAGTGATAAATCAATCACAATAAAAAATAGAATAAGCGGATTTGTTAAAAGTAATCCAAACACGATTTATTTGATTATTATCCCATTGCTATTGTTTTATTATCTACTCGTCCGAAAATTTCCAACTTCGCATGCATTAATTGATGATTGGTATAATCACAGCATTTCGTTTACAGTTTTTCTGTTTGGATTTTTGATTGCATCGATAGATGGTTTTTGGGATGCTATAACTTTAAAACGAAAACAATCGCTTATAATGGCAGCAATACCATCTGCAATTTTGATTTTATTTGTTTGGGGACCGACTTTCGAAATTCCATTCGAAGAAGCCGATTGGTTTATTTATCTGTATGGAATATTTAAGTGGACATTTATTACATCCTGGCTTCTTGCAATTCTTGGTTATGCTAAAATTTTCTTAAACAAACCGAGTAAAGTTATTTCTTATGCAAACGAATCAGTTTATCCGCTCTACATTCTTCATCAAACAGTTATGATTGTATTTGGCTATTACATAATTCAATGGAACTGGGGAATCGTTCCTAAATTTTTCTTGCTGGTAGTTCTAACCTTTGGAGCAAGTTTTCTTATCTATGAAATAATTGTTAAGCGTTTTAGTGCAACAAGATTTTTATTTGGAATTAAGCCGCTTGAAAGAAGAATTAAATCGTTCGAAACAAGAACTAAAATTATACAACTCGAAAATCAATAAACAAAAAGGCAAACAATGAAAAAGTATTTCCAATCTTCATTAGTTTTATTTATTCTGTTTGATGTTGCCCTTTTATTCGGTCAAACAAGTCAAAGTTCATATTCAGAAACATTACTTTCCGATAATACAACAGTTCATCATGTTTCTAGACCAGCTATGATATTTACACCAATTCAAAATCAAGTTGCCGGATTAATTGGTTTTACAAGCGGATTATATCTTAACAATTCTTTTTATGTGGGGCTTTCAGGTTATGCAAATCTAACTCACTCAAAAGTTAATTCCGGAATGTTAGGTGTGGAAATCGAAAACACAATTAATCCTGAAAATCTTGTACATTTTGGTTACAGTCTTTTCGCTGGCATCGGATTCGTAAAAGATTACCAACAGAAAAATGGTTTGCTGGATGATTTCTTAAATATATTTGGAACACAATTCTATTTTGCTCAGCCAAGTGTATTATTAGAAATTAATTTCGATTCATTCACTCGCATAGCAATTGGTGCGGGCTATCGTTTTGTTGCCGGCTTGAATGAAATGAACAAAGATATTTCCATTTCTAAACTTCAAAATCGCGATTTGAATAACCTTACTTTCTTCATCAACCTAAAAACAATTTATTTTTAACAGCACAAAGTATTAAGATGAGGAGGTTATTCATTACCTCCTTTTATCGTCTTGAACTTCTTTTTATTAGACCCCGTTATCTCTCTTAATAGAATTGAATACAATTAATTCTTAAATTTGTATCCGTTCTTGTAATATTACTTATCAAAAGACAAGTAGAAAGTTAAAGGAAATTCAATGAACGATACTAATAATAATGGTCAACCACTCCTTGATGAAATTGAAATTCGCGAATGGCTTGAATCACTTGAATATGTGCTTCAATCCGGCGGCCCTGATAAAGTAAAAGATTTGTTGCATAATCTCAGCGCTTATGCTCATGAGTCTGGAGTTGATTTACCGTTTACAGCAAACACTCCATATATAAACACAATTCCAAAAGAACAGCAGCCGCCATTCCCGGGTGGTAGAGAAATTGAGCGACGAATAAAAAGTTTGATTCGCTGGAATGCAATGGCTATGGTTGTTCGTGCAAACAAAGAAGAAGCTGGAATAGGCGGACATATTTCAACTTATGCATCTGCGGCAACATTGTATGAAATTGGATTCAATCATTTCTTTCGCGGTAAAGATGGAAATCATGACGGAGATATAATTTATTTTCAAGGTCACGCCTCTCCGGGTATTTATGCGCGCGCCTTCCTCGAAGGAAGAATTTCAAAAGAGCAGTTAGAAAACTTTAGAAGAGAATTAAAACCAGGCGGCGGACTTTCATCTTATCCGCATCCTTGGCTTATGCCAGATTTTTGGGAATTTCCAACAGTATCTATGGGACTTGGTCCTATACAAGCAATTTACCAGGCACGTTTTGCAAGATACCTTGAAGACCGCAGTTTGAAAAAACCAAGCAATCAAAAAGTCTGGGCTTTCCTTGGCGATGGCGAAACAGATGAACCCGAAGCACTTGGAGCGATTTCACTTGCAGCACGAGAAAAACTTGATAATTTAATTTTTGTAATCAATTGTAATTTACAGAGGCTTGATGGACCGGTACGTGGCAATGGAAATATTGTTCAAGAACTTGAAGCAAGTTTTCGTGGTGCTGGCTGGAATGTTTTAAAAGTTATTTGGGGCAGCGATTGGGATGCTTTATTAGAACAAGATAAAAACGGAATCCTTTTAAAAAGAATGAATGAAGTAATTGATGGTGAATCTCAGAATTACATTGTTCATGACGGAAAATATATTCGTGAAAATTTCTTCGGTAAATATCCCGAGCTTCTAAGGTTGGTTGAAAAGTACAGCGACGAACAATTGATGAAAATGAAACGGGGCGGACATGATCCTGAAAAAGTCTTTTCCGCTTATAAATTTGCAATTGAACATAAAGGCGCACCGACTGTATTACTTGCAAAAACAGTAAAAGGTTACGGACTAGGAGAAGCCGGTGAAGGAAAAAATATTACCCATCAGCAAAAGAAATTAAACGAAGATGAACTTAAAGAATTTAGAACACGCTTTGCTATTCCATTAAGCGACGAAGAAGTTGTTAAAGCTCCTTTTTATAGACCAGAAGAAGATTCTGCCGAAATAAAATATCTGAAAGAGAGAAGGAAAATTCTTGGTGGTTATGTTCCCAAGAGAGTTGTAAAAACATCTCCGCTTAAAACTCCATCAGAAGAATTGTTTAAAGAATTTTATGAGGGAACTGAAGGAAGAGAAGTATCCACAACAATGGTTTTTGTAAGAATACTTAGTAAACTTTTGCGCGATAAAGAGATTGGTCATTTAATTGTTCCAATCGTTCCCGATGAAGCACGTACTTTTGGAATGGAGGCGCTGTTCCGTCAAGTTGGAATTTATTCTCACCCCGGTCAATTGTATGAACCAGTCGACAAAGATAGTTTACTTTATTATAAAGAAGCTAAGAACGGACAAATATTGGAAGAGGGAATTACTGAAGCTGGTTCGATGTCATCATTTATTGCTGCTGGAACTGCTTATGCGACACAAGGAGTTAATACAATTCCTTTCTTTACATTGTATTCAATGTTTGGAATGCAAAGAGTTGGAGATTTGGTTTGGGCTGCAGCAGATATGAGAACAAAAGGATTTATTCTTGGTGCAACAGCCGGTAGAACAACTCTATCCGGTGAAGGTTTGCAGCATCAAGATGGTAATTCTCATTTACTTGCTTACCCGGTTCCTAATCTTATTTCTTATGATCCGGCGTTTGCGTATGAGTTAGCTGTAATCATTCGAGATGGAATTTATCGTATGTATGAAAAGCGTGAAGATGTATTCTATTATATTACTATAATGAATGAAAATTATGTACAACCAGAAATTCCAACCTCTAAGAATATTAAAGATGGAATTTTGAAAGGGCTATATAAATTTAAAAAGAGTGATTTGAAGAATGCAAAAGAGAAAGTCCAATTACTTGGCAGCGGAACAATTTTGAATGAAGTAATCAAAGCATCTCAGACACTTGAAGAAAAATATGGCGTAGCAGCAGATGTTTGGAGTGTAACTAGTTATAAAAATCTGCATCTAGATGCACAAGAAATAGAAAGATGGAATATGTTGAATCCAGACAAAGAGGCAAAACTTCCATTCGTTGCTGAAATAACAAAAGGTGAAAGTGGAGTATTTGTTGCTGCTTCGGATTATGTGCAGCTTTCGACAGATGCAATTGCTAAATGGTTTCCAAGTCCACTACATTCACTCGGCACATTTGGATTTGGAAGAAGCGAAGGAAGAACATCATTACGTGATTTCTTTGAAGTTGATGCAAAACATATTGCATATGCATCTCTATATTCATTAATGAAGGAAGGTAAATTAAAATCTGAGGTAGTAAAGAAAGCACAAAAAGAATTAGGAATAAATCCGGATAAATTAAATCCGGCAAAAGCTTAAAAAATTTAACGGATGAAAAATGATTGTAGATTTTAGATTACCGCATCTTGGCGATGGAATTAATTCTGCAGATGTAATAAAAGTAAATGTAAAAATTGGTGATAAGGTTTCTGTTGATCAAGTTGTAGTTGAGATTGAAACAGATAAAGCAACAGTTGAAGTTCCTTCTGATGTAGCCGGAATTGTAAAAGAAATTTTTGTTAAAGAGGGAAGTAAAGCCAAAGTAGGTGAGCCCTTAATTTCTGTTGAGGTAAGCGAGCAGTCGTCGGAAAATAGTGGTCAGTTATCAGTTGCCGGCGATCAATCATTTGAGGAAAAAAATGAATCTGAACCACCATTACAAACAAATCAACAAAAAATAACCGAAAAACCACCGACCAAATCACCTATCACCGATCACCGATCATCAAAAGGTGTTTATGAATTTAAAATTCCGGAGCTTGGAGAAAATATTACAAGCGCACAAGTTTCAAAAGTAATAGTAAAAACCGGAGATAAAGTTTTTGCTGATCAAATAATTTTGGAAATTGAAACAGACAAAGCGACAGTTGAAGTTCCGACTGAAATAGGAGGAATTGTAAAAGAAGTAAATGTAAAAGATGGTGATAAAGTTTCTGTTGGA